>JBEKFD010000422.1:0-2655 GCA_050013495.1 Occallatibacter sp. | reverse complement strand
CGGGGTTTACCGGCTACCGGCGCCCGGATAGAAATGCAGGTCGACCGTATAGAGCGGCAAATCCACACGCACGGTGTAGCGCACCGCGATGCGCACAGTTTCCGCGGAACGTTGAATATGCACGTTATCGGCCACTACCGGGAGACCCAGATCGGCGGCTTTCGCTAGGACCCAGGAGCGCAGGACATCGTCGGAACTCGTGGGGGCCGTGGCACGATGTGTCACGTCTTCCACGAACTGTTGCAACTCCTGATTGTGGAGGTAAATGGGGATAAGGCGGAAGCCCAGGATTCCAAGAACAGCCAGTACGGCAATCCCCGCGACCTGCCGCAAACGGGTGGCGATCACGGCCGGTCGTCCGTGTCACGCGCGGAAGCGAACAACTCGTCCCAAATCTCGCCGTGAGGGCTCCATTCCGGATTCTCCAGGCCGGAGATTTGCAGTTCGGCAAGTTTCAGGGTGCCATGCCCATAGGGGCAAATGTACTCGATGCGCGGCGTTCCGAGGAAGAGCATGCGGCTCCACGACCCGGTTTCGATGGGCATGCGCAGGCGCCTTAGGCAGACGCGGCATCGGTATCGCTGGTCCCAGATGCACAGGTAGAACAGTCCGAAGCATGCCAGCAGCCAAAGACCCGCCAGCAAGGTGTACGACAGGTCGTAGGTGAAACGCGGCGGAGTGTAGTTATGGAACTTGGGGGGCAGCGGCCAGGTATTGAGCCAGCGCAATAAACCGTACATCAGAGTTGCGCACAGACCGATCTTTGCCGTCAAGTAGGCCCAGTACCGCATGTATGCTTAGATGCCGCCACGCAATGCTAAGTTTCCGGCTCGCAGAGACCTAACTTCGCAGCAGGTTGCGCACCAGGAAGAAGACGTTCGCCGGCCGCTCCGCAAGCCGCCGCATGAAATAGGGATACCACGCCTGGCCGTACGGAACATAAAGCCGTAACCTGTAGCCTTCGTTAACCAGGCGTTTCTGGATATCGCGGCGGATGCCATAGAGCATCTGGAATTCGAAGGAGTCGCGCGGGATGTGGCGCGACTCCACGAAGCGCTTGGTCTGCTCGATGATCTGCTCATCATGCGTGGCTATAGCGGGATATACGCCCGACTCGAGCAAAAGGTTCGCCAGCTCCACATAATTCCGGTCCACGTCCGCCTTGCTTTTGAACGCCACCGAGGGCGGCTCCAGGTAGGCGCCCTTGCACAAACGTACGCGAATACCGCGTGCGGACAACATTTCCACATCCTTGCGGCTACGGTACAGGTACGACTGGATCACCGTGCCGGTAGTTTTGTACTTTTCGTACAGGCTCACCACCAGGTCGAGCGTCCGGTCGGTATATTCGCTCGATTCCATGTCGATCCGGACGAAGGTTTTCAGGTCGGCCGCCAGTCTAACCAACGCCTCGACATTGGCGCTGCATTCTTCAAGCGACAGGTCCATACCGAACTGGGTCAGTTTCAAAGAGATGTTGCCATTGATCTTCAGCCTCTCGATTTCCTTGAGTGCCAGCAGATAAGCGTCCCGCGAAGCGACCGCTTCTTCGAGCGACGTGACACTCTCGCCCAGATGATCGAGGGTGACCGCTATGCCTTCGGCATTTATCCGTTGACAAGTGGCCAAGGCGTCGGGCAGATTGTCGCCCGCCACGAAGCGGGCCGACAGCCGTCGGGCCCAACGGGAGGTCTCCATCCATTTCCGTAACTGTTTTTGGCGCGAGAGGAACAGGAAGAACGTGCGCATGTGGCTCCAGTGTCCACCATAATACGTGGCGCACGCTCTTAGCGTGCCGTGTCCCGACTCATCGGGACACCTGCTGCGGGCTCATTCCTTGCTCCCTACCAAACGAGCTCAACTGAATAAGCCACAAACTGAGGGTCTCGGCTAATCAGCGGCAAGCCTTCTTCAAGGCTTTGCGCCGCAAGCATTAATATTCTCCTGCGCGGCATGCGTGGCTGGCGTTCATCGGCAGGACCGTGATCCGGCCCGCACGAAGCTGCCTGCCCACGAAATCACGCACCGGCTCAGGTAGCGGGAGCCGGCCAATCTGCGACTTGATTGCGATTTCCCACACGCTTGCCGCACTCAGCCAGAGTTCACCGGTCTCACATGCCTCCGCCGCCTTAGGTTCGAAAGTTTGTCCGGCTCCACAGGAAGGCATGTGTGTCCAGCAGGTACTTCATCGATAGAAGCTTTCCTCGATGCCGGGCGGCAGGGGCGCGTCGAAATCGGGTACGGCAAACTCGCCAGACGCCCAGCCGAGTTGCCTGCGACGCAGCGGTTGCGCAGCCGGAACTAGGCGGGCTATTGCCTCGCCGTCCCGTGCAATGGTGATCTCCTCTCCCAGGGAGACGCGCTCCAAGGCCGTGCTCATCTCCACGGTCTCACTCCATCGAACCCTGTACTTCCCGCAGCCGCCGCTGCAGAAAACGGCGCTCGCTATCGTTGGTGACCAGTTCCAGCGCGCGTTGATAACTCTTAGCCGCCTCCTCGTACGACCCCATGCGCCGCAACAAATCGGCCCGCGCAGCATGCAGCAGGTGATAGCTATCCAAATCGCTCGATGCCGCCAGCCGATCCACGATCCCAAGCGCGGATTCCGGCCCACTCGCCATAGCCACCGCGACCGCGCGATTCAGCGATACCACC
>JBEKFD010000421.1:0-2658 GCA_050013495.1 Occallatibacter sp. | reverse complement strand
CCAACAGCCAAACATCAGGGCTTGGCCGTCGGACGACCAGGACGGACCACTGGCCCGATACGGATCCGTGCGGAGCGCTTCCATCGACCCTCCGTCGGCGGGCACCACGTAGACTTTGTGGTCTTCCGTGCCGGTTCGGGCTCCGGTAAAGGCGATGCGCCGTCCATCGGGCGACCAGCGCGGTTCGCTGATGCGCAGCGGTTGCGAGGTGAGTTGCAAACGCTCGCTGCCATCGGCCCGGCTGCGCCACAATGTGCCTTCCGGGATGGTCTCATAAGCCACCCACTGGGCATCTGTTGAGAATGTGACTCCGCGCACGGCAGCGCCGGACAGGAACGGCAGAAACTGCTTCCTCTTCGCGTCGTAGCTGACCAGATCGCGCCTCTCCTGGCCGATGGCAAAGAACAACCTCTTGGCGTCCGCGCTGACAATCGATACTCCCAAGTCGGTTGGGGTGGAATAGAGCTGGAAGGCCCGCCGATCAAACGGATGGAAGAGGTCCCGGCCCTCGCGGACGGCCCAAATGCCCGTGCCATGATCGTTCCTCGATTGGAAGAGAAAATACTTTCCATCGGGCGTCCAACCGGCGCTGAGCGCGCCCCTGGCGGTTTCGGCCCAGGAGTTGGCTGGGGCGAAGCGGCGCAGTCCCGAGCCATCGGCGAAGCATTCCCAGACGGCATACAACGGGCCGACGATGGTAAACCGCAGGATCTCCGGCTGTCCCGCCGGCGAAGAACGGACAAAAAACGGCACGCCGGGCAGATCGGTCAGTTTGCGGGGATTGGTCCCGTCGCCGTTCACGCGGAAAAGCGCGGGGCCGAAACCGTAAATGATGGTGCGCCCGTCTCGCGACCAGATCGCGGTGTGCGCCAGCACGCTGCCCAGCCGGCGGGGACTTCCGGCTACGGTAGGAATGATCCACAAAGGCGCATCTTCCTCATTGTTTTGGGCGATGCTGACCAGCAACTCGGATCGGTTAGGCGAAATGGCGCGCAATTCCGCCTGTCCAGGGGGCGTCCGGAAAGGCGACGGCGTACCGCCTTCAACTGAAACTTGAGATACGGGCCATTTGCCCCCGGAACGCTCGTTGAAGTAAATCCGCGTTCCGTCCGTCAATATCCCATTGAATGGTTCCACGCTTCCGGTGTGGGTGAGTTGGACGGTCCGCAGCGTGGCGGGCGAACGGGAGGGCGCCAGGAGCCGGACCGCCGCCAGACTGAGCAGGATGACGCCGGGCACGGCAAGCCACGCGCGCCGGGAAGGCCGGAGTTGCATCGGTTCCAGCTTGGTGGGCGCGGCGGGGGAATGGGGAGCGTCTGGCGGCGGGTCGTCCACCGTGGGAGGGACGGCAGGGCCATCGGCGGGCTCCACAGGCTGAACCACTTGTATCACGCCGATGAAACGATAACCCCGGCGCGGCAGCGTCTCGATAAATCGCGGCGTTTCGGCGTTGTCTCCCAGCGCCAGGCGCAGTTTCTTGGCGGCCGTATTCAAGCCATTGTCCACGTCGATCATGGCGTGCTCCGACCACAGGCGGCGGACCAGTTCGTCGCGCGTGACCACCTGCCCGGGGTGCTCCAGGAGCACGGTCAGGAACTGGAACGGCAGATCCTGCAACCGTACCTTGCGGCCCTGCTTGCGCAGTTCACCGGCACGGAAATCGACTTCAAAGATGCCGAACCTGACCAGGTCCGGACAGGGTTTGGGAGCCACTGGCGCTTCTTTTTTCCTCAGAGTCCTCCAGAGAGTTTAGCACCGCCACGGTAAAGGTTGTACAGGTGAATGAATATCTTGCGCTATTGCAACAAGATAGCTGTACAGGCAGATTACAGCCGCGCATTTCGTAACATTACGCACTGGTTCCGCGGGCGTTTGGCTGCCGCGAGCGGGCGGCGCAGACATGTGGCGGCATATCTTCATTACTTTCAATGGGTTACTTGTGAATGTCGATTACAGCCGGAATATATTGCTTCGCCGGGCGGAAAGCGCCACTATCGACGTGGAGGTTGGCAAACAATGCGCAACAAACACTCGTTCGGGACGAATTTTCGGAGACGCTTTCGTTGGGCTTTACGCAAAGCGGCAGTGCGGATGAGGCAGCATCAAGGCTAAGCGCGATGGAACTCTTGCAGATGGAATCCAATCGCGTGGAGCGCTATCGGGACGCTCGCCTGGAAATCGATTTCCACTCGCAAGGGGTGCTGCTCGATGGCGAGGCGGTGCACCTGACCCGGATGGAGTTCGCCCTAGTGGCCCAATTGGCCCGTACGGCTGGCGACATTGTCTCCCGCGACGCGCTGATGTTGCACGTGTGGGGCTATGGTCCGGAGATCCATTCCCGGACGATGGATGTCCACCTACGGCGGCTGCGGGTGAAGCTGGGAAGCTACAGCAAGCAGCACATCGAGACTGTTTTCGGGCTCGGTTACCGGCTACAACCCTGCCATGCTGCCCGCGCCCTGACGCAAGCCGCCGGTGCCTAGGGCCGCTCCCTTACGGTCGCGGCTCGGTGAGCTGCACGTCTACCGCGATGGCGTCATGGTCGGATAGCGGCACGGCGCGGCCTTCCCGGAGGTCGTGGATCACCACCGGATTCCAGCATCCGACGCCGCGCGTGGCGAACCAGTCCAGCTTTACCGGACATCGCCCGCCGTGGTT
>JBEKFD010000420.1:0-4625 GCA_050013495.1 Occallatibacter sp. | reverse complement strand
CGGCTGGAACGCGGCATTTCTCTACGACAGTTCTTCAGGCGCCGAGACAGCGATTCAATTGCTTGAGTACTCCAACTCGCAATTGCTGGAGTTTCGCCACTACGACGACCTGCTAACAGAGGAGTTGGAGCGCGTCTACAAGCTTCTCGACGAAGGCACCGGCTTCTTTGCCCAGTGGCGCCTGGCTCGCTCTGCCACCAGCCTGCACACCGTGCTGCTTGATGTTGCCGAACTCACCGAGCACGCCGACAACGCCATCAAATTCTTGAGCGACATGTTTTCCGCACGCCTTTACAAGCTTGCTGCGCTCAAGGTCGGCGTGCCTGACTACAAGGAACTGGTCACCCGCAAGGTGCACACCGCCGAGGAACTCTATCGCTTCATGGTCGACCAGTTCAACCAGAGCCGCGCGTTTTTCCTTGAGCTAACAGTGGTCATTATCCTGGTGATCGAACTGGTCTATTTGTTCAAGGGAAAACCGTTCTAAAACCTGGCCAAAAAACTGTCATCCACGAAGTCGTTTTGAAAGGGCACGACTTTAGTCGTGCCGCAAGCGCCACAAAACGAATGCGGGCTTTAGCCCCTGAGGGAAAGCCGCAGGGATAATCAGAGCTTCCCTGACCTAAACGGCCTTCTTCTGCGCATTCACATAATCGCGCAGCGCCGCGTTGATGCGGCTTTGGTAGCGCCGCCCGGTGCCGCGAAAGAACGCGATCACGTCGGCGTCGAGCCGCAGCGTGATTTGCTTCTTGTTCTCCGCCGGCACCAGGTCGGAGACGCGACGCCAACCGGTGATCCGCTCCGGCATATCGCTCAGGTCGATTTCCTCATCCGGCATTGCCTTGGCCTCTTCCCACGCTTGGCGCTCCTCAGGCGTCAAGACAGGAGGGTTATCGAGATCAATGCGGTATGTCACCAGCCCAGTAGTGTCGCTGTTCATTGCGAGTCGCCCTTCGTGCGGAGATTAACCGAACACGCTCTCCGCGTACCGTAAAAACCACAAATAAAACTGTGTCTTCGACGCGACCCAGAACATCCCAACGCTCTTCGTCGTGGTCGCCGGAGAAGTCGGGTTGTTCAAGCCTTCCCGCGTCCTTGAAGACCTGGCAAGCCTTGAAGAATGGAACCCCGTGCTTACGCAGGTTGGCGAGGGCCTTTGCGGGATCCCACTCGAACTCCACATCAATAGAATACCACAAATATATTTACAAGTGTAGCTACATTTTCTTCCTGCTGAAGCAAGGGATCGTCTGCTCTGTTGCCAACGAGGTGCCGACTAACGCCAGACCGCCCGGAGTTTGTCTGTCACATCTTTGACCTCCGGAATCTCCCATATGTCATTACGGAGCAGCAAGCGATGACCGTTTACGTGCTTATCGGGCCTAACCAATTTCACCACAACCTTGTACGGAATGAGGGCCGCCTTGAAAACACTGTAATCCGCATTGAACAACACTCCCGCGAGAAAATCGAAATGCTTCGGCTCTTTAATGCCTCGAATAGCTGACACCTGGCGAGAGTTGGAGTTATCACGAATTATTCGACGCGCTTTAATCTGGTATTTCAATTTGTACGGGGCCGGGCCGATTGCGTCGAAACCCTTTTGCGACTTCTCTGCCGGTTCCCATCTCGGAAATGCCTTGCAAAAGAGATATTCCGCGAAGTCTCCGGTCGGGTTATTCAGGGTGCATATGATTTCCTTCCCGCGAAGTTCGTCCTCAATCTTCGAGTGCAGTTCAAATAATTGTCGAGGCGATAGCTTTGAAATATCGATCATGGCCGGTCTCGTGAAAGTTCAGGCATATCGCTTCTGATGCCAGGCCCACGCGGTCCGCACAATGTCGTCCAAGCGCGAGTATTTCGGCTTCCAGTCAAGCTCGCGGATTGCCTTTTCCGAGCTGGCTACAAGCACCGCCGGGTCCCCTGACCGCCGCGGATGGACCTCCGCCGGTATCGGGTGGCCGGTCACGCGCCGCGCGGAATCAACCACCTCGCGCACACTGAATCCCTGTCCGTTTCCCAGGTTGAAGATCAGCCGCGCCTTCGACGCCTGGTCCGTCTCCAGCGCTGCCAGCGCCAACAGATGCGCCTCGGCCAGGTCAGAGACGTGGATGTAGTCCCGTATGCAGGTCCCATCGGGGGTAGCGTAGTCGTCACCGTAGATTTTGATGGAAGCGCGCCGGCCCAGCGCCACATCCAGAACCAGCGGAATCAGGTGCGACTCCGGCTCATGCGCCTCGCCGCGGGTCACGCCGTCCGGGCCCTCCGGCGCTCCAGCCACGTTGAAGTAGCGCAGTGAGGCGGAACGCAACCCGTGAATGCGCTGCATCCAGTCGAGCATGTGCTCAACCATCAGCTTCGATTCCCCGTAGGCGTTGGTGGGCTTGAGGCGCGCATTTTCCCGAATCGGGACAACTTCCGGCTCCCCGTACACAGCCGCCGTGGAAGAAAAGACCAGCCGGCGAGGCCCGCACGCAAGCATGGCCTCAAGAAGGCTCAACGTCGAAGCGGTGTTATTGCGGAAAAATGTCTCTGGCCGCACCATCGACTCACCGGCTTCAATGAGCGCCGCGAAGTGCAAAACACCATCGAACGGCTGGTCATTCCTTGTAGCATCGCTGAAAAGATTTTCTATGCCGGCCCGGTCTGCCAATTCCCCCTCGACAAACTCCACTCCGGCCGGCAAAAGATCCCGGCGTCCGTGACTCAAATTATCTAATACAATAGCTTTATGCCCCGTTTGGGCGAGCAGGCCTGCCACGGTACCACCTATATACCCTGCGCCCCCGGTGACCAATATCTTCATAAAAAACTGTCCTTCCATAAGCAGTTTGATTTACCTTGAGTCTATTACAGCAGGGCTGATCTGGAGAGGCTTCGAGGCCCCCGGCCTCAGACCGCCAAACAGACGGCTCGCCCGCAATAGTCTGATCCGCTGCTTCCTCGCCGCGCATGGAATTTTTCATGCAGACTCCTTGGCGCACAAATACCCCGGCGGAAGAACCCCTGACCAAAAAGGGGGATTGCGGATTACCACCGTATGGCCTTGGATATTACTTAGGAGTCCTCGGAATGCACGGCATTTGTGCAAACAACAATTCGTCTCGCACAGAGCAGCCCAAGCAGGCCCAGTCCAATTGCGCGCCTGCCTGCTCCGGCTTCATGCCTGGGCGCGATTCCTGGAAGAATCCTCTTACGCGTTCCGCAAAGGAACAATTTTCCGTTCAAAGACTTCCCGCGGCCCATGAACTGCGCCGCCTTTCGGCCGATAATCTTTCTGACAGCAGCTTGCATCTCAAAACTCAAACGACCAATTGCGAGGACTGACGACATGCCCGAGCTTTCCACCCCCGGCGCGCCATATACCCCAATATCGGCTTCTTTCGGCTTGCTCCCCGAGCCGGAGAGGAGCCCTGCCTCGTTCCTCACCAGCATGGTGATCAACGGGTTGATTGTTTTGATTGCGATTTATTTGGGAACTCAGGTAAAGAAGCTGGTGGCCCACAAGTATGAGGAGACGGTTCTGATCGTCCCCACCACGCCGCCTCCTCCGCCCAAGGTCAAGCTCCCCGAGCCGCCTAAGATCACGCCGCCAGAACCGCCCAAGATCGAGATCAAGCTCGAGCAGCCCAAGATCGTCATGCCCAAAATTCAGCCCAAGCCTGAGCCGAAGCCAATCGAGATGGAAGCCAAGGTCAACATGCCGGTAATCAAGGCGGCCAAGCCCGCAGTGGTTCTGGCTCCGCAGCCCAAGGCAGCCATGACGGCGGCCATGCCGGCGCAAAACAACATGGTAAAGGCCTCCACGGCGCCGGTGCACATGGGTCAGACCTTCGGCGTGACTCCCAATCCCAATGCCACGCGGCCCGCGACTGTGGCCGCTATCGGCAACCCCTACGGAGGCCTGCAGGGGCCAGCGGTTGCGCCCCACGGCGTGGTCGGCTCCACGGGCATCGGCAATGGCCTCAAGTCCGGTTCCAATGCCGGCGTGGTCGGTAAGGTGGCCTCGGCGGGCGTCCCCGGCGGCACTGGGACTGCCAACACTGGTCCGGTGACCGGCCATGTAGCCACAACAGCCATGGCCAAGCCGGTGGTCGCCGCGGCTCCCATGCAGATGGCGACAATCGCTCCCGCAATGACCGGCATCGAGGTGCTTTCCAAGCCGCCGGCGGTCTACACCAGCGAAGCGCGCCAGTTAAGAATCCAGGGCGACGTGGTTCTTAAAGTCACCTTTACCGCCGCCGGACAAGTCGTGGTACAGAGCTTGGTCAGCGGGCTGGGACACGGCCTGGACGAAGAGGCTCGCCGCGTTGCGGAGCAGATCCGCTTCCGTCCCGCGACCCGAAATGGGCAGGCAATCGACTCAACAACAACCATCCGCATCACGTTTCAGTTGGCGTAGTAGCATCGAAGCTGTAGCAGCAAGACAAAGCAGTGCACGACCGGGCCAAGCCTCTTACGGGCATTCGTTCAGCAAACGAAAGACATCAATCAGGAGCTTTACATGACGTTTCGGAAGATCGCCCTTACTTTGTTCATCATGACCGTGGGTGCGGGCTGCGCGTACGCGACCAAAGAGCCGAAGTACGAGGCGGTGCATCCGCTGACGCCGGAGCAGTCGGCGC
>JBEKFD010000419.1:0-2692 GCA_050013495.1 Occallatibacter sp. | reverse complement strand
CAGCTCGCTTAAATCGCGCACGAAGATGCGCTGGAAGCGGGGACCGGGCCAGGGATTGTACTCGCCGTTCACGCCGCGGTTGACCACCTTGGTATCCATGCCGGCGCCGGAAATGTTCTTGCCGATTTCATCCAGGATGAGCAGGTCCGCATCCATCGGGAGGCGCGCCATCCAGGATTTCACCAGCACCAGGTTGGCCTCTTCGCGGGCTTCCATTTCCTCCACCGGTACCGCGTCCAGCCTGGCGGTATGGTGATTGGCGTCTTCGAGGATGGCGAGGCCGCCGAGGATCTTGCCCGAGGACAGCACCTGCCGGCCGACGCTGCGGATCACGTGCTCCAGGCCGAGCCGGTACGCGTAGGCGTGATAGCGCTGCGCCCCGGCGAACTTGCCAAGGCCGATGGCCATCATCTTGAACAGGCCGCTTTCCATCTTGCCGGCGAAATCGGTGTGCCACTTGACGCGGCCTACCAGCATGACGCCGCCGGATTCGTAAGCCTTGCGGTCCATGAACGCTTCGATGCCGTCAGCCGTCTTGCCCAGCGAAATCACTTCCAGCTGGCTGACGATAGGGCAGCCCATGCCGGATTCGGTGATGCCGTAGTGGGCCAGCACGTCGGCCTGGCCGGCGGCCGAGGCGGCGCCGTGGCTGCCCATGGCGGGAAAGAGGAACGGCTCGATTCCCGCGTCCTTCCAGTACTGGACGACGGAGCGGACGATGGTGGCGATATTTTGAATCCCGCGGCTGCCGACTCCGATGGCGACGCGGCTGCCTGGCGCCACGCGCGCGGCGAAGCCGGCGGCTGACAGTTGGCGGCGGACTTCGGCTGCGACGTCGGGGATGCGGCGATCGGGAAATTTCTGACGTACCAGCAACAGGCGGGGGAATTGCATGCTCGACTACATTCTACGCCAGAGAGGCGACGATCGCGGGCGGCGAGGATGGGCGTTCGGCGAGGCGCGGGCCGGGCATACCCGGCCCCTGCGGGCGCAGTGCGGCCGAAAGGCGTGAAAGATTCGTTGCGGGTGGCCGGGCTTCGCTGACTTATCGCAGTGCGTATCGGCCACCCGATGGATCGAGTGGGAACTTCGATGATTTAGGCCCGCTGGATGGCGGACACATCCTTGCCGATTCGTTCCTTACTCTCTGATATCCGGCGGGCGGCAATGACGGCTATCCGTAGACCGCCGGCGGTCATGAATTCCAGAAGGTGGGTATCTGCTTGACTCAGGTAGCCCCTAGGGATTGTGGTCGCGTCTTTGGTTTGGCTCCGGGGTGAAGAATCCGATTCAGGGGTATGGGTTCGACCGCGACGGCTTGTTGAGCCAGGCGGAAGAAAAGCTTGCCGCGACTCTTGGATCGCCGCCGGTTAAAGCGGAACGTAAACTCATCCAGGTAGTAGTTGAGGTGCTTATGGCTGACCGCCCCTTGGTGGGTTCCCATCAGCCAACGTTTGAGCAGGGAGATCACGCGGTGGGTGCGCGGCATCAGTTCTGATGGAGTCTTCTTCTTGCCCTTCAAGAACGTGATCTCGTGCTGGTAGCCCTTCCGTCCCAACGGTAAGTATCCTACCCAGCCATCGGTGTGGATGACGCTACCCGTTTCGACCGAGTCCTGCACAAAAGGCACCACGTTCTCAGCCGAAGCGTCCGGAATCTGGCGCATGCGAATGCGGCCGATCCCGGGCCCATTCTCTTGAGCGGCGACCACTACCAGCGTTTTCTTGAGGTTAAGCCGACCATACAGCCCTTCCTCCAGACCACCCACATAGCATTCGTCAACCTCCACCCTGCCGCTGAGCAACTCGCGCCCCGGCCTCACCATGGCGCGGCGCAGTTTGTGCAGCCAGGTCCAGGCCGTCTCATAGCTCCTCAACCCCAACACTCGTTGCAGCCCCAACGCACTGGCGCCGTTCTTCTGGGTGGTTACCCACCACATGGCGCGGAACCAGACGGCCAAAGGCGTCCGCGTGTCCTGGAAGATCGTGCCCGCTGTCACCGAGGTTTGGTAGCCACAGCCTGCACACTCAAGCAGGACTCCCCGAACCGGCCACGACCGTACACCGCCACAGCGTGGACACCGGAAACCGTCCGGCCATCGCAGTCGGGCCAAGTATGCCCGGCACGCCTCTTCCGACCCGAAGCTGGCCTCCAACTCGGTCTGATTCCGCGGGTATTCTTCCACCATCCACGCATACTACATGTTGGGGCTACCTGAGTCAAGCAGACACCCACCTTCCAGAATCCAAAGTCTTCCGTCGAGGATCCGACCCATTAGGGGACCCCGCATGCCTTTGAAGGGCGCCGGAAGTTCAGTATCACTACAGTGCAACGTTCCCCGGCCGGGGAGAAGGATAGCAGCGGTGTCTGGCGCCACAATCCCAATTTCAGGGTAACGGGTGTGTCAAGGGATTCGAGGGGTAAGTGATTGGAATTGCGGGAAAGAAGGCGTGTGAACGCATGAGGTATGACAGACCATCGGGGCTTGTGGTCTGTCAATGCGGGGCGCACAAAACAAAAACACAAAACAAAAACAAATGACAGACGACACAAGACGATCGTCTGTCCTACCTGGCACTAGACCAACACGGTGAAGGCGGTTTCGGAGCGTTCGACGGGGTGGTAGAGGGTGTCGCGTTCTACCGGGGTGCGGCCGGCCTTGCGGATGAGCTGCAATAATTCGGCGCGGCGC
>JBEKFD010000418.1:0-4039 GCA_050013495.1 Occallatibacter sp. | reverse complement strand
TGCTCTCGAATGCGAAGGGCTACTCCGACGCCGTGGAGGGCAGCGAGGCCGCGCTTAAGGGCGCAGGGATAGATAGCGGCCTCACATCTGACGTGGGCGAACTGCTGCCGGTGTGGGTGAGGTGCTCCTGCGGCAGCAAATACAGGCTTGCAAGCGTATCGCCGGAGAAGTTCGAGGGCAAATGCATGCGCTGCGATAAGCAGGCAAGCTACAGCTACGACCAGCTGATCGCCCTTTTGAAATCGTCCCCCGAGCTGTTCCAGCCAAAATCGATAAGCATGCCGCTTGCCTTCTCCAGGGCCTTTGACATGTCATTCTACGTAACCGGGCTTGGCGGGATAGGATACATAATCGACAGCAAGGCGGTCAGCGAAAAGCTCGGCTCGCCCCTGCCGCCGATAACATGCTGGAATGTGCCTGACAATTACACAAGGATAGAGAGGCTCGCATGCGCATGGGAGGCTGGAAGGATATCAAAGCTATACGGCCTGGGCGCTAGCGCAATTCCGGTGGATTCGCTATCTGATGCGGCCAAGGGAATGCTTGCAGAGCTTAGCGGGAAGATAGAGGATGGGTCGGTCGCCAAGACAGCAGTAAGCGAGCGCGACAGGCAATTGCTGGAGATGATGCCCAAGAGCCTGGGCGTGCAGTCATGCGCCGTCGGCTATGCGATCAACATAGGGCTTGGCCCGACCTACAGGCAGTGGATCGACTTCCTTGCCGGAGGCGGCAAGCTAAATGAGCCTGTAGGCCTTAAATCAGCTTATGAGGTTTCCAGATAATTAAAAGACCGGCGGAGGATCCGGCTGCTGCTACATATATATATTTCTAAGACTAAAGTTTAGTAGTGATATTATAGCGCTTTATGCATCCGGTTCAACAAACATTAACGGCAGAACGATAAAATGACCAATGAGTTTCAAAAGAGGGGCAGTGCAGGCAATAACAGCAGCGCGAGCCGCAATTATACAATAGCAACAATAGCCGTGCTCATACTGCTTGTCATTGTTGTGGCATACTTCTACCCGTACGTGACAAAGGTTTTCAAGCCAGTAAGGCTCGCGCAGCCGGCCCAATCCCATACATTGGGCTTTTCCGTATACACAAATCTCAGCACGCTGCTTCCAGAGTACAAGATATTCTATACAGGGACTGACTCAAACGACATACTAATTGACGACGAGTACAACAATCCACCTAGGGTTTACGCCACATACTGGAACCATCCCCAGTCGTTTGCGAGGATGATACTGGCAAACAACTACTCGGAATTGACATCAACCACCTCAAGCCCCTATATCAATGACGTTGCGCTTGCAAAGACCTACAATTTCAGCAGCAGCGATTACATGTCCTATGACTCTGAGGACTGGTCTCTGACACCATCGTCAGAACAGCAGCAGATGGTCAAGTACGCGCAGATGTCATGCGTATATGTGCACAATGCTGGATACAAGTTCGGCTTCACCCCTGAGATCGACGTTCCTGGATGGTACTCGCTTGAGGATTGGTCGCAGTTCAACTGGACCTGCATCAACTTCCTTGACCTGCAGGAGCAGTATTTGAGCAGCAACCCAACGGCAATGGCCAAGAACGTAACTCAGCTAGTCAACATCGCCAAGGGCGACAACCCCAACCTTGTGGTATTTGTGCAGATCGACATGGCCGGCGACTCTACATCTGCGCCGCAGGCGGATTTGGAAAGCGATATACTTGCGCTCTCCCAGATAACAGGGGTCAACGGGGTGCTATTGCAGGACGTGTGCAGCACTACAACCTGCAACAACGAGCTTGGCGTGCTTGTGAACTACACTAAATCAATCCAAGGGTCTTCAGGCTCTTCAACTACCACATCGGCATCCACATCTGTCGCAACCACGGCCACAACAACAAAGACCACAACATCTACTTCAACTTCAACCAGCACCTCATCATCAACCAGCTCTGCAACCAGCGCATCGACAACAAAGACCACAACATCCTCTTCTAGCTCAACATCGAGCAGCACATCCTCTTCCACAACTGCTGCGACCACCGCCTCAACAACAAAGTCGACCACGTCTACAAGCACATCAACAAGCACGACAACCTCAACCAGCAGCGCATCGACAACAAAGACCACGACTTCTACAACTTCTTCGACAACGTCATCTTCTACAACAACCATTCCGACAACAATAGCAACATCAAGCTCCGTTGGGACTACGGCTTCAACAACTACGAAGTCAACAACTTCAACAACATCGTCGACCGCATCGTCCACAACGAGCCACACGACAACGATTCCATCAACGAGCACATCCACTTCCACTCAAACATCGACAATCGGATCATCGACTACGACAATCAGCCCGATTACAACATCAAATTCCAGTGTACACACAAACGGAACGATATCAAGCAACGCCCCGATATACATAGACCTCAAGTCTACAAACACTACGATAGACGTTGCGGCTAACTCGGTTACCCATGTAGTAGTAGGCATATCGAATGTGACGGGCAATAAGACGCTAAACAGCATATCGAATTACAACATGCTGCTCGCGCTTAATGTAAATGTCACAACGCAGGCAAATGCAATAGCACAGGCGAACATAACAACAGGGTATCCGTGCGGCATTTCGTCTAGCGCAATTAGCGTGCTGGAGCTATCCGGCGGGGTTTGGAGCCCGATAACGTATTCGATAAACTCGAATACCTGCAAGATAGCATACAGCATCACTGCTGACCCGATAATAGGAATATTCGAGCAGTCGGTGCATCCCACCACGACAACCACAACCATCCCGCAATCAGGCGGCAGCGGCGGCGGGGGTGGAGGAGGCGGCGGTGGCGGATCGGCTGGAGCAGTTGGCGCAGGCGGTGGAGGAGGCGGGTCCTCAAAGCCCATAGTGACAAAGGTGAGCGATGGAAACGTAACAGGCTACATCATATCCAACATAGCCCAGTTGAACTCGTTCAACCTGACCTTCAGCAACAAATCGGTAAACATCACGGAGAATTATGTAACGCCAACCTCTGCCGGCGTTACCGTAAATAGGAACGTATCTTACGCGCTTAACATAAATCAGACCAACCTGATAGCGCCGGGTCGCAACAATACGTATCTGAAGCTGCTGAACATATCATACATCCCGATTG
The DNA here is from genome assembly GCA_050013495.1 of Occallatibacter sp. Taxonomy (GTDB): domain Bacteria; phylum Acidobacteriota; class Terriglobia; order Terriglobales; family Acidobacteriaceae; genus Telmatobacter. The sequence continues at coordinate 895 of JBEKFD010000418.1, read as the reverse complement.
AGCAGACAATAACCCTGTATGTGTATTCCGTCAAAAACGCACCTGTGCTTGGCTCGCAGAGATTGAACATAAGCTTTGCGCTATCGAACCTCGAATCAATAAGCGTAACCCCAACATCGCTCTCAGGCGCGGTAGCTGTGACAAACGCATCGTCAGGTACTGCCGGGGCGCCAAGCGGATACCTGAAGATTTCTGCAGTCAAAATAGCCATAAACTCGACTGCCGTGAACTCGACATGGGTTTCTATAGGATATTCCTGCGGCGTACCTTCGGCATACATAGCGCCGTTTGAACTGGAGAATTCGAATTGGGCGCAGATAAAGCCATTCAGCGTGAATTCGACATCGTGCAGTGTATCGTTCTTGCTCAACAAGAGCCTTGCAACAGTTGCGATAATGCAGTTTGTTCCCGCAACAACCACCACCGCCAAGCCGACCACAACAGTCACAAGCGGGCTTGTCTCATCGCCCACTAAAACACCGGTTACACCGCCAAAAGGCGAACTCGATGATGTGCTCTACATACTGCTTGCAATAGCCGTATCCGGCGCAGTGGTCGGGGCAGTATATGTCTACACCAAAAGATACGGCCGTCACATCCATATGTCGCTCTCAGCTAGGCGCAACCTGTTCACCATCGCATTCCTCGGGCTGATCGGCGCGGCCTCGATAGGCGTGTATTCCTACGGCATAGTGCACCGCGGCACGGTACCCCCACCACTGTTCAACAGGACCTATGCACAGCCAGTAACAATCCTGCAAACAAGAGGGCAGAGCTTCCAGGAATTGGGTCTGCCCCTTGGCACAAAATGGTCTGTGCGGCTTGGGGCAAGCAGCACAAACGGCACGGTCCAGTCTGGGACCGCAAATGTCCAGCTATATGGCAATACGCTCAT
>JBEKFD010000417.1:0-2763 GCA_050013495.1 Occallatibacter sp. | reverse complement strand
CGGTTCTATTCCGGGTGGCGCCAGTTGTTTATTCTCCTGCGATTATTCCCGCGAACTTCAGACCTATTTACCAGCTTAATCCGGTAGCGGCTCTGGTGATGGCGATGCGGGATATTCCGATGGCGTGTGTCCAGGCTCTACGTTATGGGGTAAGCTCACCGCCATCTTGGTCCATAAGCTGGTATCCGGCTTGGCTGGTCTTTCGAGGTCTGAAACCGCGGTTCTCCGGCCATCCGTGAGAGAAGATGAGTGTCATTGAATTACGCGGCGTCTCCAAGAAATTTACCGGGCACGCCGGGCAGAACGCAGCGTTGCTGGGCCTATCGCGCCGGCAGACGGACGAGGCGTTTGAACGCATCGTGGAGTTCCGGGGTATCCGCGAATTCATCGGCGAGCCTAATCCGGCGGTTATGCGACCGCGCCATATGGCTCGACCACGGGGAATTGATCCTGTCGGGCGAGCTGGGCGAGGTCTGGGAAGCCTACGCGGGGCGGCAGACTGCGCCCGCGTGATGTGAGGGGAAACCTGCCTGCAAACACTATCGAACTACGCCGGGCAATAGCGGAACTGCAGGAGATGCTTCGCCACAAAGACGCGCAGCCTTCACCGCAGGAATTACTGGCGCTGGCGGGGTTTCTGGAAGAGGCGCTCTCGCATATCGAGGCCGGCGAAAAGCAGACAGTCCGGCATTACGCCGAATTAGAACGGCGGCTGCTCGACATCGAGAATAGCCGCTTCTTGCGCAGCCTACAGTGGCCCGGGCGGTTCTTGGGGGATTGGAAAGGGCGTCTCGGTCAATTGCTGCTGCATTCCCCTTTGCATCCGCTCTATTTGAAGCTGGCACACCCCCATTTCACGGCGGATCGTTACGGGCTATGGGTGGAGAGCGAACAAACGCCAGCCCGGCGGAGCCAAAACCGGACACCGCTGATCAGCTTGATTTTGCCGCTGCGCACACCCCAGCGCCATTGGCTGGAGGCGGCCGTCGCGTCAGTACTCGACCAAACCTACGGATGCTGGCAACTCTGCGTGTGCGACGATGCTTCCGAACAAGATTGGGTGGCTGAATATTTTACCGCTTTGAGTTTGACGGACCCGCGCATTCGTTACGTAGGTTCGAGCGAGCGCTTGGGTATCGCCGGCGCTTTGAACCGAGCAGGCGAACTGGCCAGCGGAGAATACGCCGGCTTTCTGGATCAAGACGACGTGCTGGCCCCCCACGCACTCGATTGTGTGGTTGGAGCCGTCCAGGATGGGCAACCAGATCTGTTGTACAGCGACGAGGACTACCTGGACAGCGATGGCCGCCGCGTTCAGCCGATCTTCAAGCCGGCCTTTTCGCCGGACCTGCTGCGGTGCGGCATGTATTTGGGCCACTTGCTGGTGGTCCGTACAGCGATGCTGCGGGAACTGGGCTGGTTTCGGATGGGATATGACGGCAGCCAGGATTATGATCTTGCGCTGCGCCTGTCCGCGCGAACAGCGGCGATCCGGCATATTCCGCGCGTGCTCTATCACTGGCGGCAGCACCTCGATTCGACGGCGCTGCATGCAGCCGCCAAACCCTATACGCAAGCGGCGGGCTTGAAAGCTCTTTCGGAAGCCGTTGCGCTGCGCGATCGCGAGGCGGTGGTGACGGCAGGGGCCTTCCCCAATACCTATCGGGTCCGCTGGCCGGTATCTGCCAGCTTGCGCGCCAGCTTGATCGTTTGTTCGCGGAACGCGAGGCTGCTGGGGGGGTGTCTGGAGGCAGTCGAACAGCACACCGCGCACGCGAACCGGGAGTTGATCATCGTGCAGCACCGCGCCGGCGACATGCCATCCATGGACCGGTTTCTGGGTGGACGCAATTGCGTGCGCGTGCCGTACACGGGGCCGTTCAATTTCGCGGCCATGAATAATCTGGGCGCCAGACATGCTACCGGCGACGTGCTGGTGTTTCTGAACGACGATACCGAGCCGCTCGATGCCGAATGGCTGACCGCCATGCTGGCGCATGCGAACCGGCGCGAGGTGGGTGCCGTGGGCGCGAGGTTGATATATCCGTCCGGAGCGATTCAGCATGCCGGCATGGTCATCGGGATCATGGAAGGCGCCGGGCATTTACATCGCAACACGTTTGGCTCGCCGTATTGGAACTGGCTGCCGTTCACGCGCAATGTCAGCGCGGTGACCGGAGCGTGTCTGGCGATCCGTAAGAGTGTGTTCGGGGAGTTGGGCGGCTTCGACGAAACGTTCCCGGTGAACTACAACGATGTGGATCTGTGCCTTCGGGTGCGCCAGGCAGGCTACGAAGTGATCGTGGAGCCGGCGGCCCTGTTGCGCCATTACGAGTGCCAATCGAGGCAGGCGGGCGTTCGGCTGGAAGAACGCTATCTATTCGAACAGCGCTGGGCCGCATCGTTGGAACGGGGGGATCCCTTCTACAGCCCGTATCTCCGACGCAGCCATGAGGACGCGGGGTTGGAATTGCAGGACCCGGCTGAGCCGGCCGCTTGGCGGTAGGTGTCGGCCTGGGCTCAGGCGTTGCCGAAGCGCACTTTGTGCAGTAGCCAGCGCCTCTCCAACTCGCGCCGTTGGGCCGCTTGCAGAACCGATTGGCCGTTGCGTTGCGCCAGTAGGTAATCCAGGAGTTGCGAGACGGGCACAAACCAGCCGTTGCGCCGCGCCAGACAGGTCATGGACTCGACAAATCGTGGATTCAGCTTGCCATCCCAAAAGCCCAGGCCGAAGTGCGTGTACATGATGCAGGCACCATTTCC
>JBEKFD010000416.1:0-4127 GCA_050013495.1 Occallatibacter sp. | reverse complement strand
TGAAAGAATGCCCTGCGCGCGCGAGTCGGGGCGGTAAGGATGCGCTTCCGCCAGGCCTTCAATGCGCGCCACCAGCTCGTTCACGCGCGGGTTGTACTTCATGGTGCAGGAGCCGAGCGGATACATGCCCAGATCGATGGCATAGTTCCAGGTGGAGAGCCGCGTGAAGTGGCGAATGATCTCGATCTCGCTTAACTCAGGCAGGAGGCCTGGAACTTCGCGATGGACGTCGCCGAGCAGCGCCGCAGCATCGACGGCGGGCACGTCCAGCGGGGGCATTTTGTAGGCGCGCTTGCCGGGCGACGATTTCTCGAAGACCAGCGCTTCGTTCTGCGTCTGGTGGGGGCGGACTTTGCCGAGCGTCTTGGGCGTTGATGTTTCGATCTGTTGAGCCATATTTACTTTCCCCTCAGTCCAATTTGCTGGCGTTAACAATCTCCAACTCGTTGCGCTTTGTATCAGGGCTGGACTTCAGTCCAGCCGCAATGGCGTCATTATTAATCTGCAGGGCTTTAGCCCCCGCGGCCTTGCGGTTGGCCAGGAAGGCATAGCAGAACGGATATTCGCCAGGTCCATTCGCAAGTCCAGCCTGCATGGGGTTCGCCGCAATGTATGCCTTGTGCTGCAAAAAGCTTCTCTCGTCATTCACGCGAACCTCGGAAAATCCCTTCTGCCAGACCTCGCCCTTGAACCCGAATTCCTTTCCCAGGCGAAATGAAAATCCACCCTTGATAAGCTGCATCGCTTTCTCAATCGACATCCCCTTCTCAACCGTCAACAGCAGATGCACATGGTCCGGCATAATCACAAAGTCATGCAGCGTGAACTGCCCCGCCGCTACATGCCCCCGAAGGACCTCGATCAGCAGGCCCGCATTCCGTTCCGACTGCAATATCTGCTTTCCCAGGCTCGTCTTCGTTGTCGTAAAGAACGTTCGCGACGGCGAAAGCGCTTCTTCCGGTTGGGAGTTTCGCATCGGTCGAGCCATTGCGGGGGCTAAAGCCCTGCTCCTTTTCTGCTTCTTGCGGCATGGCTAAAGCCATGCCCTGATACAAAGCAAGTTCCAGATGAGTCATTGCCTCGTTTGGCACATCTGAAGCCGCGCCGTTTCAAAGCCCGCTAGGTTGCAACGGGCGCCTCCACCGGCGCGGCGGCGAGGATGTTGGCTGCGGCGTCGATCTCTTCCTTCTTGATGACTTCGGTGGTGCACCACAGCGTGGCGTTGGGCAGCTCGGGATACCACCGGCTCAACGCCACTCCGCCGACGATTTTGCCGTCGAGCAGGCGCTGGCTCAGCGATGCGGGATCTTCCTGCGTCTCGACCACAAACTCGTGGAAGCGTGGCGCGCCCTTAAACAGCACCTTCGCGCCCGGCTGCGCGGCAAAAGTCTTCGAAGCGTAGGCGGCCTTGGCCAAATTGTGCTCGGCCAGTTCGCGGATGCCTTCCTTGCCATAGATGGTCAGGAAGATTGTCGCCATGAGCGCCACCAGCGCCTGGTTGGTGCAGATGTTCGAGGTCGCCTTCTCGCGGCGGATATGCTGCTCGCGCGTGGAAAGCGTCAGCACAAAACCGCGATATCCGCTCGAATCCACCGTCTGGCCCACAAGGCGCCCCGGCATCTGCCGCAAGTATTGTTCCTTCGCCGCGATCACGCCGCAGAAAGGGCCGCCATAACTAAGCGCCACGCCGAACGACTGCGCCTCCATGCTGACGATGTCCGCCTCAATGGGCGGGCGGACGACGCCGAGCGAAATCGCCTCCGCAATGGAGACGATGAGCAGAGCGCCCTTGGCGTGGGCGAGTTCCGCTATGGCCGGGATGTCTTCAATTACTCCGAAGAAGTTGGGACTCTGCACCAGTACTGCGGCCGTCTCATTTGTAATCTGCGCTTCAAGCGCAGCCAGGTCGATGCGGCCCGTCTCACGGTCATAGCCCACCAGAGTCGACGGCAGCCCCTGGTGCTTGGCGTACGTCGCCATCACTTCGCGATACTCGGGATGCACGGTCGAGGCGACGACCGCCTTGTGCCGCCCTGTAATTCGAACCGCCATCATCACGGCCTCCGCCGCGCCCGTCGATCCGTCATACATGCTGGCGTTGGCTACGTCCATGCCGGTCAGTTCGGCAATCATGGTTTGGAACTCGAAGATAGCCTGCAGCGTGCCTTGCGTGATCTCCGCCTGGTAGGGCGTGTAGCTGGTGAGGAACTCGCCGCGCTGCACGAGGGAATCGATGATGACAGGCCGGTAATGGCGATAAGCCCCCGCGCCGAGGAAGCTGGGAAAACGCGTTGCTGTCTGCTGCGCGGCGGCGCGGAAGAAGTCGATGATTTCGCTTTCCGCGTGCTGGCGCGGCACATCGAGGTCGCGGTCGAGCCGGTACTCGGCGGGGATGACGGAGAATAGGTCGTCGATGGAAGCAGCGCCAATGTCGGCGAGCATCTGTTTGCGTTCGGCGGGCGATTTGGGCAGGTAGCGCATTTGTGATCCCTCCGGGATCAGGGACTAGGGACTAAGGGACTAGGAACTTTGGCCGCTGGGACTTCATCAATGCACCCAACATGCGGCCGACCTCATTGCATAATGCCTCTGCTATCTCGAGCGTCTGCTTGGATCCAAAGCCTAATGCCTTTGAGATGACGATTTGCGTTTCCACTTCCGAGTTCGAGCCTCGCGCATGACCAAGGAACTGAACATATTCGCCTTTGGTTGCTCGGCCGTATCCTTCTGCAATATTGCTTGCGATTGATACCGATGCCCTCCGCAATTGATTGGTGAGACCAAACCGCTCGGAATCTGGGAACTTGGAGGTAAGTTCATAGATAGCGAGCGTCAATTCAATGGATCGCTGCCAGACGGCGAGATTCCTAAACGATTCCCCCATGTTATTCTCCCAACACGGCTGTCATGAGCAGCCCCAGGTACCGGAGTCGCGATGCAATTCGTTAGTCCCTAGTCCCTAAGTCCCTAGTCCCTTTTTCCCTAGCTTTCTTCCGAAATAAACGCTTCATAAGCTGCCGCGTCCAGGAGCTTGTCGAATTCGGCGGGGTCGGCCAACTCCACTTTGATGATCCAGGTTTCGTGCGGGGCTTCGTTGATCTTGTCGGGCGAGGCTTTGAGCGCGTCGTTGGTAGCTGTTACCGTGCCGGTCACAGGCGAGTACAGGTCGCTGACGGCTTTCACGCTCTCTACCGAGCCAAAGGTCGCGTTGGCGGTCACCGCGTCGCCCACCTTGGGCACGTCGACGTAAACAATGTCGCCCAGGGAGTTCTGCGCGTAGTCGGTAATGCCCACGGTGCCAATGGTGCCTTCGAGCGAGATCCACTCGTGTTCACGGGTATAGCGGTAGTCGGTTGGATACGCCATGCGATCTTCTCCTTGAAGAAATAGTTTACGTCAGAGAGCAGGGATTAGGGATCAGGGACGAGGGGTTGGTGGCAGGCGGGGCTATTGCGCAATCTCCGGGGCGTATTCCGCCGTGAGCCTGCGGAAGTCGATCAGCAGCTTTGCGCGCCAGCAGACAATCATCCCGAAGGCGAGAACGAAAAAAAGCGCTGCCGTCTGCTGCGCGGTGAGCAGCGTATCAAAGTAGCCGCGGGCGAAGAAGCGGATGGCGGCCAACACCAGGATCACAGCCAGAAAAGCGCTGGAGCGCTTCATCATAACTGCATTGCCCTGTTTGACGAGCCGCGTGGTCAGCAACAGCGGCCAGGCCAGCGCCACCGCGCCGATGAGGAAAGCCAGCCCGGCCCAGGCCCACGGAATGCGGAAGGCCGGCACGAAGAACATGCAGAAGCCGGTGGCCATGCCCAGCGGCGGAATCACGATCTTGCGCAGAGACACAGCGGTGCGCGCCTCGCGCAGACGCCACGTGGTGACCGCGACCAGGCCGGCGAGGGAAGCAAGGATGGACGCGCCGGAGGGGAAGACCATAAAGATTATTTTAACCCGCGCGGTCCCGCCTCACTGGCAGACGCCGTTGCCCTTCTTGTTCCAGAGAGCCCGCTGTTCAGGGGTCATGGACGCCCAGACTGAGCCCTTCGAAATGTCGTTGGTATACCCCTGAAGGCAGGGTGGCGAGGTGACGGATTCGCGCCCGCACGGGGTGACGACAACTGAGCAATTCT
>JBEKFD010000415.1:0-2878 GCA_050013495.1 Occallatibacter sp. | reverse complement strand
GTGAAGCTCAGCGCTGCCGCACCCGCCGCCAGGGTGTTCGGTGTGGTTCCAACGCAGCTGCCAGTCACCGCTCCGCCCAGGGCGCTCATGTTGACCAGCGTGTCGGTGAATGCGCCGCCGGTAAGAGCCGAGGCGTTGCTGTTGGTGAGCGTCAAGGTCACGGCCGAGTTGCCGCCGGATGCGATCGCTGCCGGGTTGAAGGCCTTGGCGATTGTCGGAGACGACAGCACCGTCAGTGAGGCGGTATTGCTGGCCGCGCCCGCCGCCGGGGTCTGTGTACTTGTCACGCCGGAAGTCGTGTTGGGGTGAGCGCCGGCCGCATTGCTGGTGACGCTGAAGATCACCGTGCAGCTGTTGTTCGCAGGGATGGTGATTCCGGTGAAGCTCAGCGCCGCAGCGCCCGCCGCCAGGGTGTTCGGAGTTGTTCCCGCGCAGGTGCCGCCAACGGCTCCGCCCAGCGCGCTCATGTTGACCAGCGTGTCGGAGAACGCGCCGCCGGTTAGAGCAGAGGCGTTGCTGTTGGTGATCGTCAACGTCACGGCCGAGTTGCCGCCGGATGCGATCGTGACCGGGTTGAACGCCTTGGCGATGCTGGGAGTGGCGAGCGCCGTTACCGTCAGTGAGGCGGTATTGCTGGCCGCGCCGGCGGTTGGGGTTTGAGTCGTAGTCACGCCTGAGGTTGTGTTGGGGTTTCCGCCGACCGTGCTGCTGGTGACGCTGAAGATCACCGTGCAGCTGTTGTTCGCCGGGATGGTGATTCCGGAGAAGCTCAGCGCTGCTGCTCCTGCCGCCAGAGTGTTCGGAATTGTTCCAACGCAAGTGCCGCCAACGGCTCCGCCCAGCGCGCTCATGTTGACCAGCGTGTCGGTGAATGCGCCGCCGGTTAGAGCAGAGGCGTTGCTGTTGGTGAGCGTCAACGTCACGGCCGAGTTGCCGCCGGATGCGATCGCTGCGGGGTTGAAGGCCTTGGCGATTGTCGGCGACGACAGCACCGTTAGGGTGGCAGTATTGCTGGCCGCGCCCGCTGCCGGGGTTTGGGTTGTGCTCACGCCGGAGGTAGTGTTGGGGTGAGCGCCTGCGGTATTGCTGGTGACGCTGAAGATCACCGTGCAGCTGTTGTTGGCCGGGATTGTGATTCCGGTGAAGCTCAGCCCCGCGGCGCCCGCAGCCAGAGTGTTCGGAGTTGTTCCTGTACACGTCCCGCCAACGGCTCCGCCCAGCGCGCTCATGTTGACCAGCGTGTCGCTGAATGCGCCGCCGGTAAGAGCCGAGGCGTTGCTGTTGGTGAGCGTCAACGTCACTGCCGAGTTGCCGCCGGATGCAATCGCGGCCGGATTAAATGCCTTGGCGATGGTCGGGGTGGCGAGTGCCGTCACCGTTAGCGTGGCAGTGTTGCTGGCCGCGCCGGCCGCCGGGGTTTGCGTGGTGGTCACGCCGGATGTGGTGTTCGGTTGCCCGCCAACCGTGCTGCTGGTGACGCTGAAAATCACCGTGCAGCTGTTATTCGCAGGGATCGTGATCCCGGTGAAGCTCAGCGCCGCCGCGCCTGCCGCCAGAGTGTTCGGCGTGGTGCCAACGCACGTGCCGCCAACCGCTCCGCCCAGTGCGCTCATGTTGACCAGCGTGTCGGAGAACGCGCCGCCGGTCAGCGCAGAGGCGTTGCCGTTGGTGAGCGTCAGAGTCACGGCCGAGTTGCCGCCGGATGCAATCGCGGCCGGGTTAAACGCCTTGGCGATGATGGGCGCACTTGAGACAGTCAGAGTGGCCGTATTACTCGGCGGGCCGGCTGTCGTCGTCTGCGAGGTGGTGACGCCAGTTGTGGTGTTGTTCTGGACGCCCAGGGTGCTGCTGGTAACGCTGAAAATCACGGTGCAATTGCTATGGCTTGGAATGGTAATTGCGGTGAAGCCGAGAGCGTTCGCACCGGCCGCAAGGGTGTTCGGCGTGGTTCCAACGCAGGTCCCGGTCACGGCTCCGCCAACAGCGCTCATGTTGACCAGCGTGTCGCTGAAGTTAGCGCCCACCAGATTGTTCGGGTTCGTGTTGGACAGCGTCAGGGTCACTACGGAATTCCCGCCCGATGTAATCGAAGCCGGGTTGAACGCTTTGGAGATGGTGGGAACCGCGTAGACGATCAAACTGGGTGTATTGCTGACAGGGCCGCCCATTGGTGTCTGCGTCGTGGTCACGCCCGAGGTGGTGTTCGGTTGGGCGCCCACAATTGTGCTGGTGACGCTGAAGGTTACTGTGCAGTTGCTATTGGCCGGGATCGTGATCCCGGAGAAGCTGAGCGCTGTCGCTCCAGCCGCCAGGGTGGCCGGAGTGGTTCCCACACAAGTCCCACCAACGGCGCCGGCGGCCGCGCTCATGTTTGCCAGCGCGTCAGTGACTGCGCCGCCGTTCAAATCGACCGCATTGGTGTTGGTCAGCGTCAGAGTCACGAGAGAAGTCAAACCGGAAATAATCGACTGTGGATTGAAAGCCTTGGCGATCGTGGGGACGGCCAACACATTAAGGTTGGCGGTGTTGCTCACAGGTCCGGCGGTGGATGATTGCGCGGTTGTCACGCCCGAGGTCGTGTTCGGCTGGGTGCCTATCGTCGTGCTGGTGACGGTGAAGGTTACGGTGCAGCTGTTGTTCGCCGGAATCGTGATCCCGGAGAAGCTAAGCGAGGTTGCGCCTCCCGAAAGGGTGGCCGGGCTGGTTCCCACACAGGTCCCGCCAACGGCGCCGCCGAAGGCGCTCATGTTCACCAGCGTATCGGTGAAAGAACCGCCGGTAAGAGCTGTATTGCTGCTGTTGCTCAGCGTCAGGGTCACTACGGAATTTGCGCCGGATACAATTGCGTTCGGGTTGAACGCTTTGGCGATGGTCGGCA
>JBEKFD010000414.1:0-2937 GCA_050013495.1 Occallatibacter sp. | reverse complement strand
GCTGGCATATTACCTCGGCCACAGGATCGGCCCCGCCCAGGCGCGGCCCGGATCGTTTGGAATGCTATATGGACTGATGGAGCAGCAATCGGCCCTGATGGCCTATGTGGACGTATTCCGCTGGACGGCGCTGCTGGCGTTCTTCTGCGCCCTTGCGTCGTGGTTATTCAAGAAGCCGAAGAGGAATGCCGCGCCGCCGCCGGGGGCGCATTGATGGACGATCGGGTCCACGCCCCTTTCCACCAATTTACCCAATTGTCCGCTCGAAGCATCGCTTCCGCAAACGCCTTCCGCTCAGCCGAAATTTCGCCCACGGCTCGCCCCGCGAAAAACGAGACGGGGACGCACAGCCCGGCGGGGCAAATAAAACGGCAGGGAGCGCTTACCGCGCTCCCTGCCGCTTTTGTCGAACTGGTGAGGTTTCTAGTAACTCATCACCAGGTTATAGGCGTTCACGCTGCCGATGCCGGTGGCGAAGTCCCAACCGGTTGGCGTCGAGTAGGCAGGTTGAAATGAGTTGTTGCTGGTTGAAAGTACGCCGTACGTGCCCGAAGGCAGGTAGCAGTCAACCTTGCCGGTAGCGCCGCTGTGAGCCACGCAATCCGAGTCGTTGTCGCCCAGCGTGACATCGTAGAAGATGCACGAGCTGGCGACCCCATTGCCGAGCGCCGAGTTGCAGGTTGAGCTGCCGGTTGGACCGTATTCAGTGGTCGCCAGAGCATAGTAGCGGGGAGTGGGAAGCCCTTGCAGGCTGCCCTTGTGCTGCACCACCAGAGCCTGGATGGCAGCCATGATGGGAGACGAGATCGAGGTCCCGCCGTAACCGGGCCAATCGACCGGCGCAATTCCAGCCCCCGTGCATGAAGGAATTCCGCCTTGTTCAGTCCCATCGGTGGTTGTGTCCGTAAAGCAAAGCACGTAATAGTGCCCCCACAGGCCGTTGGCGGCCATCAGAGACACATCCGGTGTATCGCGCACGCCGTCGTTCGGCATGCCGGCCATTGTGCCGACTGCTGCTGCCTGCCAGGCAGGCTTGGCATAGCCAGCGCAGGTGCCGCTAACGACGCCTGTTACCGCGGCTGCTCCCGTGGCGCAGGCGCTGGGGCCGCCGCTGCCGCCAACCACCAGGTGGAAGCCATCGGAAGCTGCCGTCGCGGTATTGCAGAAGCCGCTGGCGCCATAGGCAACCGGCGATCCGGTTAAAGCAGTCGACAGCAGGGTTGAGGCGCAGGAGTCGTTCCAAGGCTGCTCCATGATGTAGGACTTGGCGGAACCATAGAAGACGTTGTTGTTGGCATTCCAATACTCGCTGGCCACGCCGAGGGCGTTATCGGCAAAGTCCAGTCCGCCTACGGAGACGTCGTACGGGGACGACATCCAGCCGCTGATGGTGATGCCGTCCTTGGCGGCGGCATCTTCACCGTCGGAGCTGGCCGCGTCTTCGTCGCCGGAGGAGACAAAGACGGCGATACCCGCGGTGGCGGCCTGTTGGAAGGTTGTGTTGAACGCTGCATTCAACGCGGCGCCGGTTCTCTCTTCCGACTCGCCGTAGCTCATGCTGACTACGTCCACGTTCTCCGCGTTCGGATGCGAGAGGATGTTCTGCAGCGCAGTGAGACCGCCGAACCCGCCCCGTGGGTCTCCGCAGGCCGCGTTGACGATGGTTGCGCTGGGCGCCGCCGCCGTAGCCCACTGGGCATCGATGGAAGCTTCCACGTCGTCGCTGTTGATTCCGGAGCCGGCCGGAGCGCCAGCCTCTGTTGCTGGAGTGGTGCAGTTGTTCGCTCCCGTTTGCGGAGCCGGATTCTCCTGCCAGAAGCTGCCACCGGTGTATCGTCCCAGGCCGAGGACGTTGCGGAACACGGCCCAGTCGCTGGTGGCGCTGCATTGGGTTCCTGGGCTATTGCCCGCGGCGTGGGCGGCATTGCAATTCCATTGATTGGTGTCTTCCACCACCACGATCTTCATCCCCTGGCCGGAAACGCCGGCAGTGAGCAAAGGAGCGATGTTGTAGATCTTCTGCAGGTCCCAGGGAACAATGGATTCATAGCCGCCGCCGTTAGTGTAGTTGCTCAGGCTCCCGTCTTTGTCGCCTTTGTGCGTGTATTCGTGCTTATACTCGCCGGTGCGCGCGTCGATGTGGGCTTGATGGATGCCCTCATGCATGGCCCTCCCCTTGAAGTCGTTCAGGGAGACCACGCCACGGATCACCTGCGCCAGGGCGGCCGGAACCTGCGGGTCTCGGGAATTGGCGAAGTGCATCTGGCCCTTCACTTCATAGTTGCGGAGTTCCGTGTGAAAGGCCGTCTCCACCTGGACCGCGGTGCCGGAGAAATCGATGAACATCTTGTTGGCATACTTCACGTTTACGGTAAAGCCCTGGGATTCGAGCCAGCGCGTCACCGCCTCAACGTCGCTGTCAGCCGGCCCGAACTTTTCGCCGAACTGCTCCGCGCTGAGCCACTTGTGGAAGTTCGCCGACTTGGGGTCGTAAAGGTCGTTGACGAATTTGGTGAGCTGGACTTCCAGCTCCGGGGGCCGCTGCAACAGCAGCATCATGTTGTTTAACTTCATTTCTCTGGAAACCGCGCCCCGGTCGTTCACGGGCCTGGCTTCCGGACGGGTGTTGCCCGCGAGCGCTACGACGACATTGTCATCGATTTTCGCAGTCACAAGCTGCCGCCTGTTCTCGGCGTTTGCGGTAAGGGTCACGCTTGAGACCAAGGCGGCCACAGCGAATACGACCAATGCATACTTCCGATTACAAATCATAATCTCTCCTTGTACGTGGGGGCGGTTCGTGGCCGGACGTTGACAAAATCAGTGCCCGCGAACCTCGTCAACAGATCACCGGACAAATTTGCGGCGGAGCGCTCCAGCCAGACCGACAAGCCCTGTGCCAAGCAGCAGGAAGGAACCCGGTTCGGGCGCTGTCGT
>JBEKFD010000413.1:0-2974 GCA_050013495.1 Occallatibacter sp. | reverse complement strand
ACAGAAACGATGTCGGACGGTGAATACGCGAAAATCCACTGGATTCCGGCGGGCTCGTTCCCAACTGGCGAATCCAGCGCCAGATTCAACGACGCCGTGCCGCCGGGCGTTGTGACGCCGGACGATAACGACAAGGAGTCCGATTGGCCGAATGCCGCCAGTCCCGATACAAAGGATGCAATCAGGGCGGTTGCACACTTCAGCGTCGGGGAACTCATGGTGGCTAAATGGTAAACCTCTCGCATCTCCTACTCAACGTTGTGTTTAGTTAGGTTTAGTTAACGTCCGTCGCAAACGTTGGTTATCCCCATTCGAATGTGTGCGGACTATGGTTTCAGCTAACTTTGTGTAGGGTCCAACCCCCTATCCATTGATCGCAGTCCGCGCCACGCCAAGTCATGGCGGCAGCCGCCGGAATCGAGGCGATTTCCAAAATTCTCATTAATCACTTATCGGCGCGTCTGGCGCAATTCCTTATAGGGCGGCCATTCTTTCCGGAAAAGGCGCCGCGATCAGGTCCTGAATTTGGTGGAAACCCCACAGGAGTGGCGGCTTCAGTCCCGAACGCGCTTCGGACTGGGCAAGCCCGACTTATGCCCTCCGACTTATGACCTCTTGTGGCTCGGGCGAAAACGCGCTATCTTGATACCGAACCCGAATGCAAGCTTCACTGCTCAACCGGCAACCGCACATCTCGCGGCAAGGCGCCTTCGGAAATTGGGTTTCTCATCTTCCCGACAGCCCGGGTCGACTTAGTGCGGCGACGTGGGCCTGCGCCGGCCGCGCCGTTGCTTTGCTAATAGGCGCGGTATTCGCTACCCCTTCCGCATGGGCGCAGATCGGTCTGGTGCAGGCAACGGCCTGCGGTCCAGGCACATTCCCGGGAACCAGTTGTACGATGCCCGCGACCGGGAGCGGGCACCTGATTGTGGTGGGCTGGCAGGTAAGGGGTGGCGGCAACACATCGGCGGCCATCAACAGTGTCACCGACAATGCTGGAAATACCTACATGGAAGCGGGCGCCGCGAGGTCAATCGACGCAGTGGGTGGCGCTGTGGCCGATTTTTGGTACGCCCAAAACAGTGTGGCAGGGGCCACGTCATTGACCATAACGTCAACTTCCACCGCCGCAATTGCCGGCGCGGTGATCTGGGAGTTCTCCGGAGCGGCTATCGCGACACCTTTGGATCAGTCGGCGGTCTTGAACAGTCAATCGTCGACGGGGGCTCCTTCCGGTGCTGCCGTGACCACGACAGCGGCCGGGGAAGTGGTGCTTTCCCTCGCCGCGGTTTCCAGCAATGTGGCTGGAATTTCTGCCGGCAATCCTTTCACCAACGATTCCGGGCTGACCGGGAACGGCTGGGCGCACCTGATCACTTCATCCATCGGAACCTATTCAGCGCAGTGGAATGAGATTCCAGCGGGCACTTATGCCAGTAGCACGGTTTCTTTTTTGGCCGCTGGCTCTTACGGTGCCTGCGATCTGAACCAGGACGGCGCCGTAAACATTCTCGACGTGCAGATGGCGACCAATCTGGCGCTGAGTCCACCCGCTCCATGCGCCGCCCCATACGGACAGTGCAACCTGGCGTTCGTGCAGGCCGTGCTGACGGACGCCATGGGCGGCGCCTGTGTCCTGCCGGTGCTGGGTGTGGCCCCCTCGGGCGTCAGTTTCGGCAACGTCACGCTGGGCAGTAGCGGCAGCCAAACCGTAACGGTGATGGGCACGGGGACATCCGGCGCCACCATTTCCCAGGCGATCGTTTCCGGCGCCGGTTTCAGCATCGGCGGGCCGGCGCTGCCGCTCACACTGGGCGTGGGGCAGACCGCCAGTTTCAACTTGACATTTACGCCCGCGGCGGCTGGGAACGCGAGCGGCGCCATCGTTTTTGTGAGCAATGCGCTGAATACACCGGTGAATGAAACCCTATCGGGGACGGGAGTCGCGCCAGCGCCCCACAGCGTATCGTTGAGTTGGACTCCGAGCACTTCCTTGAATGTGGCCAGCTATAATGTTTACCGGATCGCGTCATCGAGTTCGACCGCGCCGGCCACGCCCTATACGAATCTGGCCTCGATGCAGGCGGCCATATGCAGTTCTACGGTATGCGCTTACGCGGACACTGCCGTCCAGTCGGGACAGAGCTACTGGTATTATTCCACTGCCGTGGATACGTCGAATAACGAGAGCGCACCGTCGAATATTGTACAGGCGGCAGTTCCGACTCCGTAAGTTAATCTTCCTTGTGCGCAATCCGAGGCGGCGAAGTACCGGTACTTGACCCGACAGGCCACCCTCGCAGCTTCCGGCGACCGCGAAGACGGGATGCCTGACCGGGCCCGGTGATAAGCCCGGCAAGACTCAGGAAGGCCAGATTCGCGAGTTGATAGGAAATTCAGGTTGACCGGAGTTTACCGGTGAATCAAGCGTGCGCTGCGGAATGTCCAGCCGCAAGCCCGCTCACGCCGCTTTGGCGAGCAGCCTGGACCAACCGATTCTCGTGGCGAGCTATCCACACGGTTCGCCACCTCGGGCACGGGCCTTCCTAGAAATCAAGGAAACCAACACCATAGTCAACGAGAGCATGCCGAGCAGAAGATAGATTGCGGAAGGCTCCGGCGTGGTCACGGAAAAGCTGACAGTGCCCAGGTTATCCTGGGCCTGGTTGTAACCGCCGCCGAGGAGCGTGAGAGAACCGAGATACGTTGCGGGCGGATCGGCAAGCGGGTTACTCACCGTCACTTGAAACAGGTCGATATTTCCCGAGGAAGCGTTGGCTGCGAGGGAAGCGGGCACGTTAGCGAAGAAGAAATCGGTAATCGCGAAGCTGAGGCCGTTGAGGGTCAAGTCGTCGCTATTCAGGTACACGGTAGCATCGGCATTGTTCGTGATGGTGCCGTAGAACTGGAGTGTGTCTCCGGCGTCACCGATTTGAACGGGATTATCGAGCGTAATCGTCACAATATCGGCGTT
>JBEKFD010000412.1:0-6335 GCA_050013495.1 Occallatibacter sp. | reverse complement strand
GAGCTTCAGCGTCAAGTGCTGCAGCACAGGCGTGAACTCGCTCCATGCCGGCGTTGTATGCGGCAGAGCTACATCGTTGGTTCCCTCGCCACCGGTTGCATCCCAGGTTACGGGTGCGCTGGTGGCACCGACCGTGAGCGTGCCCGAACCCGCGTTGCCAGTCGCATTGCCGATTCGCACTTTGATCCGCGCTGTCTTGTCGTCTACGTTGGGAAATACCTGCGCATCTTCGATCCACACCGGGCTGTTTGCGGCAAGCTCGATACGACCCACAATGCCGTTCCAAGTTCCACCCTCCCCGTCCGAGACCGAGTGACCGTCCGGCCGGTAGACCAAG
This sequence comes from Occallatibacter sp., assembly GCA_050013495.1. Taxonomy (GTDB): domain Bacteria; phylum Acidobacteriota; class Terriglobia; order Terriglobales; family Acidobacteriaceae; genus Telmatobacter. The sequence goes on along the minus strand of JBEKFD010000412.1, from coordinate 5,998 downwards.
ATCATTCGGTTGTCGATGCGGATGGAAAGCCGGTGCCTGCCCGGTGCGACCATGCCGAGGTCGAACTCGTGCGGCGCAACCAGCGAGTGGCAACTTCCAATCTCTTTGTCGTCGAGGTAGACGTCGGTCTGCCAACGCGTGCGCTCCAACGTGAGGTCTAGACGCTTGCCGCGCCATGTCACAGGTACTTCGATCTCGCGCTGGTACCACGCGACACCGAGATAGTGCTTCACCGGCTGCGAGAGATAGGGCACCTGAACATGACCCGGCTTGGTGTAGGCCGCGTACTGCGGCAGCTTGTACCAGGCCATGTCGCGCGGCAGCGCCGCGACAAACTGCGTGTCAGCGGTAATGTCGTCGCCATAACCCTGCGTCTGCAGGATTCCGGGCAGGTCGATCATGCTGCCGGTAGGAAGATCACGCGAGAACCAGCTTCCCTTCACGCCCTCGTCCGCGCGGTCGAGAGAAAAGCGCCACTGCCCAGCTAGCGATTGGGCTCCTAAGCGCGCGGGAGTTGGAGGCGTGGGAGCCGCATAGAGCTTCGCTACCGGAACTGCGGCCTGAGCTGCTGCCGCACCGCTCAGAGCTAGAAATCTGCGGCGTGAGAGATAAGTAGAACTGGGCATGATGCCTCGTGGTTTTACGCAGGTGAGCTATCTTCCAATCGATGGTGGCTTCACATGATGTGGGCCTTCGCCCATCCTTTGTTAGACGAACCTCAGTAATGCGTGTGGTTGGCGATGAGTTTGCGGCACTCGGCGTTGCATGGCTTTGGGTGGGGTGTAATACCAGCGTAGCCGTAGACCCGCAGGGTTTGAGTTCCACCCCCACCTGGTCCACCTCCGCCACCCTCGAGGGTGATTACCTGGTCGGCACCGGTGTGCTCGAAGTCGAACATGTGGTACGCCTCGCCCTTGAAGTACAGGGTTGCATTGCCATCCGGCTCCAGCTTGAAGCGGTACCAGAAATAGGTCCGCTTGCCCGTGCCATACCAGTCGCCACGCACAAAGTTGGGATTGCCGCCCAGCGGCTGCGCAGGCCATTTCTCCAGTAACTTGCCTTGGTTGTCGAACCAGTAAAGTTGCGCGCTCAAGCCGTTGGTGTAGGTCCTTCCATTGGTGACCACCTGGGGCGTCTTGGAATCGCCCAGAATGTACCCCGCTGTTACCTGCTGCGAGTGGTCGGAGTTGTTCTGCCAGAGTATCTTTCCGTTCTGCGCGTTGTACTCCATGGTCCCCGCGTCGGATTGGCCAACCAGAAGCTCCGGCTTGCCGTCGCCGTTCATGTCGAAGAACTCCATCGCATCCATGTGATCGTGGTTGTCCTCGAAGTACTTGGCGTCGTTCCAAACTTCTTTGCCATTCGCGTCCAGGCATAGATGGCTGATCATCACCTCATCGATTCCATCGCCATTGATGTCCCAGGGATAGATATAGTGGCCGAAGTAATCCTTCAACCGGTGCTCCGCGTGCTGCCACAGCAGGTTGAGGTCCTTGTCATACGCAGTAAGCCCGATCCATCCACCGGTATCCGCGAACACCAACAGCGTGTCCGGCCCGTCAGAATCTTTATGGAACTTTGCCACGGCCATGCGGTAGTTGTTATCCACATGCGGCAACGCAGGCGCGGGCCAAGGCACTTGCTTAATGACCTTGCCGGTAAGCCCCTCCGCCAGCACCAGCCACTCCTTGCCATCGGGTGTCTCGCGCCATTGCGCCAGTTCATCTTTGCCGGTGTGATGAAAGTCCCAAAGAACTCCCGCAGCCTCATTGCCGCGCGGGTCGCCCTGCGTCGTTGGCGGCGCATCCCATCGCCACAGGATATGGCCGTCGTTGGCATACATGATGGAGGAGTAGTTGTTCAAAATGTCCAGGATCGCGTACTTTCCGGAACCATCGACATCCCCGAATTTGACGATGTTGGAGGGAGCAATCGTGTACTCGTGCAGCAGCTTCACCTCAGCCGGCAACTCGAGCGGCTTCAGGTCGTCCTCCGTGAAGCTTGCCCTCTTGGTAAGCACAAGCACGTTGAAGACTGGGCGAGGCTCAATCGCTGTGAGCTTGATCTCAACCGTTCCAGGCTTGAGGGTAAAGTCACCACCGCGCTGCATCTGCATTGCGCCCTGGCCGAAGGTTGCTGGGTCCTGCTTGCCATCGATCGCGACATGGAAGGCGCTGGTGGCTGTGCCGCTGCCACGCACGTACAGGTGGTACACGCCGCCTTCCTTCACCGGAATTTTTGCGGTAACATCCCCGGCAACCCCCAGGGTCAGCGAGTTGTTATTGAACTCCCATGCAGTGGCCGCCTGACCACGGCCAAACCCACCGCCGCTACTGTCGCCTGCGGGGAAGTCGGTGAAGAAATCCGATGCCGGCACAACGATCGTGCCTGGTACCTGGTGCGCCGCGTCATGGTGGTGCAGCGTGAGCTTCTGCTGGCCAACAGCAGGGGCAACTATAAGGGCGGCAGAGAGAGCGAACAAGCTGGCGAAGATGGTTTTCATGGGCGCACCCCGTGGGCGAGTTCAAATTCGGGTGTAATGTCGACGGGAATGTCGCGGGTGGATGCGAGGGCCTGAGTCAGCGCAGGCGGCATCACATCGTACTTGGCGAACCAGGCCTCAACTCCGGCGCGGTCACCGTGGGCCTCAAACGCAAGCAGTTGTTGAGTAAGCGAAGCCACCGCCGCAGGCATAGCCCCATAGTCGATGCTGTATCTGCCATCGCTACCCCTGGCCAGCGCACCACGTTCCAGCAGATAGTTGAACTCCATCAGCTCCGCGCGGCCATGGGCCTCAGCCGTGCCGAAGCGCAGAGTACGAAACACTCCGGCAACGTACGACGCGTATATTCCATTCAATTCACTGTCCGGCAGCAGCTTCTGGTCTACCAGCCATTTAGCGAGGAAGATGCCAGTTACATCTGCTTTGGCTTCTTCCAGTCCACTGTACGCCGGACCAATCGCCTCGTTGATGGCAACCTGCTTGCCCTCCACATGCGCGTATGCGGGCCCGAGACCATGGGAGATCTCATGCAGAATCACTCCGGTCAGATAACCCTCGCCACTGACGTCTTTAATCTGAGCTGCGGTCAACATTTTTTGCGCGACCGGCAGGACCACATAGTCCACGCGCGCGTCCATGAAGTTCTTGAAGAATATCTTCTTCGATCCCTTCTCGGCATGGATCCGTGGGTCGTTGGGCAGATTGTCCGCCACCGCCTGGTATCCATAGTGAAGGTCGCCGGCACGCAGCGGAGCATCGACGACTTCCATCGGGGTTGCCTGCCCCTCCTTGGAGGGCCTGTCCTCCGCGGAGATTGGCAGCGCCTGCTGCATGGCTGCTTCATGCTGCTGATACATCGCCAGCTTGCGGCTCTCTGCCTCATTGCGAATTAGAATCGCCCCGCCGTACGAAGTCTTCACCCCAAGGACGCCATCCAGATAGGTCTCATACGGCGCAAAGATCAGGTCGATCTTGGGATTCTTCAAATCCAGCCACGCAATGTCGCTGGCGTAGTAATCGTCGTTGAGCAAGGCATCCGCCCGCAGGTTCAGGTAATGCGCGAACGCCGGATCGGGCGAAAGCTTTGCGGCTGCCTGTAGATCGGCGGCCATCGGCTTAACCCACTCGGCATAGGCCTCGTGATAGGGATACGTATACAGATGGTCGGCCACGCTTACCACGGGCTGGCTCAGGTTGAATGCAAGGTCGAGCGGCGCGGAACGCACTACCGTCCAAGGGTTGTAAATAGCTTCCTTCTGCTCCGGATGCGCCGCGGCGTATTTTTCAATCACGGCGCTGATGGTTCCAAACGGATACAGCTCATGGCCCGGAACCAGCGGCTCTTCGCCAATCACCGGTGTGTTGCGATCGGCCAGATCCCATCGGCTGCCGTTGATGGAGAACAGACGAAACATGTCGGCGTTAGACGTAGCGTGGTAGATCGCCCATCCGCCTAGGTCGCTTTGGTGCAGATAAATCTCGTCCATCAGATGGCACGCATCGGCCAGCTTGGCGATCATCTGCTGCTCGGCTGACGTCAGCCCAGTGCGCGAGTACGGCATCGCAACCACCTTCCACCGCGCAGCACGCTCTGCTTCATTGTGGATCGGGCGTCCGCCAGCGTTGCGCTCTGCTGGAGGAACGCCCGATGGGGGAGGAGTCGCATTTGCGCGACCCTGCCCACGACCACCGGCTGGCGCCAAAACTGGGTTCTGGTTGGGTGTCTGGGCTGATAGCTGGCTGGCGGCTGGAACCGTCAGAGCGAGAGACAGCAATAGATTGATCGAATTGAACCGCACCACAGTTTAACCTCGCAGGAACGCACACTACTATCGCACTGCAAAACCGTCCCGCACAAGTTCCGCCTGCAAATCTTTGTTGATGCTAGGCCTAAAGGAAGATGCATGATCTCTCAGGCATTGGATGGAGTCGGCCAGATATTAGGCAGCTCGGGGAACCGGACACCCAGCTCCTGCTGGATCAGTGGGCGTAACGGTTTGTCCAGGCTCGAAGCATCATAGTCCGCGTACGACTCCAGCAGCATTCCGTAGTACAGCGCCGTGAATCCCCAGAAGCGCGTCTGGCCCAGGCCGTCGCCGGTCTCCGCGTTGTAGTACTCGCGCAGAATAGGGTTCCAGACGACCGCCATGTGGAAGAGCCGCCGTGCAAGTTCCCTCGCCTCATCGTGATAGCCGTACTGCCGCAGCCCCTGGAAGATCATGTAGTTCGTCGGCACCCACGTCGGCCCGCGCCAATTACATTCGTGGTAGGAGCCTTGGTAGTAATCCAGCTCCGTCTTGGCATAACTGGCAACCGGATACTTCAGCCAGAACTCATCGGGATTCAGCAGGTGCTCCTGGATCATTCGTTTGGCGCGTTCCGGCGTTGCCGCCCCCGCAAAAAGCGGCATGAAGTTGGTCACTGATTTCACATACACGCGCTGGCCGGTTTTCTCATTGCGGTCGAAGTACATCCCCTGCTTCTCGTCCCAGAAGACCGAGTTGATCAGCCTGGCAACCTCGTCGCCATGCCGGTTGAAGGCTGCGGCATCGGCCTTGTTGCCCAGCGCCGCAGCGATCACAGCCATGGCGCGCAGCTCGCGGATGAGATAGCTGGCCAGATCGACGCCTTCAATCTGGAAAGAACTCAGTGCCCCGGCGCGCGACCACTGATTGTCCGTGCCAGCGGCATCGGCAGAGTTCCAAACCGGCAGGCCGTTCTTGTCTCCATCGTAGGAGAACCACTTGGCAACGTACTTCACCAGACGGTCGTAGTAGTTGCCGCGCAGCCATTCGTAGTCGTCGTGGTTCTGCTTGGCCCCAAGCAACACCAGCTGCGCAAGGAACGGCTTGAACTGCTGCCGGTCGCGCCGGTTGATGAGGCTTCGATTGACGTAGCCGTCGGGCTGTTCGCGGTTCAGGAACTCCTTCAGATTGGTGAAGCAGAGCGGCCACACGCCGTAGTACGAGAGATACAGGTTCTCGAAGTACAGGTCCCAATCGTAAAACTCATTCTTCGGGTAGCCGGTCAAAAAGGTGTCGTTGAGTCCGGGAAGGTGGCGCAGGCCATTCGCAACAAGGTCTGCATTCACAATGCGCAGTTTGTGGTCCAGCTCCGTGTACGCAGCAGCCCCGACATCGGCGAACAGCGCCTTAGCCGCCATGGTCGCCGGCGGCGGGACAGGCGCAAACTCAAGCTGTGGCTCGGGCTGTAGGACGAACTGTGCCAGCCCCAGGCGCCGGCCGGCAGCAAGGCATGCGGCCTTCGCCGTCGTTGTGAGAATCTTTCGACGCGTCAACGACATTGGACCTCGCTCCACGATCGGTGAACTTATGTGCTCGAGGGAGTCGGCCACATCTTGGGCAACTCGGGGAACTTCACACCCAGTTCCTGCGTCATCAGCGGGCGCAGCGGCTTTTCCAGGCTTGACGCATCATAGTTGGCATAGGACTCCAACAGCATTCCGTAGTAGAGAGCCGTGAATCCCCAGAAGCG
>JBEKFD010000411.1:0-3115 GCA_050013495.1 Occallatibacter sp. | reverse complement strand
GACCGTCGACGATTTGCCGCCGACCCGCACTTTCCTGATACATAACCGGCTTGTGCTGGCGGATCTCGCCATGCTCCGAACTCAAGATCAGGTTTCCCGCGCTATCCAGGCGCATCCCATCCACCCCGTCAAACTGCAGCCGAATGGCTTGCGGTTGAGCGCCCGGGGCGACCACGAAATCATACTCGAGCTGGCCCTGATTTCCGTAAAAGGACAAGTCGACACCTGGGTAAAGCTCGTGGTAGCGCACGCGGGCGAAATTGGGAGCACCCGATACCCACCGCGACGGATCGTTCCCGATAAAGTAGCTGCTGAGACCGGTTTGCCGGTCGCCGCCGGTCAGAACCGGCAATTGCGCTCCGGGAAAGCTCATGCGGATGGCGGCCTGGCGCCCCGCCTTGGCCGGCAGGTTCAACAAGACTTGGGAAGGGGCCAACGAAATCGAGTACCCGCTTCCGTGCGACAGAAACTTGACGCTGGCATCGGCCTGCCCGCGATTTTCTTCAAAACTCAAAGGCAGTTTGCCGTAGTTGACGAGCGCCCGTGCCTTGGCATCTTCACTCGCCCGATTGGCGCCGGCGCCATGCGCCGCAATCGAAAAACTACCCAGGGCAGCCAGCAGCACCACAGGTAAGCTCGTACTGTTTCGTAAGATCATAATTTGTCCAAAGATTGAAGTATATCGCCTAGCGCTAGTACTTTGGGGCGCGGGAGCATGAAAACTGTACTGCTTCTCATGACTTGCCGCTCCTGGCTGCCGCCCAGCGCCAGGCTTTTCTGCCTGATATGCTGAAAACGCCGCAATGCATCCCACATCGGCAATTCGGACTGACCCGCCGGTGTCTCGTGGTTTTGCCCGTTGGCGCCCTGACGTGCTATGGCGACTGCTAGAGCGATGGACGCTCGGCCTGCTGGTGGCCTACGTCACCGCAGTCAGCGTGCCAGTGTCCATCGGATCGCATGGGACGGGTCTGGACGCCAGTTGGATGCTCGGCCTCAATCTGGCGCATAACCAGGGTTTGCTTGCGGGCCGGGATATGGTCTTCTCTTACGGCCCGCTAGGGTATCTCTTCTATCCCGACCGGGTGAGCGGAACGCCTTGGCTCGCCTTGCTTTTTCGGCTGGGCCTCTACGCGCTTTCCATCGCAGCTCTGTATCGTCTGGTTTGGATTCTGCAATCCCGTGTAGCAGCTTTTTGGACAGCCTCGATACTGGGTCTGGCGATTATGCTGGATGCGTTGCCCGCGGAGAGGCCGCTTATCTCCCTCATCGAAAGGCTCGCCCTGATTGCCTTGGTGGATCGCTCCCATTGGCGGTTTGCGGAACTATCGGCGCTCGGCTTTCTGAGCGGCCTCGGCCTCCTGGTGAAGCTGAACCAGGGCCTGGAGGGTGTGGCACTCTTCCTTGTGGTGCTTGCCACCGTAGCATTTCAGCACCGCCCGCTCCCCCGTCGCGCCAAGCGGCAGGCATTGGTAGCCCTGTGCATCCCACCATTGTCCATGGCGATCCTGTATCTGGCGTCAACCGGCAGCTTCACCGGCATCGGGCCGTACTTGCGGAACGGTTGGCAAATTGTTTCGGGATATTCCGAAGGCACGGGGCTGCCGGGTCCCTTCTGGCAAGCCGCTTTGGCTTGCGCCACGGTTGCCGCCACATTCGCGGCGATCTTGCTTGCGGCCACCGATCTGCGCGCGTTATGGCCTGGTCTAGCGCCTGCGCTGATCGTCGCCTTTTTTGCGTTTAAACACGCCATGGTACGGCAGGATCCGGGACACGCACCCGCGTTTCATATCGAGTTCGCAGTGGGTTTGCTGTTCTTGCTGGTCTGTGCCGGCGCGGCACGGGACCGCCGCCTGATTGTGGTTTTTCAACTGTTTTCCGTGGCCCTGGCCTACACGGTGTCGGTAGAGGCATATCCCGGGTTAAACGCCACCATCAAATCGCGGTTGCAACTCCGTCAGGCCCGCGCATCGCTGGCCGCTTTCTGGCGATGGCCGGCGACCTGGGAAGAGACCGGCGCGGCCAACCAGCGGAATCGGGCCCAGTTGCTGTTGCCCGATCGTTTTCACCAGATTGTCGGGAACGGCACCGTGGACGCAGTGCCCTGGGACATCGACGTCGTACAGGCAAACGGCTGGACGTGGCAGCCAAGGCCCGTCTTCCAATCCTACAGCGCTTATACTCCGGCTCTCGACCGGTTGAATGCCGCGCATCTGGAAAGCGAACGCGCGGCCGGCTTCGTCATCTTGAATTTTTCGGCCATCGACGGCCATCACCCTTTCCTGGAAACGCCAGTATCCTGGCGCGCCCTGCTGGATCGCTATGACCTGAACCTGGCCACCCCGCAGTGGCTCCTTCTGCAACATCGCCTGTACGCGCGCTACGGCCGTTTGGCTTCGCTTGGTAATTCCACCGCCCATTGGGATCTAGACGTCCCCGTGCCCCAGTCCGGCGGCTTACTGGTGATGGGTCCGCACGTCCGCCAGAGCCTGCAGGGACATGCCCTGTCCATTCTGTTCCGGCCTGCGCCCGTTTATGTCGAGGCCGCTTTCAGCTCAGGCAGAAGGGTGAGTTGGCGATCGGTACCGAGCAACTTGGACGCCGGATTCATCATCCGTCCCTTCCCGCAGGATCTGCAGGAATTGCGGGGGCTCTTCCTACCGGAGATTGCCTCATCCCAGGAACGCATTGTATCGGTTCGCTTCCATACCTCGGGACCGGGAGAATTTGCTCCTGAAATACCGATCGATTGGTACAGATTGCCGGTAAAGACCGCAGCAGCCCAAGACTTACCGCGATACCCGCTTCGGCAAGATTCGCTCACTCCTTTGTGGCGCGCCGGCGACTCGCCGCCTCGGCCCGCGCAGGCTCAGATACTAACGCGCCATAACTGGATCGAAGTCACGCCCGTCAGTGACGATCCGCAATTGCTTTTTGATCTCGGCCCCGGCCTGGGGAGGTTTCGTACTCTCATTGTTCGTGCCCGGTTTGAAAAGGCGGACAGAATCGATGCGTTTTTTGGAAAACAAGTGGATGGCCGCGGGGTGAATGGCATTGTCCCGGTCACCGGCCAGTGGTTGGACGTCTACTTGAACTTGAACCAAAACTTATTCTG
>JBEKFD010000410.1:0-3133 GCA_050013495.1 Occallatibacter sp. | reverse complement strand
ACAGGTAGTCGTGCGGCGATCCCCAGTAGCTGACGTGGTAGTAGACGCCCGAACCGCCTGCACGCTTCTGTTCGGCGGCGTTGGGCAGCTCGCGGATATAGCCGTAGTTATCGTCCGTCCATCCGAGGGTGACGTCGTCGGGAACCTTCATGCCGACGCGATACAGATCGAGCGATTCCTTATATAGCCAGATGATTTGCGGAATTTTGGCAAGGTCCGGTGACACTCGTTTTGCCAGCAGGGCACGCTGGGCAGCCATTGCATCCTCTACGAGCTTTGCCTTCACCGCGGGTGAGCCTATGGCCTCCAGTCCGGAGTCGTGTACGCCGCGCAAGCCAACGGTATAGAAGTTGTCGAATTTGCCGTTCTCGACCAGGCGCTTGTCCCAATACTGGATCATCGCCGTGCTGTTGGTTTGGAAGTTCCACGGACCATTACCATTGGGTGGAACAGCCTCGTTCCATTCACCAACGTTGTTGCGCAGCAGGGCTTCGGAATGCGATGAGCCCATGACGATGCCCCACTTGTCGGCTAACCGCGCGTTCTCCGGTACAGCGTTGAAGGGCAGCGAGCCGGGGTGCATCGCGGGCCACAGCGAGTTGGCATGAAGGCGCAGGAGCAACTCGAAGATGCGCTCGTAGGTATTGGGCCCAATGTTGCCTTTTCCGTTATCGACGGTAGGATCCATCTTCTTCGAGGCCCACGGACGCAGGCCCCAGTCTTCGTCATTCAGAAAGATGCCGCGGTACTGCACCGAGGGTTCAGGCTGAATATGCTGGCCCGCGCGAACGTATACCGTCGCGTGATGGGAAACCGGTACGTCCGCCCACCACGCCCACGGCGAAACCCCCATCTGGCGCGAGAGCGTAAACAGCGCGAAGGCCGCGCCGCGACGGTCGCTGCCGGCGATCACCAGCGCACGCCTTACCCCGGCCCTCGGCGCCGACACCACTGCTGTGACTGCGCTCTCCCACTTGTCCGAAACAGCGCTTACATCGAGCTTACCGGTCGCCACCAGCGCATCGATCTCCGGCGAGCGGCCAAGCACACCGACAAGAATCAGGTTGGCTGGGAGCGGCGCGGCGAGCGAAGTCAGCATGAGCGGCTTGACCCCGGTGACCTGTTCCACATCGGAGGCGAATGCTTCGGCCGCGACTCGCACGGTTTCGGGCGTCTGCGGCGAGAGGTAGAGGTCCGTGGCGCGCCCGTCGGCGGCAATCGGGAAGTCCGCCGCAGCGGCGGAGCGGTCAAGATCGACCAGCGGCGAAGATGTTGGCAACTGAGCAAACGAGACGGCTGAGAAGATGATGAAGGCGGCGAATCGCGCGAACGAGTGTCGGGGCAACATAGTTGATCTTCCGCCGCTGCTGCAAAGAGCCTTCGGCAGCGTGCGGCAATACCAGTTTAGCGGCAAAGGCACCAGCAGTTAGCCGAACTGGAATCGGCAGAGGTTCGAGCATCGAATTCTCAAGTCCCCATGGGTACCGACAGGTCGGCTAGTGTTGCATCAACCGGTTGAACCGGCAGGACATTACAGACTGTTCAAACCAACCGAAAACTAACATTCAGTTTGGTACAGGAATTACGGGGCCCATCGCTACTACTTGAAGCGTATCTCGCTTATGAACGGGGTCGCCATTAACGGTATGAGCGTCCGCAACGACTTCGCCGCGGGGCTACGGCGCCAGCGAAGAAATCATCAGTAACTAGGGGGGCGGTGAGACTATTAGACCTCGGAGTTAACGGAATTGATGAGCGCGTGAATGTAGCCGTAGCCGAATGCGTATGCCTGAAGTTTGCCAGGATCTCCGGGACTTGAAGGCATGTGATCGGGTAGGAAGGACCCTTCATAGCCCGTGTCGCGGAAGATCCGCATGATCTTGAAGAAGTCGATGACTCCCTCGTCGGGATAGACCTCCTGGAAGTTGTTCAACCCGCCCTTGATATTGCGCATGTGGACCTGCTTGATCTTTCCGCGTTCGGCCATGTACTGCACCAGGGGAGGCTCGGTCTTGTTGACGTCGGTCGAACCTTCGCCGATGACGCCGAGGTCCATCTGGAAGCCGTTCCAAGGGCTGTCGACCATCTGCTCGTATTTCTTGTAAGCGGTATAGATGGACGGAGAGTCGAAGTTTTCCGCGCCTTCATAACCGTATGGAAGTCCAGGCGGATCATAGGGGTGGTTCGCCATGGCAACCTTGTATTCCGCACAGACTGGAATCACGCGCTTCAGAAACTTCTCGATCCTTTCCCAGTATTCGTTGTAACTGACCGGACCTGCCATGCCGACAGGCAGATTCTTCCAGTCGTTTTCCAGCTTGAAAGTGGAGTAGACTGCGTCGCCGCGACCGGGAGCAGTGCCGTTGCGGCGAATGGGAATCATGGTCCAGTGGTAGCTGATAATACGAACATCGACCTGCGCAGCTTTGCGAATGTTGTCGCAGATCTGATCGAGCTTCTTGTCCTGATCGGAGGGGTCTTTAAGGATGATGTAACCGGAGTCCATGCGAAGAGCTTCGAGCCACATACCAACGGCGTCACAGTTGTCCTTCATCTGCTTGAGTACATCCGTGTCGAAGGCTCCGCCGAGCGGGCCCTCGACGGGAATGAATGCGTCGAAACGCGCTCCTTTGCCGCGGTGCGCCTCCTGGTCAGGATCGGGGCTGAGGGACTTTACCCCGAAGCGCAGATTGTACTCGAGATTCTCCTTACTGGTCAGAGTCGTGCCTTCGATGACATGGTAGTCCGCTCCTACGTGCATCTTGGTGTTCTTGCGCGCGGTAAGCTTTTTCTGCGGTTGCCCGAATGCCGGAACCGCATCTGCGAGACCGCCGAGCGCAGCCCCAACAGTGCCGCCGATAAGTGCTTTCCCAAAATCTCTCCGCTGCATTGTCCCATCCTCCCTCGCTAAAATGTTAGAAGCTGAGCAATTGCAAATTGCTTCTGACGTGGCGTGCGACATTCAGGTTCCAAGAGTCGTGGACTGGCCAGCACAATAACAATTCTTCGATCCGGCTCCCATGCCCTCGGTACCTCGGCCCCTAGATTCGTAAGGCGACGAAGTCGGCAGCTGTAAAACCCGCGGTCTGTGTGTCGAATGTCCTGCTGGTGGTCGCCATTTATCTTTCCCTGT
>JBEKFD010000409.1:0-3153 GCA_050013495.1 Occallatibacter sp. | reverse complement strand
ATCAAGGTTTCGGTACAATAGGTGTCTGTGGAACAAAAGAAAGTGGCAACCGTGGCAGAAGTAAAGACCGCGCCTTCTCCGGCGCCGGCCAAGGGCGACCAGCCGCGCGGATTTATCGCGGAATGGACTGTGACCATCATCCTGCTGCTGTTTGGCACGACCACATTGGTGCAGGCTTTCGTGATCCCCACGGGGTCGATGGAAGATACGCTGCTGATCGGCGATCACCTGCTGGTGGACAAGCTGGCCTATGCGCCGCCGGGGCCGATTTCCAAGTACATCCTGCCGTACGAACAAGTGAAGCGCGGCGACATCATCGTGTTCCGCTATCCCGTGGATATCCGCCAGACCTTTGTGAAGCGCTGCATGGGCGTTCCGGGCGATCACATCAAGCTGGTGAACAAGCAGGTTTACCTGAACGGCAAGAAACTGGACGAGCCGTACGTTTATCACAAGACCGAGTACATCGAATCGTACCGCGATAATTTTCCGAGCGAACCCAATGCGCACCTGTTCGACCCTGGGCAGGACATGCTGGATAATCACGTGGTGAACGGCGAAGTGGTGGTGCCGCCGAACAGCTATTTCGCCATGGGAGACAACCGGGATTCGTCGCTGGACAGCCGCTATTGGGGATTCGTGCCGCGCGACAATATCATCGGCAAGCCGCTCATCATTTATTGGTCCTACGACGCTCCCACCGAGGCGCTTTCGAACCCGACCATCGGCGTGGACCATTTGCAGGATCTGCTTTTGCACTTCTTCACCAAGACGCGCTGGAAGCGGACGTTCATGCTGGTGCACGGGGTCAACGTCAACTAGCGCGGAGGGCACTCCAGACATGGCGAATGCGCACCACTACGGCCTGATTCTGGCTGGCGGACGCGGCACGCGTTTCTGGCCGCGCAGCCGGCGGCGTTCCGCCAAGCAGGTGCTCAATGTGGTGGGAGAGCGCTCGCTGATTCAGAATACGGTCGACCGGCTGGCGGCGGTAATTCCCGCAGAGCGGATGTGGGTACTGACCAACGATCATCTGCGCGATGAAATCGTGCGCCAGCTTCCGGAGGTTCCCGCGCGGCAGATTCTGGCGGAGCCCGCGCAGCGCAACACTGCTCCGGCGATCGGCCTGGCGGCGCACATTCTGCAATCGATCGATCCGGACGCGGTGATGGGGGTTTTTCCGGCGGATCACGTGATCGCCAGGGAAGGCCGCTACCGGCAACTGGTGCGCAGCGCGTTTCGCTCGGCGGAGCGCGGGCAAATGGTGGTGCTGGGAATTCTGCCGCGCTGGCCTGAGACCGGGTACGGGTATATCGAGTTTCCGCGCGGCACGGAGCCGGGATCGCAAGCTGTCGGCATCCGCCGCTTTCAGGAGAAGCCGGACGCGCGCACGGCGCGGCGCTATGTGTCGGCCGGCCGCTTCTTCTGGAATGCGGGGATGTTCTTTTGGCGCGCGAGCGTGCTGCTCGAAGAACTGCGCCGGAATCTGCCGCGTACGGCGAGCATCCTGGCGGCGCTGCCGGCGTTCCACGATCCCGGATTCCGGGGGAAGCTGGCGGAGGCGTTTCCGCTCGCGGAAAACATTTCGATCGATTTCGCGGTGATGGAAAAAGCGCGCGGCGTGATGGGCATCCCTTGTCCTGAGATTGGCTGGAACGATGTGGGAAGCTGGAACGCCGTTTACGAACTGCTGCCTCACGACTCGGATGGCAACGTGTTGCTGCACGACACGGTTTGCCAGGCGGCGGGCGGCAATTATGTAGATGCCGGCGGAAAGCTGGTGGCTCTGGTGGGCGTTTCGAACCTGATTGTGATCGACACACCCGACGCGTTGCTGATCGCAAGCCGGGACTGCGCGCAGCAGGTGGGCGAGGTGGTGAAGGTTTTGGAGAAGCGCCAGCGCGACGATTTGTTGTAGCGCGTCGACGGGCGATCTATGCGGGCTACCTGTAGGCGATAGTCACTTTTCCGGATTGTGGCGCCGAAGTATTCACCACAGCGGGCCACTCACCGTATGACGACCACTGACATTGTGATAAATCACCTCCGGCCACGACATCCAAGGCGGTCACTTGAAATGAAACGGGCGCGCCGTCCAGCGTGACATCATCTGGCACCGCTTCGCCCGCATAGGCCTCCAGCGTGAGTGCGGCTATCGCCATATCGGGGATGTCGTCCACCAGCAGCGACGTGCCCGGAAAGCCGTCAAAGTAGCAGTTCCATGTCGTACCATCCAGTTCCATTACGCCGGTGAGGTTGACGCCGGGATCGACCGGGATTGCCTCTGAGCTGAAGGCCGGCGACCCGGCGCCGCCGACATACCAACTCGCTATACTCCATGAGCCAGGGATCGCGCCATGAGCGGTAGATCCCCACTGCAAGACTGGCTGTAAGATATTCTCTCCGCCGGGACCTTCCAATCCATTGAAGAAGTAAATGGTCAGAGTTTGATCCGCAGGGGCTGGGGGCGCGGTCCAGGTGCTGACAAATCTCGAAATAGGCGGGACCGGACTGCCGGTTAGATCGCTAAACGAAAGCCAATTGGGGTTGCCTTCGGCGGGTATCGGCCGCTTTGCGGGAAAATGTTCTACCACCCTCCCGGAAGGGTCCATGACATCCCAACCGGCACTTGACCGGCGGACGCGGGAGCCACGCGCGACTTGGTAGCGCCGTTTGGCTTTGAAGAAGCTCGTTCGGATACGTGGGTTCATCGATTTGTCTCTATGGTGCTTGAACTATTGCTGGGCTGCGACGCTGGGAGCCAAGTTAGCCACCACGCCATTGAGGTTCGGAATGAACGGTTGCGCCGTGAAGAGTTGCAATTTATCGGGCGCCTTGCCAGGCAGACCGCCGGGGTTAGGTTTGGGAGGCACCGTCCCCCCCGGCCCGGGCACCGGAGCTACCTTGCCGCCGGGTCCGGGTTGGGCCGCGCCGCTATCCGTACTCTTGGGGGGGCTATATACAACGGGCGTGTTTGCCGCAGCCGTATTGACCTGCAAGAACGGAAAAATCAGGTTGGCATCGGAGGCCAGAAAATAGAGGAGTCCCGCAGCCGTCCCGTAGGACCCGCTACCCTTGCATGAGGTACCATCTGAAAGGCACTGCACGTCGTAGCTTTTTCCATTCACGACGATTTTGTCATAGACCAGATTC
>JBEKFD010000408.1:0-3225 GCA_050013495.1 Occallatibacter sp. | reverse complement strand
CTTCTCCAGGCGATCTGACCCTGCCACACGGCCACCATCATCGTCCGGCGCGCGAAGCGCTTTGCCAGTAACTTTACCGAAGGAAGCCCCATAAATGTATAAGCTATCGCTGGCCGTGGGAGCCTTGCTCGCCGTGTTGACTGTTCCCGGAATGGCCGCCACCGCCACGTTCCAGATCCTGGCTACGCCTTTCGTTGGCTCTGCCAGCCTAGCCGTTTCCGGCGACGGCAGCGTAGTAGCCATCAATAACTACGCCGAGATCTACCGCTGGACTGCGGCGAACGGATTTCAGGACCTGGGACCGGCCGACCCGAACAACGGCTCCCTTGCCATCTCGCGCGACGGCACCGCGATCGCTACCGGCATTATAGGTGCGGACGGTTTCGGCACGCCCGGCCGCTGGACCGCCGCCGGATGGGAAGATCTCGGCCACCCGGCAAACGGCTGTACGCCGATCGGGAATGCCTGGGGCTCCGGTTGGGGCATCAACGGCAACGGCAACATCGTGGTCGGTTTAGCCTGGACGTGCACGGATGCCGAGGGGTTTATATGGACCAGCAAGACCGGCGCGCTGTCGCTCGGTTTCCCCGTTGGCAATAGCAGCCGCGCCAGCGCCATTTCCGCCAATGGCAAGACCATCGTAGGATTTTGGGAAGGCGACAGCGGCCGCCGTCCCGTGCGCTGGGTTTCTTTCGGCAGGCCGGACCTGTTCCTCGGCGCGAATGCCATGGGAGAGGCGTACGCGGTGACCAGCGATGGCTCGACACTGGTGGGTCAGAATGTTCCTCCGAAGGCCCCGGAGGCAATTGCGTTTGTTTACTCCGATGCGGCCGGGGTGACTTACCTCGGCACGCTGAGCGGCAAATCCAGCGACCAGAGTTTCGCCAACGGCATATCCGATCAAGGCATCGTGGTGGGCTGGAGCGGCAATTTCCGCAGCGGCTACGAAGGTTTCATCTGGACGCCGGAGACCGGCCTGCTACCGCTTCAGACCGCGCTGAACAACTTGGGCGCGAATATTCCCAGTACGGTTACGTTGATCACGCCGCTGGCCATTTCCGCCGACGGGTCGACCATTGTCGGAACGGGCACCGACAACCGGCAATCGATCAACTGGATCGCTACGCTCAGCCGGTAGGTGTTTGGGGGCGCAAGGGAGATCATGACATGTCGAAGATCGTTGTAATCGGCGGCACGGGCACGGTTGGCAGCCAGACCGTCAAGGAGTTGTTGAAACGCGGCGCCCAAGTCCGGGTGATGACACGCTCGGCCAGTCGCATCGCCTCGCTGCCGGATGGTGTTGAAGGCGTGGTCGGGAGTATGCTGGAACCGGAGTCCTTACCGCGGGTTTTTGCGGACGCGGAAAAGCTATTCCTGATCACGCCGCTCGACCGCGACGAAACCGCGCAAGGAATCGACGCCGTGGATGCGGCGGCCGCGGCTGGCATCCGGCAAATCGTCTATCTGAGCGTACACCACGCGGACAAGGCGCTCGTGATTCCGCATTTTGTCTCTAAGCTCCCGATCGAGGGCATGATTCGGGCGAGCGGCGTGGCCTACACCATCCTGCGGCCGAACAACTTCTACCAAAACGATCTCGCGATGCTGGACGCCATCCGCGCGGGGATCTATCCGCAGCCCGCGGGCAGTGTGGGAATGCACCGTGTAGACGTGCGCGACATCGCCGAACTGGCCGCTATCGCCCTGACTCAGCCGGGCCACGCCGGCAAGACTTATTCCGTAATCGGTCCGCGGGCTTGGACGGGCGATCAGATCGCGGAGGTGTTGGCCCGCCACCTGGGCAAACCGGTACTCTACACCGGAGACGACCTGAAGGCTTGGGCGACGCAAATGCGGGCATTCATGCCGGGCTGGCTAGTGCGCGATCTGGAGATCATGTACGATTACTTCCTGACTGAAGGGCTGCTTGCGGGGAAGGCGGAGATCGACGAGTTGACTACTGCGTTGGGGCACCCTCCTCGCACCTATGAGGATTTCATCAAAGAAGTTCTGGCGGTCTGATTTCGGTAGCAGCCATCTCGTCCAGCAGGTTCGCCGCTTTGGTCAGGTTGTCTACCCCGAAGACCAACAGAGCACGCGCAGATCCGGGCTCCAGACCACAGTAAGAGTAGTCGATGTTGATCTGCTTTTCGCCTAACCGCGCGGCGACGCGGCCCAATTCGCCGGGACGGTGCGCAACCCTGATTACCGCGACTTCGGTCTCTTCGAAGATCATGCGCAGGCCGCCGAGCACGGCTTTGGCGCCAGCCGGATCGTCTACCAGTAATCGGGCCAGGCTCTCGCCGTCCTCGACGTAGGATTGAAACGCGAGGATGTTCACTCCGCGCTCGGCCAGCGCGAGGAAGCACTTTCCCAACGCGCCTGGTTTGTCTTCAATCGTGACCGTGAACTCGACCACTTTCGGCATAGCCGTTTATCCCATCCGCCGATGATCTTTCAGAATGCACCGGTCCATCACGACCTCGAGGCCGGCACTCTTGGCTCTTTCCGCGGCTTGGTCATGCACTACGCCCTCTTGCATCCAGATGGCGCGCGCTCCGATGCGAATGGCCGCCTCCACAATCCCCGGCACGAACTCCGGACGGCGGAAGATGTCCACAATATCCACGCGGTCTTTCACGCTGTCCAAGTCGGGGTAGCATTTCTCGCCCAGCACGGTCTGTTCGTTTGGATTCACGGGAATGATGCGGTATCCGTTGTGCTGCATGTATTCGGACACGCCGTAGCTGGGACGGAAGCGCCGGCTCGAAAGTCCCACGACAGCGATCGTCCGGCTGGTCTTGAGCAGTTCCGGTATGGTCATCGCGCGGCGCCTTTCGCGGCCGCGCGGCGGAAGCGCTCCACTTCCTCCGCGGTGAGATAGCGAAACTCGCCAGGCTTGAGCGGACCCAGTTCCAGGAACCCGATTTTCACGCGCTTCAGCTTCTCCACCAGGCGGCCGAAATGCTTGAACATCTCACGGATCTGATTCTTGCGGCCCTCGGTCAACTTCACCTCGTACCACGGATTTTGCGCGCGATACGAAAGCCTGAGGCCCGCGGGCGCCGTGCGCCGCCCGCCCAGCGGCACGCCTTCGCGGAAGTGCTGCTCCTGCTCCGGTGTGAGCAGTCCGTTGACCTTCACCAGATACGTTTTCGGAATGTGCGTGGAAGCCGAGGTGATGGCGTTGGCCAGTTCGCCGTCGTTGGTCAGCAGCAGCAATCC
>JBEKFD010000407.1:0-2989 GCA_050013495.1 Occallatibacter sp. | reverse complement strand
GCCGGCCAGTCCGAGCAGGAAAGCAACGATCAGCAGGTTCGAGTAAGTCGCCTGCCGGGGCACGAGCCAAACGGGGATGGCCACACCCGCCATCAGAATCGAAAACACCCAGCGGCCGCCGAAACGATCCGTTAGGATTCCCATCGGGATGCGGGCCAGCGAGCCCAACAGCACTGGAATCGCCACCAGCAGAGCCGTTGCGGAAGGGGTCAGGTGGAAGGCTTCACGGAAGCGCGGCGCGAAAGCGCCGATCAGTCCCCACGCGGCGAAGCACACCGAGAAGGAAATAGTGCCCAGAACGACGTGGCGGCGATTGCTCATATGCCTGCTCCAGTATTCCAAGTGTACTTGTTGTTGCTACCACCCCCAGTGACCGAAGTCACCACATCTTGTCCCCGTATCCACGAAAATGAGGATATGATTCCTCCGGCGCGCCGGCACTCACTCATTATTCCGAGGGAACATGGCGCATGGGGCCTGCTGCTGGTTCCACTGGTAGTCGGCGCGGTGGCCGGGTTGATCGCGGGTGGCACCGCCTGGCCGCTGGCGCCGCTCACCATACTGGTGCTGTCGTTGTTTTGGCTTCGCACGCCGATTGAGAACTGGTTGGGGACGGTTCCCACCAAAGCGCGTACCGCCGATGAATTCCGGCTGGTGCGCAGGACCGCTTTTGCGCTGGTTCTGGCAGCGGCCGCAGCGCTCCTTTGGCTCTGCGCGAGTGGATGGAGTCGAGAGCTGGTGTGGCTGGGCATGATCGCCGCCGCAGCCTTCGCGGGACAAGCCGCCATCCGGCTCGTGAACAAAAAGGCTCGTACCGCAGCGCAGATGGTCGGCGCGGCCGGCTTGACCGCCGTCGCTCCAGCAGCGTTCTGCGTGGTGACCGGCCGCTTGAATTCCGAGGCCTGGTTGCTGTGGGCGCTCAACTTTCTATTCGCGGCGAACCAAATACAGTTCGTCCGATTGCGCATCCATGGCGCGCAAGTGACAGGGCGGCGGCCCAAGCTGAAACTGGGGCGGCCGTTCCTGGCGGCCCAATTCGTTTTGATTTTGTTGCTCGTCACGGGCGGCGTCACACATCGCTTAGGTTGGCTGGCGGCTCTAGCATTCCTGCCGGCATTGTGGCGCGGATTCGCCTGGTTCGTCCTGCCGTTTGAGCCTCTGGTGGTCCGTTCCTTGGGCAAGCGTGAACTGGCCCACGGCATCGCATTCGGAGTGCTGCTCATTTTGGCGATGGCTCGCGTATTACGATAGATGCGTGCAACCCAAGACTGCGGCACTGTCGGAAATCGGGCTGTTCGCTGCCTTGAGTGAAAGCGAGCTTCATGGCCTGGCTCAGCGGACCGTCGAGAGGCGATTTGCCACTGACGAGTTGCTCTTTTGGGAAGGCGAGGCATGCGCCGGCATATTCCTGATCATTGAAGGAAGCGTAATGATATTTCGAACATCACCGGGTGGGCGCGATGTCATGCTTTCGATTGAGACCGCTCCCGCCACCGTAGCGGAACTGCCCTTGTTCGATGGCGGCCCGTATCCCGCATCTGTCCGGGTGGTCGAGCCGGTGGTCGCTCTGTTCATTAACAAGGGTGACTTTCAACAATTCTGCCGCCAATACCCCGACGTCGCGCTGAAGGTCTTGGCAGTGGTGGGCCGGCGCCTCCGGCATCTGGTGGGGCTGGTGGAAACCATGACCTTCGGAAGCGTCACGCAGCGCTTGGCGAACATGCTTCTGGAGACGTCCACCGGAGCTGGCTCCGAGGTCTTCGACCTGCCCGCGACCCATCAAGAACTGGCCTCTCGCCTCGGAACTGTTCGGGAGGTGATTTCGCGAAACCTCGGACGTTTTCGCGCGCAAGGCCTGATCAAAATTCAGGATCGTCAGGTGGAAATTACAAACCGCGCGGGACTCCAGAAAGAGGCCGAGCCACAAGCCTAGGCTTGCTTTTGCGCCGCCGCGTCCAACCGCGCCTGCGCCCGCGCCATGGCATTCAGCACCGCAGCCGGGTCCACGTTCATCGACGGAGTAATATCCAACTCCTGGGCACGCTTTAGCGCGGCCTTGGCCCGCGCCACGTCGATCTCTTCCGCCCTCTCGGCCACCGTCGCCAGAATGCGCACCCGGTCCGCCAGGATTTCCAGGTAGCCGCCGTGTACCGCCAGGAAAAAACGCTTGCCGCCTGCTTCGTAATTCAGGAAGCCGGTGCCCAACTCCGCCAGCAACGGCGCGTGGCCCGGCAGGATGCCCAGATAGCCGGTGGCTGCGGGAACCTGGATGGTAGTAACATCCTCGCGCACCAACAGGCGCTCCGGCGTTACGAGTTCGAGTGATAGCATGCCCGCCATCCGTTACCCCTGCAGCGCCTTGGCGCGTTCCGCCACGTCTTCGATGGTCCCTTGCATGTAGAACGCCTGCTCGGGAAATCCGTCGTGCTTGCCTTCCGCGATTTCCTTGAAGCCGCGGATGGTATCGGCCAGCTTCACATATTTACCCGGCACGCCCGTAAACTGCTCGGCCACGTGGAAGGGCTGCGAGAGGAAGCGTTGGATCTTGCGCGCGCGCGAAACGGTCAGCTTGTCTTCATCCGACAGTTCGTCGATGCCCAGAATGGCGATGATATCCTGCAGATCCTTATACCGCTGCAGCACGCCCTTCACCTGCTGCGCCACATCGTAATGATCCTGCCCGATGATGCGCGGATCGAGAATGCGCGAGGTCGAAGCCAGCGGGTCCACAGCCGGATAAATGCCGAGTTCAGAAATAGCGCGCGACAGGTTCGTGGTGGCGTCCAAGTGCGCGAACGCCGTGGCCGGCGCGGGATCGGTGTAGTCGTCGGCGGGCACGTAGATGGCCTGCACCGAGGTAATCGACCCGGACTTTGTGGAGGTGATGCGTTCCTGCAATTCGCCCATTTCGCTGGCCAGGTTGGGCTGGTATCCCACGGCGCTCGGCATGCGGCCGAGCAGCGCTGAAACCTCGGAACCGGCCTGCGTG
>JBEKFD010000406.1:0-5359 GCA_050013495.1 Occallatibacter sp. | reverse complement strand
TCGCCTGGTGGGTTCAGAATGGAATCCGGGAGTCTTAGTTCGGCCATGACAGTGGCCGGCGCCAATCTAATGATCGATAATCAAGGTTGCGGCGGACCCACGAAAGCCAGTTTGGAAAACACCACCTTTGAAGAGGATGCTGCTTTCCTTCCGGGGTACGGGGCAATCATGCTTCTGGCTTGTCCCACGGCTTTCAACTATCCGCAGTTTAAGCTGGATATCGAGAGCGGAGGCACACTCTGCGCAATGAAGGATGCCGGTACTAACTGCCCTTCGATTGTAATGTACCCCGCAAACGATACCGCTCTCCTCCTGGACGCCTCGAATACTACCTTTGGTAACACACGGGGAGCAGGGTCCACGCCGGCATTTGTCGGTTTGCCGGGACTTCTCAGAGGAAATCTGACAGGGAATGCAGGGTTCATTTCACACCTGACATACTCAATGGGCTATAAGGGGCTTGGAATAGGCGGATCCACGGCGTTGAGCGAGGCTGGCTCGCAGAGCCTGGGCGATTTCAATTTCAATCAACTCTGGCAGTACGGAACGCAGGCATCGGCGTTGCTCTACTCTGGCACTGCCTTCTCGGAACTTCCAAATGGAACCACGCTGGCAGTCGGGCAGGTCTTGGCCCCTCCGTCTTACTGGGCCAGTTCATCTGCGGGAAAGCGCTTCGCACTGAACGTAGTGCGACAGGCCGGCACTACCGGTACGCCGAACTACGGCGCAACAACCTGCACAACGACGGCGACGCCAAACCAGTTTTCCTGTGCGGGGCCAAGCGCCACGATCACCAGCACAAGTTGCTCCGCGAACGTGCTGACGGTGAATACGTCCAAAAATAATTTCGGCACTGCGCAGCAGATCGTCCTCGAAGGAACCGGAGAATCCTATCTCAATGGCGGTGTGTTCTTCACGGCGGCAGTTACTCCAAGTTCGTTTACGACTCCATATGTCTGCGGAAAGTTCACCGGGAACTCTGCTGAACCCGGAACAGCAACGGCTCTAACTTCCTCCACGGTGGACCTAAGTTATGGCCAGTACATCACCGTCGGCTCCGTTACGCATAAGCAGATCGTCGGAGTAAACGCGCTAAACCCGGCCGCGGTGTTGGTAAACGTCAATGGCGGCGTGGGAACCATCTCCAATCCTACCGCGCTCACCTATAGCGCGCCGGTGCTCGGAATGGAGATGCAATTTCCAACTAAGTCAGCCATCGCCCCATCAACCCAGGCTTGGTTGCAAGGGGACATGGAACAAAACTCCAATGCGACCGCCAATGGAGTTGCAGCTTGGGTCAACGTTGCTGCCGGCACGCCGGGAAAGTGGGCGGGAATTCCGCTCGGCAACAGTCGTGGCCAGATCGCGGCTTCGCAGATATCTGAAACCATTGGGTCGGGAAATGTGGTGTTAGCCAATTCGCCAACCGTCAGCGGCCTGAGTGACACTGGAACTACCAGGCTCAACAATGTGACAATCACCGGCACGTGCTCCGGGTGCAGCGGAAACAGTGTCCGGACAGCGCAGGCCTTTTGCACGGGGCCGGCGACTTCATCTTCTACACTTGCGATGTTCGGTGCCGGTTCAGCGATCGCATCATGCACTTCGAGTGTTGGAAGGGAAAACGGCGCACAGTTATTGATGAATACTGGCGGCTCCTTAAGCAGCTTGGCTGTTCGTTGCGGTCAGAGCGGAATCAATTCGCAAAGTGGAGCCTTCAGCGTATGGGATCTGCCATCCGGCACGGCTATGTCGGGCCCGGGCTCGGGGACCAATACCGGACTTTCCTTGACCTATGGGACTGCCAAGGCAAACACTACGCTCTTCGACCTCTCCCATACTTTCGCATATGCAAAAGGTGACTTGCTCCGCATTCAATTCACCACTCAGGCAAATGAGACATTGGGAGAATGCGAAGCGAGTTTCAATTATTGACTATACTCAATGCTCAGGTGCTACCCGATGTATCATTTTCAAGAGACGAAGTAAGTTGTTCGATCCTCCGATGGGTGGCAAGAGTACCCACGGAATGTTAACAACAAAAATGGTTTATATTGCATGGATGTAATGATCGTTGGCACGCGCGGTGTACCGGCCAAGCATGGAGGCTTCGAGACATTCGCGGAGGATCTATCATTGTTCCTAGCCTCCAGAGGCCATAACGTAGTTGTATATTGCCAGGCTGACAGAGCGGCCGCCCTGACTGAAGACGAGTGGAAGGGAGTACACCGTGTTGTCATTCCCTCTGGCAGCCACGCTGTAGGGACAATTTCATACGATTGGGCTACGACCCTGCACTGCTCGCGCCGAAAGGGTGTTGTACTCACACTGGGTTACAATACCGCTGTCTTCAGCGTGATGTACAGGATGCATCGCCTGCCAAACGTAATGAATATGGACGGGATCGAGTGGAAGCGGGAGAAGTGGTCTTTACCGCAGCGGGCCTGGTTGTGGTTCAACGAGTGGGCGGGGGCACGATTTGCCGATCACCTAGTTGCAGATCATCCGGAGATCGCACAACATCTTCGACGGCACACGTCCGCAAAAAAGATCACGGTCATCCCGTATGGAGCCGATGCTGTAACATCGGCGCAGCCCGAACTGCTGACGGCATACGGATTAAAGTCGAAGAGTTACTATCTTCTAATTGCCCGGCCTGAGCCGGAAAACTCAATACTCGAGATTGTCAGAGCCTTTTCTCAACATTCGGCCGGTGATCCACTGGTAGTCCTTGGAAACTACTCGGGAAAAGGCAATGGGTACCGACAGCAGGTGTTGGATTCAGCAGGACAAAGAGTACACTTTGTCGGTGCAATCTACGATCGCGAAATTGTTCGAGCACTCCGATTCCACGCAAAGGCATACATACATGGTCACAGGGTGGGCGGAACGAACCCTTCATTAGTCGAGTCCCTCGCCGCGGGCAACGCCATCATTGCTCACGACAATCGATTCAACCGGTGGGTGGCTGGTGAACATTCCAGGTTTTTTGTTGGGACGCAGGATCTCGAAGGGATTCTAGAACTCCTGGCACAAGAGCCCTCGCGACTATTAGAGATGGAAGAAGCAAGCCGGCAGCGGCACAAGTATGAGTTTGAGAAAGAGAAGGTGCTTCTGGCATACGAGGAATTACTGCTGCGCGCAGAGGGAAAGTGAGGTTGGTGCGGATGAACAGACTGAAGAAGCTACCAGGCACAAACCGATCGATTACGGCGAAAATCCAGGATACTGCTCGGTTGGAATTCTGGGACGAACTAAGTGAACCGAGAGGGTTCTTGAGTGAATGAAGATATGCCGAGATCGATTCTTTTCGTTCATCAAGGATACGAACTTTATGGCTCCGATCGAACCCTCGTACAATCCGTCGATGCGGCAGTAACGCGCTGGCCTGGGGCCCGCGTCACGGTTCTTCTGCCCAAAGAAGGTGTTTTGCGGACCGTGCTACAGGCTGTGGTTGAAGATGTTCAGGTTGTCGACCTTGCGATCCTGCGCAAGAGTAACCTGAAAAGACTGAAGTTGAGAGATGCGGCCGGTCTTGTGAGAAACGTTTTGGAAGCGCGCCGGATGATGCGAGCTTACAACTTAACTTACATCAATACGGCCGTGGTTATGGATTATATTCTTGCCGCGTGCGTGGTACGCCGGCCTCGCATTCTGCATGTGCATGAAATCCCAACTGGATTTGCAAGAGTTTTCTTTTCTGCGATTCTCGTGCTGAGCCGGTCGTTCGTTATATTCAACTCTCATGCGACGAGGCGCAGCTTTTGGCTTCCACCCTGGCAACGGAACTCCGTTGTATGGAATGGCGTCGCCTCGCCGGCAGAATTGCGGCAGGCGGCTCCGCACACGAACCTCAATTTGTTGCTAATTGGCCGATTTAATTCCTGGAAGGGGCAAGCAATTCTGCTGCAGGCATTGGCGCAGTTGCCGGTAGAAGTGCGTGGCCGGTTGAGCGTTCGATTGGTGGGAAGCGTATTTGGAGACCAGGATCATTTTACTGACGAGTTGGTGAGAATGATCGCCGAGAAAGGGCTCTCAGAAGTAGTGGGGATGTTTCCTTTCACTCCTGATCCATCACAACACTACGCCTGGGCCGATATTGTACTTGTACCGTCGAACAAGCCGGAACCCTTTGGGTTGGTTGCGATTGAGGCGATGGCGGCGGGGCGCAGCGTGATCGCTGCGAACCACGGGGGCCTCTCCGAGATTGTTGTGGATGGAGTTACCGGAAGCTTCGTTGTGCCAGGTTCGGTTGCATCGTTGGTCAATGCAATCATGGCTTATGTTGAGGATCCTGAGCGTGCCGTTTCGGAGGGTATTGCAGGGCGCGAACGGTTTGCCACGCAATTTGAAGAAACCCACTATAAGCTTAAAATCACGAATATCATCGCTGAGTTGTGCGGGCCAGAATTGGCGTGATCGAAGGGCCAGTCCCTTGGAGCCAGCTTGAGTTTGGGGCGCCACTCTTATGGCGGCTACAATGTACGTAGGATGACTCTCCACCGCCTGATTCTGGCCCTTGCTGTTCCACTCGTCGCGATTCCCGGCTGTGGCTATCACACGGTGGGTGCGGCCACCCATCTGCCGCCGGAGGTGCGGACGCTCGCGGTACCAGTGTTTACCACGCGGACTGACGCGTATCACACTGAGACCGCGATGACCAACGCGGTTATCCGCGAATTTGCCGCGCGCTCTCGATTCCGAGTAACATCGGAAGCGAACACGGAAGCAGACGCGGTGTTGCACGGGACGATTCTTAAAGAAGCAATTACGCCGCTGACTTATAACGCATCGACGCAGGAGTCGAGCAGCTTCCTGCTGACCGTGGTGGTCTCAGTAAATCTGACCGGCCGGGATGGCAAGGTTTTATACGAGAACAAGAATTACGTGTTTCGACAGCAGTATCAGTCCACCACTGACCTGCCGACATTTCTACAGGAAAACCCGGCGGCCTTGGAGAGGCTGAGTCGCGACTTTGCCCGAGCGCTGGTGGCGGACGTTCTGGAAGGCTTCTGAATCCGAAACGACTAACGGCGCGGAGTTAACCAACTCCGCGCCGTTAGTCGTTTTTGGGGGAGGGAATAGCTCATGAACCGACGCCGAGGGCCCGATGCGCTGCGGCGTCAGCACTGATTAGAAAAGGCCCATCGACGCCGGTGCCTGAGAGAAGTGATTCTAGCCCAGATCGTTGCTTCCTGTGCGCGGGCGTGGGGTTACGGGAGTCCAATGAGACATCGCAGGGATGCGCATTACTTACTCATCAGTCACCGTTTACGGCATTTTCGAATCGCGCAAAGGGCCGCCGGCGAGGCGTGCCGGCAGTTGCATTTCTGGGTCCATTTTGCAGTTGGGCTGGTCT
>JBEKFD010000405.1:0-5617 GCA_050013495.1 Occallatibacter sp. | reverse complement strand
GCGCTAAATCTGGCCCACCGCGATCTGTTCCTCGATCCAGGGAATAACCTCGTCGAGGATGGTACTCAGTGCGGTCTCCGCGCGGTAACCCAACAGCCGCTCGGCCTTCTCGACCGCGGGCGAGCGCTCCTGCACATCGTACTCGTATGCTGGATCGTGAACCACGCGGAACGGCTTGGTGCCCTTATGCACCTTTTCCCAAATGATTCTCGCCAATTCTAGGACAGTGGTGCGCACTGCAGTGGATAGATTGAAGTCCTGATTGAGTGCATTTGGATGCTCGATGCATACCCGGATTCCGCGCGCAAGGTCACCCCCATACGTGTAGTGGCGCACCTGATTGCCTTCACCGAGAATGTGCAGCGGATCCTGCCCCTTGAGCACTTTCTGCACCAGGTCGGGAACGACATGCGACATTGCCAGCTTGACGTTTCCGCTGTAAACGTCAACATCCCGCAGCGCCCGCTTCTCGCCGACTCCCACGCAATTGAAGGGTCGCGCGATAGTGTATGGCAGGTGGTATTGCTCCCAGGCGCCCTTGACAAAATATTCAGTCGCCAGCTTTTGAAACCCGTAAGTGGACTTGGGCGGCGGGCATCGTTGTTCAGCACCTTCGGGAGTTGGATACTCAGCCGTAGACTCATAAACCATGCTGGAAGAAAGCACCGTGATCTTCTCGAGTTTATTGAATCTTCTCGCGTGAATAGCTGCATCGAACGCCGCTGCCGTGATACGTTCGTTTTCCGCCATCAAATCGTATGCGAATTCGTGAAAATAGTAAATTCCACCTATCATGGCTGCCGCCGCGACGAATTGATCGCAGTCGAAAAGGAGTTTCTTCAGCAAGTCAACATCTTTGGCATCGCCTACGGCAAACTTATAGCGCGGATGAGTATCGTAGGACTTCTGAGTTTGGCCGTACTTACTAAAATTATCCAGACCAACGACCTCGTGGCCGTTGTCGAGTAATTCCTGAATCAGATAACCGCAAATGAAGCCGGCGGCGCCGGTAACAAGAATCTTCATTTGTCCTCCTTCGCAAAGCCAGGATTGTCCTACTTCTTGCGCCAAAATCCCCACACGTCCACGACTCTCTTGCCGGCTGGGAATTGCAGGTCGCGGTATGCAGCGTGCGGAGCGCCGAGGATAATGACATCGGCCTGTTCCACTGCTTCTTCGAGCGAGACAAACCTCGAATCCGATATCAATGGGTCAGTGCAGAGAACCTTTCGCGCTTCAACCTGCAGGAGCTTTTTCAGCTTATATGACAGGCTACTGCGGTTGTCGTCGGAATCGCCCTTGAATGCCATTCCTAGAATGGCTACAGTGGCCTTCGACAACCCCTCCGCGCGAAGCTGGGTAACAATGAAATTTGGGAGGCCTTCGTTGACGAGCATGGCCGCGTGGCCGAGAAAGAAATTGTTGCTGGAGAAGGCAGAGAGCTGCAAAGTATCTTTCAACAGGCACGGGCCGGCGGCGAACCCTGCACGCGCAAAACTGCGCATGCGCGGGTACTCCTGCGTAACTGCATTGTAAATGCGGTAGAAATCAAGACCGTAACTCTCCGCTAACATATAGAACTGATTAGAAGCGGCAAAATTGAGATAGCGCCAGCTATTGGTAAACAGCTTGGCAAGTTCGGCCTCAAGGGGATCTAACTCGATGATAGACGGAGCAATTTGGCTAAAGACTTCTCGCGCCTTGGCCAGCGCGACGGGATCGAATGCCGAAATGATCTGAGGCAGGCTGGTAAGCTCTTCAATTGCTTTTCCTTCGGCGATCCGTTCGGGGCAGAAGGCGACGTGAATTTCACGCTTTCGCTCGTCGATGCGATCCTTGAGGAGGCGGGTGACCCCGGGATAGAGGGTGCTTCTAAGCACCAGGAGCGATCCATCGGGCATATACTCAATCAAATCATCGAGACTGCGATAGAGCGCCGAAACGGTGGGATTGAGGTGTTCATCGACGGGCGTGCCGATCACGGAAATCACCACCTCCGCGCCGCGCAGGCATTCCGGATCGGTAGTAGCAAACAGGGATTTCCCGATGAGCCTGGGCAACAGGGCTTCAGCGCCAGCCTCAAGGAAGGGCATCTTTCCCTGGTTGATGGAGGTGACTTTCGCCTCGTCGACATCGAGCAGGACGACTTGCATCCCGTGATCGGCCAACACCATGCCGAACGGTAGCCCTACGTGTCCGCAACCGCCCACCACGACGATCTTTCTCTTCTCGGTCATCACCACTCCTCAGACAATAAAGCTCCGACCTTGAACCTCAAAGTATCGGGTGTAGATCGAATTGCGCATTGGAAGGCTTCAATGAGACTCCGTTCATTCTACTACGCCACCGTTATCGCGTTCGAAGCGCGATTTACAAGTGAGCTAATCTGCTGTTCAGTTTTTCGAAAGACTCCATTATGGTTCGCTCAACCACCCAGCACATCTGCTTAGCCTGTCTCCCATCGCAGACATCTGTTCATTCTCCGGTGTATCGCCTGACTCTTAATTCATATGTGTCTGACCAAAACTTGGAACCACCGTACGATGGTGCGATGGAGATCGTTCGAACTCTGTCTTGTTTTTGCACGTTCTTGCCTTCCGCCATTAGAGAAGAGAACTCATCCGTGTTACTTATCAATGGTGACAAGAGGAAGTCTGTCCTCATCATTTCCGAAACAACCCTGTAAGTCATCGTCTTTCCATTCGCTAAGCCAAGGACAATGTGCAACTGAGGAGGGTTGAAGAGCGCTGTCAGCACCTTTCCTGCCAGCGTTGGCTTCAAATCAATTTCAGCGAACAATAGCCCATCGATTTCAGGAAGTATAACTGTTGAGCCCGTCTTACATGCCTCGCTATATACACTATCATAGCTACTATTCTGGCGAGCAATATGACTCTTGCGCATAAGAACAAACTGACCATCATATGAAGCAAAAGCATAATTATCGAGGAGGGCGGGCCAACTCAATCCATCATCAAGTGAAGGAAGCCTTCCATCAATACTCTGAAGATCAAACAGCACCCAGTCCGGAGCGTCAGCGCCCCGAAGGTGCAGTTCATTGAGTCTCGCTAGGTACGGCGTGTAGGCAGAATAACTCTGGATGATAGGCCGCGGGTTCCAATCATTTTTCGATGCAATCAGAAATGATTGTTCGACCTCATAAATATCCCCAGTGCCGTTAAGCGCGGGCACAGCATACGAGTCTCGAATATTCTCTTTGGCTCTCAAGTACCTGTCTTCCAGGTTATTGCTGTTGGTGAATCTCAACCGAAGCCCCTTCCAGGCCTCACTGTAGGTGTTCCAAGTGCTTAAGTAAGTCGTTCGAGAGTAGGCGCCGAGAGACCTTTTCAGGCAAAAGGCCAATATTTCCCCATTCCGTCCCCCCCCCTCGGCTACTCCGACCCCGAACCTTTCATGAACTTCCTTATTCAACACAGCGTCTTGTGTAACCGAGGTGAAGACCGCTAGAAACAAAGCGATCGACAGTGCCCCAATGAGATACTTATCCAGGTGGAGGAAGGAGATGATGAAGATCAGGATGACGAGCGAGGAAAATGCGCTCGTCACAGCCGTCGGAGCGATAAAACCGTGCTTGAATTCCACCAACAGGAAAACGGCAACGAGGAGTGCTAGCATCCACTTCGACAGAACTGTCAATTGAGGAGCTCGTCCAATCGATAGAAATACGAGTCCTGTTAAAGCTATGAATACGATGACGACTCCGTCGCCGGCGGCGTCAGGCATTACCCCCCACGGCCTCGACATGGCGTCAGTATAGCCAGAGGTCAGTGCGATAATGCCGCGCACGAAGGCCAAGATGTCAGAAGGCGATTGTCCCCCAAGAACCCAAAAAGTCACTGAAGCCGCGAGAGGGGTAGCTAGCAGGAGGAGCGCATGCCTGATCCAACCACGATATAGGAGAAGTGCGGAGTTAACAGCTACAGATGCCGCAAACGGTACAAGAAGACTTCCCTTCACCAATGGCAATAGGCCCAGAGTCGACCACAGGACGATAATTGCCACAACCTGCCACCAACTGAGGGCTACGGTTTTGCCCCGGTCGCCGGAGTTCACTTTCTTCAGGGTGCACGCCACGAGAAGGAATGCGTATGACATGAGCAAATATCCCGGAGACCAAAATGTTGCTAGGAAGAGTAGTAAGGCGAGAATTATCAATCGCTTTCGGCCATTGGCCAGGAACATTATGGCAGTTACATACGAGAAGGCCAGTAGTAGGCTACCCAGCATCATCCGCCGATCAGTTGCTGGACTATAGGTTCGGGTGCAGATCGACGCGTAGGGCCCATAGGTAAACACGATTCCCTTACCAAAGCTCATGTGCCTTGCGACGGCCTCATTCATCGCGAACTGCCATGATGCATCGAGGCCTGCGCTTGGCATTCTCGGATTCACGGGTATAAAAATCGCTGCGACCGTGATCGCGAAGAACGGATAGAACAAAATTGAACCGAATTTCGTTGTCGGAATATTGCGATATGGCGCCACGCCCGGGTTTGATTGCGTGTTTGCAATGTTGTCGATTTGCATCGGCTCGGTTCCTTTTCTGGTAGGGCTTCACGTGAACATGCGAATGCGTTCGAAGTGACCTTTATCGAATTCGTGACTTGTGAAGTGCGGCGCCACTCACAAGGGCTAAAGCGTGTTACCGCGAATATCAGATCGCAATTGAAGGATGCCGTGGACGAGAAGCGACGACTACGCCTCCGGACGCGCCGAGAATGATGGCAATGATTATGTTCTGACTATAAAAACTTCCAAACAAAGGCAAGACATACACCGAACTTTCTATACCCTCGATAAGGCAAAACATAAGCACCAGTAACGCGCATCGTAGCGGGTGATAGGCTGCACCTGCGGTGACCAAAGTCGCAGGCGAGCACTTCATAACCATGCGCCGCCCCAAGGCGATTGTTTTTGCCATCATGATCAAGTAGAGCGCAATGCCGAACCAACCGGCATCCACAAGAACCTGCATGTAGGCGCTGTCAGTTCCTCCGATATTGGTCAAAGCGGCGTGTAGGTTGGTTGCGTAATCCCTTCTGCGGAAGGTTCGGACCCCAGAGATGTATCCCATCCCCTGTGGGTGGCTCAAGCAGTAATCGATCTGATCCGCCCAGACTCCCGTTCTCCCGCTGAAGGTTAGAAGCGTATCAACATCCTGCCCTCGGTTGAACAAGTTCCAGATTCGCTCGGGGCCGAATGCTGCTAAAGCCACACCCGCGATCAGCACAACAGCAACAAGTCCGGAGATTAGAAATTGTGCGGCGCGCCTGCCCGTATTTGCCCATCCGATGGCGAGAACCGCGAGAACGATGAGCAGTGTGATTTCAACCCCTCTCGTTTGCGCGACCAACGTGACCGTCAAACCGATCAGAAAGAAGAACGCGGATCGAGTTCTGGATTCCAGGGAGTACAGAAAAGTGTATGCCGAGATGATCGCGATGACCTCCGGGTAGAATGCCATTGAGGCCACGGTGCCCCCAAGCAATCGTATCCCTGCCCCTGGAACGGCCTGCATGACCAATGTGGGAGCAACTGGCAAGGTCATCAGCACAGCCGCAACAAGCAAGAGGGCTACGAGCCTGAGCTGAAATAT
>JBEKFD010000404.1:0-3016 GCA_050013495.1 Occallatibacter sp. | reverse complement strand
GTTCTGGTCGAGCCAGCCTTTTTGAAAAGCGGCGTGCAGCATGGAGTACTCGCCGGAGACCTGGTAGGCGCCGAGGGGGACATCGAAGCGTTCGCGGGCGGCGCGGATGACGTCGAGGTAAGGCAGTGCGGGCTTCATCAGGACCATGTCGGCTCCCTCAGCGATGTCGAGGTCGATCTCGCGCATGGCCTCCCGGATGTTAGCGCCATCCATCTGGTAGCTGCGGCGGTCGCCGAACTGTGGCGCGGAGTCTGCGGCCTCGCGGAATGGGCCATAGAAGGCTGAGGCAAACTTGGAGGCGTAGCTGAGGATAGGCGTGTCGGTGAGAGATGCGGCATCGAGCGCGGCACGGATGGCTTCGACACGGCCGTCCATCATGTCGCTGGGTGCAACGATGTTTGCGCCGGCGGCGGCAAGGGAGACGGCGGTTTTTGCGAGGAGCGCAAGGCTGGAATCGTTCTCGATTTCGTATCGGTCGCCATCTCTATGGACGATGCCGCAGTGGCCGTGCGAGGTGTACTCGCAGAGGCAGACGTCGGCGATGAGGACGAGGGAGTTGAGCGCGCGATACTGCTTGAGGGCGCGCAGACCCTGCTGGACGATCCCATTTTCTGAGTAGGCTCCGGTGGCTTGCTCGTCCTTCTCGGCGGGCAGGCCGAAGAGAAGCAGTCCGCCTAGGCCAAGCGCGGCGCAGGCTTCCGCTTCTTTTACGGCCTCGTCGATGGAGAGGTTGAAGACGCCGGGCATAGAGGCGACTTCTTTGCGAACCCCCTCGCCAGGACAGAGAAAGAGCGGGTAGATGAGCGCACCAGGATGCAGATGCGTCTCGCGGACGAGGGAACGCAGAGCGGGCGTGCGGCGCAGACGGCGCATGCGTGTGGCGGGAAAGTTCATGGGTCTAGTCTACGACGGACCGTCCGCCGTGCGTATGTCGTCCAATCTAAGAACGGTCCGCGATGGCGTCGTACTCAACGGCGGAGGTGGACGGGGCCAGCACCCATAGCGTGTAAATCCCCAGCGCGGTGCCGAAGGGAATCCTGATCAAGGCGAGGATGGCGACGACGATGGCAAAGATCCTGCCCCAGGACTTGCGCATCAACAGTGAGACTCCGGTGATGATGGCCAGCACCGCGCCAATGGAGGTCAATATCACGATGAACGTCGCCAAGCCGGTCATCCAGGGAACTAACGAGATGAATGGAAGGTCGCGCGGCGAACCGAAGCCGCCGAGGAAGCCCGGCGTCGAGATGCCCATTAGAATAAGGGCGGCGAAGATTCCCGTGACCGCACGATACGCGCCGTAGACGCACCAGAAGATTCCCAGAATTTGCAAGTGGCTTTGAACGCGCGGGGCACGCACGATCGGTAGCGGAACACCATAGACCGGTGGAGGAGGAGCTGGCAACGGAGCACCACACTTCGAACAAAATGCACCCTCCACAGGACACCCGCATGACTGACAGACCATCGTTCGCCTCCCTATAACTTCCTTTGTACTCTCTGATACGGGTCGCAGGCTGAAATGGTTCCGTGCGAGACGTCTCATCAAAATGCATTGCCAGCTACCATAGCAGATGTGAGCTTGCTGCCCAACATTCCGTTGCCGCTTACTGAGGCGAGCGGTGCCGCGCTGGAGTGGCCACGGCTGCGCGAGACGATCGCGGGCCATGCCTCATCTCCGCTGGGGCGTGCGTGGGTGCTGGCGCTGGAGCCGTGCGCGGACTTGGCATGGATCGAGACACAACAACAGCGTACGGGCGAGATTCGCGATCTGCTGACCGGCGGCGGGAGCTTCGATTTCCACGGGTTGTTCGATTCGACAGAGATGCTGGAGCAGGCCCGGGTTGAAGGCGCAGCACTGGAAGCTCAACAGATCAACGCATTGCTGACGGTGGTGGAGCGGGTGGCCGCGTGGCGCGTGCTGTTGATCTCGCCGGCGGGCAGGGCGCGGGTGTGGCCGGGAATTATGGGGCTATCGGCGGAGTTGCTTGAACACGAGTTTGCACCGCTGCTACAGGCTCTGCGAGGAAAGATTGAGCCGGACGGCAGCCTGTCGGACGATGCGAGCCATGAGCTGCGGCGCATTCGGCGGGCCATGGAACGGCAGCACCGCGCGATTGAAGAGAGCCTGCGCAAATCGTTGCGCGCACTGGCCAGTGAGGGATCGACGCAGGAAGAGCTGATTACGGTGCGCGGTGAACGGTTTGTGATTCCGGTGAAAGCGGAGTTTCGCAAGCGCGTACCGGGGGTGATTCATGGGTCGTCCTCGTCGGGGCAGACAGTGTTTGTGGAACCCATGGAGACGATCGAACAGAACAACGAACTACAGCGTCTGCTGGACGAAGAGCAGCGCGAGATCCACCGGATCCTGGTGGCGATGACGCGGGCGCTGGGCGAAGAGGCGGACGCGATCCTGCTGGGGACGACGGTGCTGGCCGAGGTGGAGAGCCACTTTGCGCGGGCGCGGTTTGCCAACGAGCTGGAGTGCGTGCGGCCAACTTTCGGAGATCGACTTTCGTTTGAAGGAGCGCGGCATCCGCTGCTGGAGTTGCGGCTGCGACGGACAGGCGCTTCCGCAGTGCCGATTACGCTGGCGCTGGAGCCCGATGCGCGGCAGCTTATCATCAGCGGGCCAAACACCGGCGGCAAGACGGTAGCGCTGAAGACTACGGGACTGCTGGCCGTGATGGCGCAGGCTGGAGTGCCCGTTCCCGCAGATGCCGCGACTCTGCCGATGTTCCAGGCTATCTATGCGGACATCGGCGATGCGCAATCGATTGAGACAAATCTTTCGAGCTTCTCCGCGCACATGCTCAACATGGACCGGATTGCGCGTGTGGCGAACGAGGAGTCGTTGGTGCTGCTGGACGAACTGGGATCGGCGACCGATCCCGAGGAGGGTTCGGCGCTGGCCGTAGCTATTGCGGGACACTTCCTCGAGCGCCGCGCTTGGTGCTGCATCACGACACACCTGACCTCATTGAGGGTGTACGCGGCCAATCGCGCAGGTGTGCTG
>JBEKFD010000403.1:0-3723 GCA_050013495.1 Occallatibacter sp. | reverse complement strand
TAGCGAATGGCATACATTGTTGCCGTCGCCCACATAGGTAAAGTGCAGGCCTTCAGCCGAGCCGAAGCGCTCTTCCAGCGTAAAGAAGTCCGCGATCGCCTGGCACGGATGCTCCAGATCGGAGAGGGCATTGATCACCGGAATGCGCGAGCAGTTGGCCATCTCGGTAATCGTCTCATGCGAGTAGGTGCGCAGCACGATCACGCTCATCCAGCGCTCGACATTGTGCGCCATGTCCGGTATGGACTCTCGTTCGCCCAGCGGCGACTGCGTCTGGTCCACGAACAGCGCGTTGCCACCCAGAGTGTTGATCGCCGCCTCAAACGTCAGCCGCGTGCGCAGCGACGCCTTCTCAAAAAACAGCACCATCTGCCGCCCGTCCAGCGAATGGCGAAAGTCCTCGGGATTGCCCTTCACCGCGTGCGATAGCTCCATGATCGCTGCCATCTCCTCCACTGTCAGGTCGGCGATGGAGCACAGGTCGCGCCCGCTCAGGCGCTTGGATGCCTCCGAAAATGCGCTGTCGGATTGGATGCCAAGCTGCTTGGAGGACCGCGTAGGTTCGGCGTTGGCTTCGGGCTTCGGGTTCATCACCACAGTTTTACTACTCATGGGAATCTTCTCCTGCCGGCGCTCGGCCGGCCAATGCTGCACTATTCAAGGTAAGTTTTGTCAGAATTCCATCCAGCGCCGCAATGGCCCGGTCTACCTGCGCGCGCTCCAGAATGAATGGCGGCAAGAATCGAAGCACCGTCTCGCTGGTGCGATTCACAATTATGTGCTGGTCCAGCATCGCGGCGGCCGCGCGCTTGGCCAGTTCCTCCGAGTCAATCTCAATGCCCAGCATCAAGCCCATGCCGCGCACCGCGGTAATGCAATCGTGTCCCTTGCGCAGCCACTCCAGCCGGTCCTTGAAGTAGCCGCCCACATCGCGCACATGCGCCAGCAGGTTGGTCTGCTTCATAGTGTCGATCACTGCAATGGCAACCGCGCACACCAGCGGCCCGCCGCCGAAGGTCGTTCCATGCATGCCCGGCGTAAAAGCGCGCGCAGCCTCCTCCGTGCATAGCATCGCGCCTATCGGCAGTCCACTCGCCATAGGCTTGGCCACGGTTGTAATGTCCGGCAGAATTCCGTAGTGCTGATAGGCAAACCACTCGCCCGTCCGCCCCATGCCGGACTGGATCTCATCGGCCAGCAGTAGCGCTCCGGTCGAATCGCACAGCTCGCGCGCCGCCGTAATAAACTCCCGGCTCACCGGACGAACTCCGCCTTCGCCCTGCACCGCCTCGATGCAGATGGCGCAGACCGGTTCAGCCTGCGCATCGTGGAACTTCGCGCGTAGGTCCGCCACATCGTTGAAGCGCACGAACTCCACGCCCCCCATCACCGGTTCAAACGGCAAACGATATTTTTCCTTGTGCGTCGTCGCCACTGCGCCCATCGTCCGCCCGTGGAAGCTCTGCTCCACCGCCAGAAAACGCGTCCCAACCCTCTTCCCTTCCGATCGCAGCAGTCCGGCGTGCGCACGCGCCAACTTCAGCGCAGCCTCCCACGCCTCTGTGCCGGAGTTGCAGAAGAACACCCGGTCCAGCCCGCTCATCTCGGTCAACCGCAGCGCCAGCTCCGCCGTGTGCTCGTGATAGAACAGGTTCGAAGTATGCAGCAGCCGCTTGCTCTGTGCCGCAATCGCCGCATCCACCGCCGGATGCGCGTAGCCCAGCGCCATCACCCCGATCCCGCTCAGCAGGTCCAGGTACTCGTTTCCCTGCTCGTCGCGCAGAGTCACACCCCTGCCGCCCACAAACAGCACCGGAGTGCGTTGGTATGTCTGTAGCATCAGCTTCTGTTCTGCCGCCTGGATCGATGCCAGTTTCAGTTGACCTTCATACATAGGTTCACTCATGCCACCATGACCTCCGTTCCATCGTTGACCTTGGTCGAGCACAGGTCCGGTAATAAATACGCAACCTCCGCGGGCAGAATTCTCACCCGCTTTACACCGTGGGTCAGCGCGTCGCGGCAAGCATTCAGCTTGGGCAGCATTCCGCCGGTAACAACTCCCCGCCGTTCCAACTCCGGTACATCCTTCAACGACAGCCAGCGCATCACCTGGCCGTCCGCGCCCTTCACGCCGGGAACGTCCGTTAGGAACACCAGCGCATCGGCCTTAGTGCAGATTGCGCACGCCGCGGCCATTTCGTCGGCGTTGATGTTGTAGTACTCGCCGTCGAATCCCAACGCAATCGACGAGATCACCGGCACAGCCTCCATCTTCCAGATCGCCTCCAGCCATAGCGGATCGGTCGCCGCAATCTCTCCCACGAATCCCAGGTCGGGCACTGTCTTCTTCTTGCGCGCGCGGAAGACGTTGCCGTCGCCGCCCGCCAGCCCCATCGCAGACTGCCCATGCGTGCGCAGCGCGGCCACCAAAGACTTATTCACGCGCCCAGCCAGCACCATCAGCGCCGCATCGCGCGTCTCCGCATCCGTCACCCGCAGTCCGCTCACAAACTCGCTCTTCTTGCCCATCTGTGCCAGCGTCGCGGTCAATTGTTTTCCGCCGCCGTGTACCAGCGCCACCTGGTTGCCGTCGCGCACCAGCTCGAAGATCGCCTTGCCGCACTCGTGCAGCAGCTTCTTGTCTTCAATGGAGGCGCCACCCAGTTTGACTACGTATTTCACAGCAGGCCCTCCACTTCGTCCCAGCCGCACATCACATTCATATTCTGCACCGCCTGGCCCGCCGCGCCCTTCAGCAGGTTGTCCAGGCACGACACCACAACCAGCCGCTGCCCATCCTTCGCCAGCTCAAATCCAAGATCAATGTAATTGGTACGCACTACATGCTGGATCTGTGGCAACTCCGGTGTCGCATGAATGCGCACCATCGGGCTCGTCGCATAGAACATCCGCAGGCATGCCTCAATCTGCTCCGGCTCCATGCGCTTCGCCAGCCGCACATAGATCGTCGAAAGAATTCCACGCGGAATCGGCAGCAAGTGCGGCGTGAACTGCATCTGCTCCGCCTTCAGTCCAAGCTGCTCCAGCATCTCGCCTGTATGGCGATGCCCGAAGACCGCGTACGCTGACAGATTGTCCGCCGCGTACATAAAGTGCGTCTTCGCCGTCGCTGCCTTGCCCGCGCCGCTCACGCCGCTCTTCGCATCGCACACAATCCCATGGTCCACGTCCACTAACCCAGCGCGCAACAGCGGCGCCAGCGCCAGAATGATCGACGTCGCGTAGCATCCCGGGTTCGCCACCATCCGCGCCGCTGCAATCGCCTCGCGATGCAGCTCCGGCGCGCCAAACACCGCTTCAGCCTGTAGCTTTTCGGCCAACGCTGGATCCGCATCGTGCAGCTTGTACACCGCCCGGTTTGCTGCATCGTTCAGCCGCCAAGCTCCACTCAGGTCGATCACCCGAACCCCATGCTCCAGCCACTCTGGAGCCCATTCCCGCGAATTCTCATGGGGCAGCGCCAAAAACACAATCTCCGTGCCTGCCTCGCGAATCAGCTCCCAACTGAACGTGCGCACCTCCGGCTGCCGCTTACCCTCGCCCAGTGCGAGCTGCGGATGAAGCTGCTCCAGCGCCACTCGTCCGCCCGCCGCGTCATCCGCCACGCGGCCAAGAAACAGTGGCTTGTTCTCAGCCAGCCGGGGATGAGCCAGCAGTAACCGCGCCAGCTCCCCGCCCGCATATCCGCCAACCCCGGCC
>JBEKFD010000402.1:0-8831 GCA_050013495.1 Occallatibacter sp. | reverse complement strand
CCCGTCCACAATGCGACGCAATCCACGCTCCTCGGTTCCGCCAATGCCTTTGCCACCAAGATCGCGCCCGGCGGCTCAAGCTTTGTCTACTCCACTTACTTCGGAGGCACGGGCGCCGACTATGGCGAAGGCATGGCGTTCGACCAGAACGGCGACCTCTTTTTCTATGGAAATACCACGTCGACGAACTTTCCCGTGTTGAATGCTTTCCAGCCCCACTTCTGCGGCTGGACGCAAGGCCAGGGCGTCAGCAGTCCCCATGGATGGGCGGCCATGCTCAACCCTTCCGGCGTACCGGTTTACGCCACCTATGTTTGTGGATCGGTGGCTCAGGATGGCGTGCGCGGAGGCGCGGTGGACCCGGAAGGCAACCTGGTGATTACAGGTTTTACTTACTCGTTGACCTTCCCTACGCTGAATCCCATTCAGGCGACCTTCGGCGGCGGTCTCGATGACGCGTTCGTAGTCAAGCTCAGTCCCACCGGAACCCTGCTGTTTTCCACCTATCTTGGCGGAAACGGCGCCGACGTGGGGCGGGCCGTCAGCGTGGATCAGCTTGGCAATATCTATGTGACTGGGAATACCGCGTCCACGAACTTCCCAACCGTCAACCCAATTCAAAAGACCCAGGCCGGCGCCGACGACGCGTTCCTGACGAAGATCAACGCTCCTGAAACTGCGTTCACTTTCTCTACCTACCTCGGCGGCTCCGGGGAGGACTTCGGGTACGGCGTGGCTGTCGATAGTCTCTACAATGCCTACATCGCAGGCTCAACGGCTTCCGCAAACTTCCCCATTGCATCGGCGCTGCAATCCACCTACGGCGGCGGAGCAACCGACGCATTCCTGACTTCGATGTCGACGTGCGCGTTCGCCTTTTCGTCCCAGCCAACCTTCGGCATCGCGGGCGGAACGGGGACTGTTACGATCACAACGACTCCGGAATGCGGCTGGACCGCAACCAGCAATAGCGCCTGGATAACCATCACTTCATCCCCCGAGAACGGCACGGGGTCGGGTTCCGTCTCCTATTCTGTCGCCCCCAATAGCGGCTCCTCGCGACAGGGGAGTTTGACGATCGGCGGGCAGGCAGTGCTGATCTCACAGAATGGAGTTCCTGTACTGAGCGTGACGGAAACCAACGCCGGCAGCTTCACGCAGGGACAGTCCGGGGCAACGTACACGGTAACGGTGAGCAACGCCGTCGGCGCCGGCCCTACATCGGGCACGGTCACGCTGGCGCAAACATTGCCTTCGGCGCTGACTCTGGTGTCGATGTCTGGAACCGGATGGGGATGCACGGGCGCGGTGTGCACGCGCAGCGACGCGCTTGCCGCGGGGGCAAGCTATCCGGCGCTGACGGTGACGGTGAATGTGGCCGTAAATGCGACTTCGCCGCAGGTAGCCCAAGTGACCGTCTCCGGCGGTGGAGCGGTTTCACCCGCCATGGCAACCGACAGCACCCCGATCGCGAATAGCGCTACGCCCGCTCTCAGCGTGACGGAAACCAATGCCGCCAGCTTCACCCAGGGCCAGTTGGGGGCAACGTACACGGTCACCGTGAGCAACGGCGCGGCTGCCGGCCCCACCTCGGGCACAGTCACGCTGTCGCAGGCGCTGCCCTCGGGACTGACCTTCGTGTCGATGACTGGCGCCGGATGGGGCTGCACCGGCGCCGTCTGCACCCGCGGCGATGTTCTGGCGCCCGGAGCAAGCTACCCCGCAGTCACGGTCACGGTCAACGTGGCCGCCAACGCCACTTCACCCCAGGCTGCCCAGGTCACCGTCTCCGGCGGCGGAACCTCAGCGCCGGTCTCGGCCACCGACAACACGGTGATCATCGCCGTACCCGTATTCAGCGTGACTGAAATCAACGCCCTGCCCTTTACGCAGGGGCAAACGGGCGCAACCTACACGGTCACGGTGAGCAACGCAGCCGGCGCCGGTCCCACCGCGGGCATGGTCACGCTGTCGCAGACTCTGGCATCCGGCCTGACCCTGGTATCCATGTCCGGAACTGGATGGAGCTGCACGGGCGCCGCGTGCACACGCAGCGACGCGCTGGCCGCGGGAACCAGCTATCCGCAGGTGACAGTCACGGTGAACGTGGCCGCGAATGCCACTTCGCCCCAGCCAGCCACGGTGACTGTCTCCGGCGGCGGAGCTCTCTCGCCCGCTTCGGCTACCGATCAGACGATTGTCAATCCAATTGGCACAGCCGTGCTCAGCGTGACGGATACGAGCGCCGCAAGCTTCACCGTCGGGCAGTGGGGGGCAACGTACTCGTCGACGGTGAGCAACGGACCCAGTGCGGGTCCGACCTCCGGCACGGTAACCCTGACCGAGACACTGCCTGCCGCGCTGACCCTCGTTTCGATGTCCGGAACCGGATGGAGCTGCACGGGCACTGTCTGCACACGCAGCGACGCTCTTGCCGCGGGGGCCAGCTATCCGGCGGTGACGATCACCGTGGATGTCTCGTTGATTCCGCCCGCGTCCGTGACCAACCAGGTGACGGTGTCGGGCGGTGGCTCGGCGGCAGCGTCAGCGAGCGCTGTGACGGCGATTTCTCCGCAGGCCACAGCGGTGTTTACTCTGACCAATACCGGGCCTTCCGCCGTCAGTTTCACGGGCGCTCCGTTGCTGACAGGGGAAAGCTACACGGACAATGTTGCACAGACCACGAACTGTCCGACCACGATGGGTGTTGGCGCCAGCTGCACCTTTAATCTCTCGTTCAATACCTCGCCGTTCATCTATCCGGCCGATTGGGCTCAATTTGCCCAGTATGCTGCTGCCGACCAAACCCTGATCTCAGGTCCTCCCAACCCTTCACGCCTGGTGCTCATTGGGGATTCCATTACCGTTGCCTGGGACGAAGGCTCCCCGTACGGTGAAGGCTCGCTGCAAGCGGTTCAGCCCTTCGTCAACCGGGGCATCGTGGGACAAACTACGGAGCAGATGCTGGTCCGCTTCTGGGAAGATGTGGTCAAGCTGAGTCCGGCCGTCGTGCACATTCTCGCCGGCACAAACGATCTGGGCGGAAACACCGGGCCAGAAACGAATGCGGAGATAATGGACCAGCTCACTTCGATGACCGAAGTGGCCCAAGCCAATGGAATCAAGGTGCTGGTCGCATCCGTTACCCCCACGGTCGATACACCCAGCAATGTTTGGAGCGACCGTCGCCCGAATTCACAAATTGTCGCCTTGAATCAATTGATTCAAGCACTCTGCACAAAAACCGGTGCGGTCTATGTGGACTACTTCGACGTGCTCGTGGACCCCAACACCGGCGCCATGAACGTGAATCTCACAGTGGACGGCTTGCACCCCAACACCGCCGGCTTTGCAGCGATGGTTCCGGTTGCGCAGGCGGCTCTTGCAAAGGTGGGTTACTAAGGCGGCCCGCGCCTCCATCGTCCTTTCGCAATAACACTGCGGGAGTCGCCGCCGCAGCCAACTCTTCGACGAGGAATTACCGCTGGCGACTTCGACGACGAGCGATTGATGTCGAATTATTGGGTTCGTTCTTCGTCCTCACTCTGTCTACGAAGGCGCAGTCATCGCCCGGAAGCGAAGGCAAATGGGCGGACCCGATGCAGCCGAACAAACTGGCGTATCCGGCGAATTAACGGCGCAATTCCTTTCCCTCGATGGCCGCCGAAAACGATTTCCCCTGCTTTGCATGATGAATGTCGGCTAAGCCATCGAAATCACATTCGCTTCCAGATTAAGAACGCGTTGCCCGAGTTTCACGCAACGAAGATGGAATTTCCTTGGACACAGCATGCAAAAATCTGCATGTCACGGCATGTTTACGCCTCGTAAATGATTGATTTTAATAGTGGATACTTTGGAAACTAAATTGCAATACCTAGGGAAAATCCACTTGCTCGCGCAGCCTGAAGTCTGAATACTGCCCATCGTGATTTGAGGCCTGTAACGATGCAAAGTTGGATCGAATACAAATTCAACTCCAGGTCTACTGGAGTCACACGGGGCGCAACCGAGGCCCGCTTGCATTTCTGAATTGAAGAGGGAGCCGGGCCTTTGAGTCCGGCGAACGCAGTGAAAAGTGGACGGTGACTTCCCCCCAGAACGCACCCCCCGAAACGATTGTTTGGGTTAAGAGAACGCGACCTCCAAGGTGCCGGCGGTAAGCCGCGCATGCAGGAGGCCATTGGACGTTTGTTCCTCAAAGAGAAATCAATCTCAGTTTCGACTGAAACCGAAAGAGATGCGCTATGCAGGTGACAAAAAAGATTTCAGGATGTCTTC
This sequence comes from Occallatibacter sp., assembly GCA_050013495.1. GTDB lineage: Bacteria > Acidobacteriota > Terriglobia > Terriglobales > Acidobacteriaceae > Telmatobacter. Next base: position 4,550 of record JBEKFD010000402.1, on the reverse strand, counting down.
TGGCTGCCCTATCGTTCGTTGGCGCAGCGTTTGCCCAAAACAATTCCCTCCCCCTCCTCCCGGTGTACACGCCGTATGTTCAATTCGACCGCTCCTCCCCCGTCCCGCCGCAGCCCGCCGAGCCCTTGGGGCTGACGAGTTATAGCGCCGGTACCCAAGTTTTTTCGATGACCGGCATCCCCAATGGTGTCATCTTTGTCGATCCGTCGGACGTCACAGGTTTGTGCGGCGCCGGCTGTCCGGCGCCGAGTGTGTCCATCGCAATCCAGGTCGATAACACCGGGAAATTGGTCGGAGGCAATCCGATCGCGGGGCAGCCGGACCTTGTCTTGAATGGCCAGGTAACCGATCCCGAAACCAATGCTGTATATACTTCGCCGCTTTTGACCGGCCAAATTACACAATTCTTCTATGACGGCAATACATTCGAGTTCGCTTTAAGGTTTGCAGTAACCGGCGGATCGATGGCTTCACTCTATACGAACGCGCCGAGTATAAACAACGACCTTTTGATGGAACTGGGTGGTCTACCCGGCTCAAACAATTTCACTGGCTCGTTCGCGTCGAATTTCAGCGGCCAGTCGCAGGGCACCCTCTATGGCACGCCAAGCTTGTATCCTCCGATTTCGGTGACCTGCGCGGCGACTTCGACGGGCGACGTGGGCGTGCCCTTTGACAGCGGGCCAATGACGGTAACGGGCGGAATAGCGCCTTACAGCTTCTCGATCGTGGGCATGCTGCCTCCGGGGTTGACCCTGAACACTTCGACGGGTGATGTGAGCGGAACTCCGACGGCCTCCGGAACCTTTACGGTCAGGGTGACCGACGCTGTGGGCAACTCCAGCACCAGTTGCGCGATCACCATCAACGGACCGCTGATTGTGAACTGCGCGGCGAACAGCACCGGCGACGTAGGAGTGCCTTTCGACTCCGGCCCGATGAACGTAACCGGCGGCACGCCTCCTTACACCTTCTCCATAATCGGTACTCTGCCCGCGGGCCTGACGCTGAACCCGTCGACCGGAGAGGTGACTGGGACCCCGACAGCATCGGGTTCCTTCACGGTAAAGGTGACCGACGCAACAGGCAACTCCAGCACCAGCTGCATGATCACCATTAACGGACCACTGTTTGTGAACTGCGCGGCGATCAACACGGGCGACGTCGGAGTGCCGTTCGACTCCGGCCCGATGAATGTAAGCGGCGGCACGCCTCCTTACACCTACTCCATCGTCGGTACTCTGCCCGCAGGCTTGGCGCTGAACCCCTCGACGGGAGAGGTGTCCGGGACCCCGACAGTAGCGGGCACTTTCACGGTCGAGGTTACGGATGCTGTGGGCAACTCCAGCACCAGTTGCTTGATCATCATTAACGGACCGCTTTCTTTGACCTGCGCGGCAAACAGTGCAGGCGAGGTGGGCGTTCCGTTTGACAGCGGAGCGGCGACGGTAATCGGAGGCACCTCTCCCTACACGTTCTCAGTGGTCGGCACATTGCCCGCCGGCCTTTCGCTGAATGCCCTGACGGGCGAAGTCACCGGCACGCCCACGGCACCCGGCTCGTTCACCATCCAGGTGGCCGACTCCACGGGCGCAGTGGCCACCACCACCTGCCCCATCACCATCGTTCCGGGACCGTCCTTGAGCTGCACCGCGGTCACTAGCGGCGAGGTCGGCGTTCCGTTTAGCAGCGGCGCACCCTCCGTCACGGGAGGCACCGCTCCTTACACCTTCTCCGTAGTCGGCACGCTTCCTGCGGGCCTCACGTTGAATTCCTCCACCGGCGCAATTACCGGCACGCCCTCCGCTCCCGGCTCCTTCAGCATCCAGGTCAAGGACGCCAACGGCATCGTAGCTTCCGGCACTTGCCCCATCACCATCATTGCCGGACCGTCGCTCAGCTGCACCGCGGTCACCAGCGGCGAAGTCGGTGTGTTATTCAGCAGCGGCGCGCCCACCGTCACGGGTGGCACCGCTCCTTACACCTTCTCCGTGGTCGGCACGCTTCCCGCCGGCCTCACACTCAACCCCGCAACCGGCGCGGTCACCGGCACGCCCTCGGCACCTGGCTCTTTCAGCATCCAGGTCACGGACGCCAACAATATCGTCGCTTCAGGGACTTGCCCGATCACCATCATCGCCGGCCCGTCCTTGAGCTGCACAGCAGTCACCAGCGGCGAGGTAAGCGTTCCGTTTAACAGCGGCTCGCCCACCGTCACCGGCGGCACGGCTCCTTACACCTTCTCCGTGGTCGGCACGCTTCCCGCCGGCCTCACGCTGAATCCCTCAACCGGCGCAGTCACCGGCACGCCCACAGCTCCTGGCTCCTTCAGCATCCAGGTCCAGGACGCCAAAGGCGTAGTAGCCTCCGGTCTTTGCCCAATCACCATCATTGCCGGACCGTCGCTGAGCTGCACTGCAGTCACCAGCGGCGAAGTCGGCGTTCCATTTAGCAGCGGCACACCCACGGTCACCGGCGGCACGGCTCCCTACACCTTCTCCGTCGTCGGCACACTTCCCGCCGGCCTCACCTTCAATTCCTCGACCGGCGCAGTCTCCGGTACGCCCACAGCCCCCGGCTCCTTCAGCATCCAATTCAAGGATGCCAACGGCGTCGTAGCCTCCGGCACTTGCCCGATTACCATCATTGCGGGACCCTCCCTCAGCTGCACCGCGATTACCAGTGGCCAGGTAGGAGTCTCGTTTAACAGCGGCACTCCCACGGTCACCGGCGGAACAGCTCCCTACACCTTCTCAATCGTCGGCACGCTTCCCGCCGGCCTCACGCTGAATACCTCGACCGGCGCAGTTACCGGTACGCCCACGGCTCCCGGCTCCTTCAGCATCCAGGTCAAGGACGCCAAGGGCATCGTAGCCTCCGGCACCTGCCCCATCACCATCATCGCTTCGGTGAGCGCGACTTGCGTGTATATCAACGCAATAAAGGGCATCGCAATCACACCGGTAACGCTGGTGGCGAGTGGCGGTTCGGGTGGTCCGTATACTTTCACGGCAACGGGTCTGCCTTCTGGCCTGTCCATCTCCTCCGGCGGCACGATCTCCGGAACGCCAACGGTCACAGGAACCTTCAATTACACGGTGACCATAACCGACGCAGCCGGGCACACCGGCACGCTGAATTGCTCGGTGACGGTTGTTCCCCCGGTAACCGCCAATTGCGGTTGCCTCACAGCAACCGAGGGTGTCGCCATCTCGCCGGTAACGCTGACCGGGAGTGGCGGATCGGGCGGACCATACACCTTCTCGGCAACGGGGCTGCCGGCTGGGCTGACCCTCTCCTCGTCGGGCGTCCTCTCGGGCACCCCGACGGTGAGCGGAACCTTTAACTACGTCGTGACGGTCACCGACAACTCCGGACACTCGGGGACGGTGAAATGCTCGATCACCGTAAACGCTCCGCCTCCTGTGACCTCGAAGTGTGCCTGCGACAGTGGGAAGGAGGGCGTCGCTCTTACGCCGGTGACGATGGTGGGGAGCGGCGGCGTTGGCGGACCTTACACGTTCACGGCTACCGGACTGCCGGCAGGCGTGACCATCTCCAGTTCGGGAACCATCTCCGGAACGCCGACGGTGAGCGGAACATTCAACTATACCGTCACCATCACGGACAGCAAGGGAAATAAGGGAACTGTTAATTGCACCATCGTCATTACCGGTTCGCCGATCTGCATGTCTTGCGTGACCATCAATGCCGCGCAGGGTTCGCCGATCAAGCCGGTGACGCTGGTTGGTAGCGGTGGCGCAGGTGGACCGTACACCTTCTCGGCATGGGGGCTCCCTGCCGGTTTGACCATCTCATCGAGCGGGACCATCTCCGGCACGCCAACGGTGAACGGGACATTCAACTACACCGTGACCGTAACCGACAGCAAGGGTAACAAGGCCACTTTCAATTGCTCCATCAAGGTGTGCCCGCCGGTGGGCGGCAACGGCCGGTGTGCCGACGGACACAAGGGTCATTCCATCAACCCAGTGCAAATTTCAGGCAACGGCGGCTGGGGCGGAGCTTATACCTTCAAGTGCGCGAATCTGCCGCAGGGGTTGAGCATCTCCTCGTCGGGAGTGATCTCGGGTACACCGCAGTCGACCGGGAACTACAACTACACGGTGACGGTGTACGACAACCAGGGGAATAGCGGCACCGTGAAGTGCATGTCGAACATATCGAATTGAGCACCGGTTGCAGGGACGCGCGTCCGTTTGGAATAGAACGGACGCGCGATCTGCATTTACTGTTCTATCTTCAGCCTTCCATCAATTCAGATTCGCGATGGCTTTGTAACAGGGCATGAATTCAGCCGTGCCGCAAGTGCCTCAATATCGACGTGGGCTCTAGCACCTGCGGCATGCGCTCGGCGCGTTTTAACCCAATCAGGCCCTTCTTCTGAAACCCGCTAGGTCAACAGAATGACTACCTAGGTGCCGATCGGTATCGGGATGTTGATCGTGTACGAAGCCGGCAGCTTTAGTCTTACAATTCATTTTCAATTCGAGCCCCTCCAACGCATCCGTCCCTCCTTCCCCTTCTAG
>JBEKFD010000401.1:0-2735 GCA_050013495.1 Occallatibacter sp. | reverse complement strand
CGGTGTTCTGGAAAATCGCCGAACGCCGCCCCGAGTTTCCGCGCTTTTACGCCAGCATGGTCGCTTTGCGCCGCGCGCATCCCGCCCTCCAGCAAGGCGAGACGGAGTGGCTGACCAATTCCGACGATGCCCGCATTGTGAGCTATCTGCGCCGGGACGCCAACGAAGAATTCCTGGTAGCGATCAACTTCTCAAATCAGCCATTCCTGGGGCTGGTGGATGCCGCCCCAGCCGGTTTCAAGGAAGTCACACCTGGCGTGGAGACGCCCCGTCCGACTGCCCTGCCGTCAATGGCGCTGGAGGCTTGGGGCTATCGCATTTTCCGCAGGGACCGGTAAGTTGTTGCGTTCGTGGCCGTGAGGCAGGCGAATTGGTGCGCCATAAAGCGACATGTTTTCGGACGCCAACCCACTATGACGACGCTTGCGGCCGTCGGGCGCGTTGTGCAAGATAGTGTTGATCGAGCGCTTGGCGGACCAGCGTCTTGATGACCGCCTGACGGCTTACGTTGAGGTCCTGCGCGGCTTTATCCAATTCCTCCAGCATGCTGGCAGTGACGTCCACGTTCACGCGCTGAATCGGTTGAACCATGCGGCCTTGTCCCATGAAGAAGCGCGAAACGTCCTCGCCTCGTTCGGCTAGCCGCGCAATCGCCTCGGCAGAAATCGGCCTAACTGATTTATGAGCTTTCTTCATACAATCGAATTTCCTCCTTCGTCGACTTCCACAGGGTAACGAGGTGCAAGACTTCGCCCTCGTTGTCTTCTCTGACTTCAAAGATCACGGAATACAGCCGGCCGCGCACCCAGCCGACGGCCAGAAACTGCTCTGGAAAGTCGGACCGGCGATCGAGCCAATAAGGCTGGGAAAACAACTCCTGCGCCTCCTCGAAGCCTACGCCACGCCGAGGATTCTCCCTGAGAAGTTTGCTCTTTCGGGGATCAAAGCCGAAGCGCATCGATATGACTGTTATACCACTTTGAAAGGTGATGAAAACTCTGGATGAGCAGACCTACACAGCCTTCGCCATATCCCGATGCGTGGCCTTCACCCGAAAGCCCGCCTGCGCCAGCCGTTTCCGAATCTCGTCCGCGATCATCACCGAACGATGATGCCCCCCGGTGCATCCGAACGCGATAGTCAGGTAGCTCTTGCCTTCCCGGATGTAATGCGGCATCAGGTAAATCAGCAGTTCCGAGATGCGGTCGATGAACTCTACCGTTTGCGGGAACGAACGGATGTACTTGGCCACCTGCGGATGCCGTCCCGTCAGCTTCTTGAAGCGGGGAATGTAGTTCGGGTTCGGCAGGAAACGGACGTCGAAGACCAGATCGCTATCGGCCGGCACCCCGTGGCGATAGCCGAAGCTGGTGACGTACACCATGATCTTGGATTCGTCGCGCTCGCCGCGAAAGCTCTCCTTGATAAAGTCCCGCAGTTCGTGAACGGTAAACTTGGAGGTGTTGACGATCAGGTCAGCCATGGCCCGGATGGGCGCCAGCTGGCGGCGCTCGGATTTGACGCTCTTGGCAATGGAGTTCTCCGTGCCCAGAGGATGCGGACGCCGTGTTTCGCTGAAGCGCCGCAGGATGGCGTTGTCATCGGCCTCCAGAAACACCAGCCGGGTCTTCACCTTGTTACGAATCCGGGAGTAGATCGCTGGAAAGCGCTTCAGCCCTTCGCCTTCCCGCACATCCACTACCAGGGCCGCGGCGCGAATGCTGGCGGAATCCTGCGTCAGCTCGGCGAACTTGGGAATCAAGTCGACCGGCAGGTTATCGACAGAATAATAGCCGAGGTCTTCCAGCGCTTTGAGGACCGATCCCTTGCCCGAGCCGCTGAGTCCGGTGATGATCACCAGTTCCGCGGGCCGGTCCGTGGCGCGGCGTTTTTTGACCGGCTCCCTCTGGTTCGCCATCCGCCGCTTCAGGCCTCGATGAGGTCGAAATTGCCGTCGCGGCGGCGCACCAGGACAGCCACACGGCTGGTTTCGGCGTCGCGATAGACCATATAGTCGCCGCCCTTCTCCATCTGGAGCAGAGCTTCTTCCAGGGTCATGGGCTTACGGCGCTCGTGGTGATTGATGCGATTCACGTGGCGCTGGATTTCCGGTTCTTCCGGTTCGGCGGCCGGTTCGGAAGCAGCGGCGGCCGCTTCCTTGTGCGGCGTCCGCTTGTTGTCCCGAAACTTGGCGCGGACCTTAATGCTTTGCTTTTCCAGTTTCTCGATCGCGGTATGGATAGCGTTGATCAGGTCGACGTTGGAGCCGATGCCGACCAGTTTGTGGTTATAGAAGTTCACCGTGATTTCGGCCTGGTGCAGATGCCGTTCCAGTGACAAGATCACGTGCGCTTCTCGTTCCTCGCGTCCATCCAAAAGCTTGCCTACCTTGGCAAACTGAGTCTCAATTTTCTTCAGTTGCCCGGGAGCCAATTCCACTTGCCTGCCTGTGTATGTGATCTTCATACGTCCCTCCGTACCGAACAAAACAAAAACCGCTGCCTAACGGTCGCGGCTCGGCTACGCCCCTTCAGGGGCGAACCCGTCTTTGGTGCGTTGAAGGAATCTTCATATCTTCGCGGTACTTGGCGACTGTGCGGCGTGTCACATTAATGCCTTCGTGCTGCAGCGCGGTGGTGATCTGCTCGTCGGTGAGCGGGTGCGCCGTATTCTCTTCCTCGATCATCTTCTTCACCTTGCGCTTCAACAGGAGCAGCGGCGTATTGCCGCCCAAG
>JBEKFD010000400.1:0-6561 GCA_050013495.1 Occallatibacter sp. | reverse complement strand
CTGGCAGCCTGTAGTGAAGGTCAGGATTTGAAATGGCACGACTTTAGCCGTGCCACGAACGGTTGATAAGAAACGATGGGCTCTAGCTCCTGAGGAACGTTTGAAAGCGCTTTGGACTTTCACCACAGGCTGCTAGCGGTTAACGTCCGGATTGGCGACCCACCAGCCACAACCCCGTTGCTGGATCCTGCGGTGTTTGCGCCCATCGATTTCGCAAAGTTATTCTTATAACTCGCCGTTGGCGGAACGTCGAATTCGATCGCGGCAAACGGGAACAGAACATCATGAGCGATAAATGGTACACGAGGCCTGTGCTGTTCGTGGCGGATATCGACAGGTCCTTCGATTTCTACGTGAAGCAGCTCGGGTTCACGCAACCGTGGCGATATGAGGAGGATGGCAAAGCGTATGTCGCGCAGGTCGACCGGAAGGGTTGCGAGCTCATTCTCTCTTCTCAATGGCCCGATAAGGTGGGCAACGGCCTGATGTTTATCTCGCTCGATCACGGCGTGCTGGCTGCCCTGCGCGCGGAACTGGAAGGGCGCGGCGTGGATGTGAAGGACGGCGAGTGGGGCTACCGGCTCATGGTCATCGCGGACCCGGACGGTAACCAGCTCTACTTCCCCTATCCGGCTTCGCCTGCCACCGTCTCCCTCAACACGTCGAACCCCGCGCATTGAGCTGAAGCTTGGTTCTGTCCGGATTGGCTACCGACACCCAGAACTCGGAAAGCGGACTGCAACCTGGCTCAATTGACGCATCGGTCTGTTGCCGCCATTTGATACCCGGACCTTAGCGGTTGGTCGTACAATGGTGGCGGATTTTGCCATGGAGGGTTTATGTCTGAAAAGTGGAAGATCATCTCCAATTCCTCGGACCATCTAATTCTTGAGCGCGGATCGGAGCGAATAGACATCCTGAAACCCGAAGACCCCACCGCTGGCCAATTATTTCAGAAGATGATCCCTCCAGGGAACGTCACTGATATCGGGGTAGAGCTTCTGATGAGGTCGAAGAAAGCTTCTTAAACCTTACTTTGAATAATGGTGCTGTCGCAATTCTCGATGTATTGCGACCTGGACTGGCGCAGATTCGCCTTTGTACTCAGCGGCCACTCAGCGAAGCCTTGACCTCTGGGTTACGGGCAATCTGCAAATTACCCGGCGAGGAAGGGTAATGCCCGGATGGGAGACCATCCGCCCGGAACCAAGTCTCCCACCGAAGTGGGTCCGTCACGGAGGTGATGGCTGGCGCTGGAGACGTCTCGACAGCAGGCATAATTTCGGTTCTCAAGCATCTACGGCGTTCCCCTCCGCTCATGCCGCTGTGCCGTTTTGAACAGAAAGCTCAAGTCGCGCCCTGTTAAGTTTCTCAACGATCTTGATTCTTCGCGCGTGCATTCATGCGGCGACTAGGAATTCGAAATTGGGAATCCATGATTTGCCCGTTCGCGCATCGCGCAGGTACAACTTCGAACTCTCTGTGCATTGGAGACTTCACGATGGTCATTCATCTTCGCGGTATCGTCTTTGCAACATTGGCGCTGGTCTGCTTCATTCCGCCCCCGGTCTCGACGGCACAAGGGCATGAAGCAACCATCTCAGCGGCTCCAGGCACGCTGGTCCGCTGGGCGGCTCCCGGCGCGACGCGCTGCAGCATGAGAGGGCGCACCTGGGCCGCGCTGGAAGGTATCTGCTACTACCCGATCGACCTGCTGGATAAGCCGGGACCTATCGCCATTTCGCTCTGGGGCACGGGGCCAAACCCGGAGCCAAAAAAGCTCGCCCGCATCCTCGTGGAGGCGAACGACTATGGGACCGAGGAGATTACCCTTCCCGACATTCCCCAGGCCAACCCTTCGCAGGAGGACCTGAAGCGTGACGCGGGCGACCAGGTGCTGCTGGGCAAGATATGGAGGACCCAAGAAGGGCCGGCGCAGTTTACCCTGCCCCTGGGGGCGCCGGTAAGGCCGATGAGCGTAGGCAAGTCGTTCGGAGTGAAGCGGGTGTACAACGGCAAATTGGCTGAACAGGCTCACATGGGGTCCGACTACGATTCGCCGGTTGGCTCTCCAATCCTGGCTGTTGCGGCGGGAACGGTAGTCTTTGCCGATGAAATGTTCTTCGAGGGCAACGCCGTGTTTATCGACCACGGCGACGGGCTCATCAGCATGTACTTCCATCTCTCGGATATCAAGGTCCAGACCGGACAGGAAGTCAGGAAGGGCGAGACACTGGGCCGCGAGGGAGGAACGGGCCGTGCTACGGGACCTCACTTGTGGTTCGGCGTTCGCTGGCACGACGCTCGCATCAATCCCAAGTTCCTGCTGGAGGCGCCAGGCAAGATTCCCGCGGTCAACCAAGCGTCGCAATAGAGATCTATTGGCGTTCCGGATCCGGTCAACGCTCTGCCACCCGGCGATGTTTACCGCGGGGTAGCTGGCGGGCAGGCGACAATCCAATAGCTCCCAGAACGCTCCACCGAAACGTCGGGACTCGTAGTTAGTGCTCTGAGGGTTGGACGTTCGATGGAGCACAGGGACCGAGTCCAGGCCCGATTCTCGTCCAAGAAACTCTTTGCAGACAGTTTATGAAGGCCTTTTGCCGATTTTCCAGGTAACATGGATTCCATTCTCCCGCAGGCAAACCGTTCGGGTGACTCGTGTTTCCAAATCGTGGCTGAGGGATTTCGTGACTAAAGAATCCGGTTCATACGATTGTTCGCGGAGTGCAGAGGGGGACAAGCCTGCTTGCGCTAACGCCCCGGATGGCTCCGACTTCAAAAAACAAACTCGTTATCCGCAAGGTTTGCGCCGTTGGCGGCGCAGCCTTTGGGCGTTTGTTTCTCTGGGGATTTTGGCGGGCTCGCCGGCGGGGTGGTTTGCCTGCAATATGAGTCCGAATTGCGACGTAAATCACACCAGCATCTCCGGGCCTTCGACGGTGGCCGTGGGCTCTCAGGTGCAGTTGGCTCTGGGAAATAGTTGCAATCCGAGCGAGACCGGGGTTACCTGGTCTGCCTCGCCCACAGGCTATCTGTCGATCGATAGCAGTGGAAATGTCAGGGGCCTCTCGGCAACGGCGCAGGCAGCGACGGTCACGGTGACCGCAAAAGACTCCTCCGGGAATACATTCACCACACCCGTGACGGTCACCGGGCCTACTCTAGCCAGCATCGCGGTTACAGACGAAGATAAAGGCACTGTCGGCACAGGTGCGACTGATCCATTCACAGCGACCGGCATGTACTCCGACTCCACCACTCAGAATCTGACCACATTTGTGACGTGGACATCGGGAACGACGACAGTAGCAACCATCGTGGCCAACACCGGCGTGGCGACCACTCTTGCCACCGGGTCCTCCCTGATTACTGCCAGCTTTGCCATCGGCAGCGCTGCCCCCATCACCGGCTCAGAGACGCTCACCGTGAAGGGCGTGGCGCCGACACTGACCGCGATATCCATTGCTCCCGCGACCGCGTCCATCGCTGCCGGCCTCACCCAGCAATACACAGCCACGGGAACGTACTCTGACGGAAGCCAGCAGGCGATCACCGTCGGCCTGACCTGGACATCCTCCCCGGTCAGTATCGCGACCATCGGTTCCAGCGGATTGGCCACGGGCGTTTCGCCGGGAAGCGCGACCATTACGGCCACCCTTGGCACGGTCACCAGCACGTCGGCACTACTCACCGTTACCGGAGCGACCCTGCAATCCATTTCCGTGACGCCGGCCAGCGCATCCATCGTCGCTGGCCAAACCCAGCAATACACCGCGACCAGCAAGTATTCCGACGGGAGTATGCAGATCCTGACCACGGGAGTGGTGTGGGCATCCAGTCCAAATTCCGTAGCCACCATTAACGCCAGCGGACTTGCCACCGGCGTGGCCCCAGGAACCGCGAACATTACCGCCAGCGATGGGGCTTTGAGCAGTGGTCCGGCCACGTTGACGGTGCTTTCAGCCTCACGGTACCTCCTCGATCTTCCCAGCGCCGGACTGATGGGCGTGGAGGCGATTGTTCCTGGCACGGGGCAGCTTCGGGCTCGAAGCCTCGCGTCTGGCGTCTTCGGCGGCACGTTCCAGATACTCCCGGACGAGAAAAACGTGATCTTGGTGTATCCCGATTCGGGCACAATCGCGAATTTCTCCATCGGTGCGGGGGGACAGATCGCTCCGACGGGAGCAGTCCTGAGCAACCCGAGCTGGGCCGAGGACAACCTTGCCAGCACCGCCGTCGATCCGCTCGGCCGTTTCGTCTACGTGGCGGACGATTACGCTCACTTGACCGTCATCCCGGTCGATTCTTCTGGGAACCTCGGCGCCCCGGTATTGCTGCTCAGTAATTTGATCCACCCGACTGCGATGGCGATCGATCCGTCCGGGACCTATCTCTACGTGGCCTCGTCAGGACAACCTGAAACGACGATTGGTTCGTACAAGATTGGCGCGTCGGGCGCGGTAACGGCGGTCGCAACGAGTTCGGTTCTTCCCTACGCAGGAATCGATCAATTCCTGGTCTCACCCTCGGGCAACGTCCTTTACGCGCTGGACAAGGCGGATTTTTTGCTTTCCGCTTTCAGCTTGAGTAGCGGTGTGCTAACGCCCCTGCCAACTTCGCCTTTGAGCTTGTCCTCGGGCGGCCTTCCGCAAGCGATTGCCATCGATCCCACCGGAAGCTTCCTGTATCTGACGGAGGCCGCGGAGACCACCACCAACGGCGGCGACACCGACGGCCTGTTCGGCTTCAACCTTGCCGCGGACGGCTCGCTGACCCCCATGCAGTTGGGTTTCTCCTATCCGGTTGGTCAGTCGCCCTCCGGAATGGCCGTGGATGCAGCAGGGCAGTTCCTGTATGTCGCCAATAACGGTTCGTTCGAAATCTGGGTCTACTCGATTGCAAGGGGAAACGGTGCCGGGGAACTGAGCAAAGTCAGCGCCATTCGAGCTGCGTATCCGAGCCAGCTCGGAATCGTCTCCGGTCCGTCGGCATTGAGCTTCACCCCCACCCAGCTTTATGTGACCAACGCGACCGGCAGCGGCACCATTACCCAGTTCACCATCGATCCGGCCACTGGCAATTTGAACAATCTTTCTGCACCCGTCGCTTCAGGCTCCAGTCCACAATCGATGACGACCGACCCATTCGGCATCTACGCCTACGCCGGTGGATCGGGCTCCAACGAATTATCCGGCTACAGTATTTCGGATACCGGGCTGAGCCTGTTGACAGGAAGCCCCTTTACCTCGGGAAATCAACCCACCGGACTGACCACCGACCTTACCGGAACCTACCTCTACGCCACCATGCAGGGAGCCGCCGACCACTCCGTCTGGATATACGACCTGGTTTCCGGCGTGCCCACAAATGGACAAGCAACGATCGACACCGATGCCCAGCCCGTCTTCATTACAGGTGAACCGAGCAACCAGTTCATCTATGTGGCGAACTATGCTGGACACAGCATCAACATGTTCGAAGTCTTTGGCGACATCTTGGTCCCGGACGGCCCCGGGTCTTTGGCCGTGGGTCAAAGTCAGAATTGGATTGCTGTCGATCCCAGCGGACGTTTTGCGTATTCTGCCGACCCGTTATCCAACACCATTTGGGAATTCGCCATCGGCGCCGATGGGCTCCTTTCTGTGATTGGAAGCCGGTCGGTAGGGGTCAGTTCTTCCAACCCTGGCGTGAACACCGTGGTCGTGGAGCCCACGGGTAAATACGTCTACGCCAGCAACGAGATTGCGGGCCAGATTTTTGCGTTCGCCATTGACCCCAACACTGGGCTGCTGACGCCGGTGGTTGGCAACCTGCCTAACGGCGAGGTAGCGGAAGTGGAAGGGATGCCCTCCGGAATGGCTGTCGATATCTCCGGCAAGTACCTCTACTGCGTGTACAGCCAGTCGCCAGGTTCCGGGGCCGTTGCCGCTTACAGCATCGATTTGAGTACGGGATTCCTGACCCCGGTGACTGGTGCTCCCTATGTCCCCTTCGCCGCCGGAATCACGACGACAGGCACAGTGCAATAGCGTCCGGTCTGCAAGGTGCCGGGCGCCCCATGTCTCGCGCCGCGGCGGAAGGCCTGGGAGACCGAACATAACCGCGCAAAAACTCTACAACGAATTTCCATCTGGAAATGAACCTTTTGGCTCAACATACTCGGAATATGAAGCTGATGCTTGGTCTAGCGCTGTCTCTTCTCATGACCTGCGGGGCGGTTGGCGAAGACATGGACATACCAGCCCGGAGTCTGTGAGGGAAACAAGCAGGACTTCGCCATCGACGCAGCCGTGTACTTCCAAGGCAGATAGCCGGGTGCCGCACATCTCGTCCGCCGCGGCAGACGAGACATGGGAGAGCGACTCCCAACTGATTCCGGATCGTTTCCTCTCGAACCACTGGCCAGTTATCCTTTGAGTATTGAAGAAATCATAACTAGTCGATCCTGAAAAAGTGATGCTCAGGCGTATTGAAGTTGAGTATTGCGGGCTTGCGGGCCTTGCAGGGCGAACAAGCCGTTCCATTCATCGATCAGGCGGGACAGAAAAATGCGCCAAA
>JBEKFD010000399.1:0-3269 GCA_050013495.1 Occallatibacter sp. | reverse complement strand
GGAGTTTCCGAACAGGGGCGGCAGCGTATCGTATCGCGTGAGCGGCACCAAGCGCGACGGCACTCGTATCCGTGAAAACCATCCCGACAGGGACAGCGCGGAAGCCCGCCATGCGGAATTGCTGGCTGAGTATAAATCCCAGCCGACTGAGTTGCATCTACGGCGGGCAACATGGTTGAATGAGGAACAACTAAGGATTGCGGAAAGTGCCTTCACCCTGATTCCCGACCCGAACACCCTTTTGCGGGCTGTCACCACTTGGAAGGCGCAAGGCGCGGCGGCTCACGTTGCCACCAGCCCGACCGCCGACGAAGCATTTGCCGCCTTTGAAAAATGGCTGGACGGTGCGCCCGATGAAAGCGGAAACAACATTTGCGACTTGCGGCCACTGTCCCGGCGATCACTTCGCAACCGCACCCGACCTTTCGTCAATCAGCTTGGAATGATAAAACTTTGCGACGTGACGCCCGAACAGATTGAAGGCTATTTAGGCAAGCTGGACGTGTCGCAAACATCCAAGAGCAATGACAAGCGGGCCATCAGCCGTTTCTTTAGCTGGTGCGCCATCCGCCCGCGCAAGTGGATTGTCAGAAACCCCGCTTCGGAAGTGAACATCGAAAAGGAAAAGCGCGGCGAGCCTGAAATCCTGACGGTGGAGCAATCTGAAAAGCTGTTACGCGCCGCCGAGAAAAACGGCATGGCCGCTTATATCGCCGTCAGCCTGTTCGCCGGACTTCGGCCTTTTGAAGTCAAACGGCTGTCTTGGGATAACGTCAATTTGAGTGACCGCGAAATCCGCGTGACGGCTGAATCAGCCAAGACGGGCAAAGGCCGCACGGTGGCAATCAATGACACGCTGGCGGCGTGGCTGGAACGGTACAAGGGGCAATCATTTCAAGTGGTGAATTTTGATGCCAAATTCCCGGCCTTGAAAAAGGCGGCGGGAATAACCACGGAGACAAAAGACACCATGCGGCACACGGCCATCAGCTTTTACTTTCGGCAATGCGGCTCTTACGGCCTTACCGCCGAGCAACACGGGAACAGCGAAAAAATCGTCCGCGAGCACTATCAAGGCCGCGTGAGCACGGAACAGACAAAACAATTTTACGGCCTATTTCCGTCACCAAATACGAAATGAAGAAACAAAAACCATCCGGCAAGCGAACATCATTTCAGACGGAAGTCCGGCAGGCACTAGCCGCCGAAGGCTTCCGCCGTCACATGCTTTGGTCTAACCACTCCAACCGTTTCGATTATTTTTGGGAAATCCGCCGCCATCCGCTTTTATCAGACGCGCTTTACTGGGAATTGTTGGGCGAAACATGGACGGGCACCGAAGCGATTGAGCCAAACCAAAAGGCTTGGCTGCGATTATTCAACGCCCGCCGTGGCCATCGTGAAAGTTTGATGAACGATGCCGAGCGCGCCGCACTAGCAGCGATGCCGGACACAATCGAAATCTGGCGCGGCTGTGGCCATCCGGCGGGCGTTCACGGTATGTCTTGGACGGTGAACAGGGAAAAAGCGATCTGGTTCTCGCACTACGCGGGCGGGCCAAGGCGGACGGGAATGAACGATAAGCACTCACCGCTGGTTGTTCACGGATTTTGCCCGAAGGCGGAAGTGCTCGCCTATTTCGAGGCACGGAAAGAGTCTGAAATCGTGGTGAACCCAAAGCACATCAAACAACTTCCACCAATTGCCAAATGAAAAAATCGTTGCTTGCAACTGCTTACCACGAAGCCGGACACGCCTTGGCTGATTTTCTTTTGGGCTTCAAAATCAAATCGGTGTCCATTGTTGCCGATGAAACCAGCGCCGGGCGTGTGAGCAGCGTCTTAGGGTTAAACCCGTCCATCCTAGAATACGGCAATCCTAGTAGCAAAACGATTGCCCGTTGGCATGACAAGGCGTTGACCATGCTCGCGGGCGAAGCGGCCCAAAGTCATTTCAATCCGCGCAGCGTCCGGGCGCATCATGCGGGCCGTGACCGTGACGCAATTCTGGACATTCTGGAGCGGATTCACGGCGACGGTGACGAACTACAAGCCGTGTACCGCTATTTGAAAATTCGAGCGCGAAACCTCGTTTGCGGCCCGCATCGCTGGTTCATGGTTGAGGCTGTAGTGTTGGAACTGGCGAAAAATAAAACCCTTACCGGCTCGGAAGTTGAGGCTGTTTTCCGGCAAGCGCGAAGGCCGCGCCTTTGACCCATGTCACAACGCATCAAACCGCAGAAAATTCACAGCTTGGCAAAGCTGATTGAATCCGAAACGCGCAAACATTTGAAGCGGTGCGGCGTGGCCCTGCCGCCGAACCTGCCCGCCGTGATTAAGGCCGTGAGCCATGCGGGTGACTGGTTAAATCGGCCCATTGAACTTCCGGCTGGCTTGACGCCGCCGCCCGGATTTCTGGACGTTATGCGCCAAAGCCAAGCGGAAATAAAGGCAACGCTGGCCGAATGTCTGGACAAGTATCCGGGCGCATTATTCGCAATTCACGATTGCTTCAAAGCCCGAAGGAAGCCAAAGAACACGACGGAAAAGAACGCGGAATTTTTTGCGAGCCATCGCGAGATTTACAGCTACTTTGACGGCCAGCAAACAAAACACTTTCTCCCCGGCGGTTCGCTTCGGTTCAGCAACGGAAGTTTGCAATTTGTCCCGCATAATAACCAGCCACCACGCGGGACGCCCAACGAAAAAATCGGACGGCACGAATTAAAAAACGCCTCACACGCCGACGCCGCCGCATTGTTAAAACGTGCCGGACAGCCCGCCACAGCCCGAACCGTTGAGGATGCACGGGCAAAAAATCGCTAGTTTTACAAAGGTTTTCCCATACTGAAAGCCCGTGAAACTCCACGGGCCTTGGGGTTATTGCCGCAATGGTTTTGAATGATACGGTTTTAGCATGTCACAAGACATTGCTAGACAAACCGGAAGGCCGCGAGCGCGGGCCGCGACCATTGCTGAACTTTCGGAGACGGTAATTCCCGCCTTCATTAGCCCGGTGCCGACGGCGCAAACTTTGCGGGACTGGTTCGATGCCGCACGGATTCCTAAATTCAAGTCAAACATTTCCGCCAAGCGCGGCGGCGGGCAATGCTACTACTCCACCGCGCACGTTGAGAAATTTTTCCAGTCCCGGCTTGTGCCGGCTTGAATTTTATGACGCACACCCCCCAACCGAAAACTTTGGCCGAGCACGAAGCCCGCGCCAACGCCGGACGGCGGATGATTCAAACTGAAGCCGCCCGCGACATC
>JBEKFD010000398.1:0-2910 GCA_050013495.1 Occallatibacter sp. | reverse complement strand
ATGAGGCAGTAATTAAATCGACGCTTCCATCGCCGACCGCGAGTTCTGCTGCGGCGATCGCAATACCGAAGCCAATCGCAATACCGAAGCCTGCGGTGAAAAGCGATGCCAGCGTCGTCAAGAAGGCGGCGAAGAAGGTTGCGGTGAAGAAGCCTGTTGTAAAGAAGGTTGCCGCGAAGAAGAAGCCAGTAAAGATGGCGGTTGCAAAGAAAGCGCCGGCGAAGAAGGCGGTTGCGAAGAAGGCGCCCGCGAAGAAAGCTGCAGTCGCAAAGAAGAAGCCAGCCAAGAAGGTGGGCAAAAAGGGCGGGAAAAAGACGACATTGAAATCTGCCGCGAAGAAAGTGAATGCTCCACGCGGCGGTAAGGCCGCTTTGAAAAAAGCGACCGGCAACAAACGGAGCAAAAAAACCAATACGAGAGGTATTACCTTGGCAACTAAGAAAGCAGCGAAGAAGGTTGTAAAGAAGGCAGCTAAGAAGCCAGCAGCGAAGAAGAAGGCCGCGAAGAAGGTTGCAAAGAAGAAGTAATCAACCTGTAGTAATCAGGCAAGCAAAAGGGCCCGGACTCCTCTCGAGAGGTCCGGGCCTTTTTGCGTCTGCTGGCAGCTGGAACTATTTGCGCTCTACTTGTACCTTGTCGTTACCATTCATGCCGGCGATGGCGGCGAGGACATCGTCGGAGTGGGTGTTGGGATCGACCCCGGTCCAGACCTTGGCGATTTTTCCGGCGGGCGTGATGAGGAAGGTATCACGGGCCGCGAATTTATTGTCGCCACGTGCGGTAAGGGGCACGCCATAGGCGTCGATGACTTTGTGGTCGGGATCGGCGAGCAGTTTGAAGGTGAGCGAGTCCTTGGTGCAGAAAGTTTTGTGGCTCTCGACGGTATCGAGCGAGACGCCGAGGACGACCGCATTGAGGGCATCGTACTTGGGCAGGTCGCGCTGGAAGTTGTGGGCCTCGATGGTGCAGCCGCTGGTCATGTCCTTGGGATAGAAGTAGAGGACGACCCATTTGCCCTTATACTGCGAGAGCGAAACGGACGCGTCTTCCTGCGAGGGCAGGCTGAAGCTGGGAGCGGCTACTCCGGCCTGGAGGATGTCGGCGGCACGGGCCTTGAGGGTGAAGCCGCAGACTACGACGATGGCGATGAGAACGGCGATGCAAATACTTTTGCGAAGCATTATTTTCTCCTGGTTGGTAGATTTCGATGGCTGAGAAGCGGGGCCTGCCCTGCCCACGCGTCGCGTACGGAGATTGGATGCCAGCTCCGTCAACGAAGATCGATGATTCTTACTCCGCGACCAGCGCGATGCCCTCACGATCGGCTGCGGCGACGATGGCGGCGGCATCGAAGAGCAGCGTCCGTCCTGCCTCGACGGCGAGGCAGGTGGCCCCGGCGCGGGCCATCGCTTCGATGGTGGCAAGGCCGATGACGGGAACGTCGAAGCGCATGTCCTGCGCGGGCTTGGCGACCTTGACTACGGTGAGGGCGCGGCTGAGTGTGGAGGCCAGGTCCTGGTGGCGGCACATGAGGGAGCCGGCGCGCTCGATGGTGGCATCGGTGCCCTCCATGGCCTCGACGGCGACGCATGCCTGGGCGGCGATGATGACGGTCTGGCCGAGGTCGTATGCGGCGAGGCCCAGGGCAACAGTGCGTCCGTACGCAATGTCCTTGCGCTCGTCTTCGCTGGGGGCGCGTTGGGTGAGGACGCCGGGCTTGGCGAGCAGCGGTTCAAGGTACTGGGTGGAGGAGATTAGTTCGATGCCCTCGTCGGCGAGGACCTTGGCGACGGCGCCCAGCAGTTTGTCCGTGGAGCGTGTGCCCAGGTTGAGGAGCAACTTGGCGAGACGCCAGTCGGGACGTATGCTGGAGAATATCTGGGTGTGCTTGACCTGGCCGGCCATGACGGCGCGAGTGACGCCTGCTGTTTTGAACGTATCGATGAGGCGGGAGAGTTCGCCGAGCGATAGCCAGTGGACGCGGATGGCAGGATCGGCGGCGGCGCGCGCGTCGATCTCGGGGTCGGTCTCCTCGCGGATGGCGGCGACGACGACAGTGAGGCCCTCGGCGCGCGCGGCATCGAGCAGCAGGAACGGGAAGCGGCCATTGCCGGCGATGAGTCCGAGGATGGATTGCGAGTCGCTCAATTCGGTGGTAAACGCCTCCCCATTTTTTTTGAAATGCAACCGAACAAATTCAACGACCCAACCCATGCTACCCCACCCACGCGCAAAAGCGCGCATGAATGGGGCACTGGGATACATCCCATGTCTCAGAAGCGAGACACGCGGCACCCAAAATGCGTAAGGATTTTCCACAAGGCTGCGGTGTAAACTCCAAACCTACTCATTCAGGCGCTGCATAGAACAGCGTAGGTCCCTCCGTACCCCGCTTCGATCCCAGGTTAGTGAAGTTGTGAACTCACATCGATTTGGAGGAGCAGCCATGAGAGGAACCGCATATTTGTTGTTTGCATCGGGTGCGGTGGCACTCGCCATCGCCAGCATGATCCCAGCGTCGGGACAGGCGGATAAGAGTTCCGCCCCTGTCTACTTAACTCAGATGCCGCCGGGATACCGCGACTGGAGGATGATCTCGCTGGCCCATGAAGAGGGCAGCCTGCATAGCTTTGCCGCCGTGTTAGGCAACGATACGGCCATCAAGGCCTATCGCGACGGAACACAGCCGTTTCCCGATGGCACAATCATTGCCGCTTTGCATTACAGTCATAGCCCGTCGGAGGAGAACAATAAGGTGTTTGGTCAGGCCCAGTCCTTCACTCCCGGTGCGCCCACAAACATTCAGTTCATGATTAAGGACTCGAAAAAATATGCGGCGACCGGCGGCTGGGGGTATGGACACTTCAGCACCGATGGCAAACCAGGCAGCGAAGCCGTACTCAGTACATG
>JBEKFD010000397.1:0-22034 GCA_050013495.1 Occallatibacter sp. | reverse complement strand
TAGTCGGCGCCCGTGCCTCCGAAGTAAGTGGAGTAGACAAAGCTTGAGCCGCCGGGCGCGATCTTGGTGGCAAAGGCATTGGCGGAACCGAGGAGCGTGGATTGCGTCGCATTGTGGACGGGGAAATTCTTCGACAGCGTGAAACCGCTTACCAAGGTATTGCCAAAGGAATCTACTCCAATTGCGTAGGTGACGTCGTATCCGGTGCCACCAAGGTATGTCGAATAGACCAGGGCGTTCGCCGCACTATTCAACTCGAGCACAAACCCGTCGCCGCCGCCGCCGTAGGTCTTTTGGACGGCGTTCAGAGTGGGAAAACTCGCGGAATTGGTGTTGCCGGTAAGATAGATATTTCCGTTGCCGTCCAGAGCGACTCCGGTGGCGGACGCCGTATCGCTGGCTCCGGAGATGAATGTGGACGAGATCAGAGTGCCGGTGGAACTGACTTTGACAACGTATGCGGCTGTTTCATTACCCGTAAATCCAGGGGATCCGATGTCGGTGCCATGAAAGGTTCCCGCCCCCGCAGCGCCGCACATATAGACATTTGCTTCCGGATCGAGAGTGACTGCAAGGCCCGAATCTGCGCCGGTACTACCAAAAAACGTTGAAAAGTTGATGACCGGATCGATTACCAGGGGAGTGTTTGCGTCATAGTTTCCCAGTTCAAACCCCACCTGGTTTCCATCGAGAGCAATGTAATGCCCGGTTACAACGCGCCTGCCGTTCAGGGTCTCCTGATAGATCACAGGTTTGCGTTCGCGAATCTCATCGGAGCCAACGGTGAGCACAAGGTCGCCTGCGGGGTCGATCTGAACTCTGTCCGCCCCGTCCACGGCAAGGCGGATTCTGCGGGGATCGGCATGAGGCGCGAGGAGGAAGTCGTATTCCAGCTGCTGGTTGTTCCCGTGGTAGGCTACGTCGATTCCAGGATAGACACCGCGATACTCGACGCGGCCGAATTGCGGAACGTCGGTGAGCCATCGTCTGGAATCGTTTCCCAGGAAATAGTTGCTTTTACCCTGCTGGCGGTTCATTCCTTCGGCGCGGGCTTCATGGTTCGCGTCGACCAACCTCAGCCGCAGGGCGGCGGAGTGTTTCTCGGTCGCGGGGGATACGAGTTGAAGGTTCGCTGAATCAGCCGTGAGCGAAAGAGTGTAGCCGGGTCCCCGCGAGATGAAATCGACGGACCGGTCAGCCTGACCGCGATTCGGTTCAAATCCCTGGGGCATCGTCGCGAGAGTTCTGAGGGCAGGGGATTGACCGGACGCACCGGCCAGAAATGTGAGCGAAAGCAACGAGAAACAGATTTTGTGCATGGCTCTCCCTAGGATGCTTGCGGAATCAGAGTAGCTGATTTGCACGTTAAGGGCCAAAACCATGCGGTTTCAACTCACAGACTTACACCCGGAACTTCGCCCTTTTGTGCAAAGCCTTGCATATTAAGTGTGCAAAAAGGGTCTCACTTCCCGCAGCCGCGCAGAGGCTCGATGTTCGCGCTTCTACTTCTGGTCGACGGCATTGACGACCGTCGGCCTGGCCTTTGCGATACCTGCTACCCCGAAACCGCTTCTTCGTCGGCGGTCGCCAGGACGGGGGCTGTCGAGAGGTCAGCTCCCGCGGGTTTGCCCCGCCGGGACTCAGGCCGCTTGAATCGCGTATCCTTCAGAGCCAGAAACCGGCTCTCATAGAACCGGTAACTCAAATCGGACACCGCCACTACGCAAATGAAATAGCAAGCGAACCCGATTTGCGTGTTGATGAAATTCCCGAAAGTCTTGTACCCCGCAAGCAGGACGATCTGATGGTAGACGTACATGCCATAGGAGATCTTTCCGATATAGGCCATGACGGGCAGAGCGAGGAATTTCGAAATCCAGTTAGGCGTGGACGCGGCCAGGATGAGGGCGCCGCTCCAGATGCTGATGACGGTGTATCCCCAAATATACTGGCCTGCGTGGATCATGCTCACGTCATATCCGAACGACGTATTGAGGGCCAGTTTCCCGGTGGTGATCAGTGCTTTCATCTGGCCGCAAGCCAGCAGCAGGACCGTGCTGCCGATGAAGATCGCAACCGCGTGGACGCGAAGCCGTTTACCGAACAGCACAAGCGCCGCGCCGACGGCAAACGAATCCAATTGGCAAGGTGTGACTAAGTCGACCGACGCGTAGAGAAACTCCTTGTTGTGAACAAAGGGCGTGAGCAGCAGGGGGGTGATGCCCCTCAGGATTGGCGCGGCTACCAGGATGATCGCGAGCAGTGCGGGCAGCCGTTTTCGAGGAAGCAAATAGATAAGGAGCGGCCAAACCAGATAGAACTGCTCTTCGATGGCAAGAGACCAGAATCGGCCATAGTAAATGTTGTTTCCAAAGTCCGGCAATATCCGCCTGAAGTTCAGCGTATAAGTGAGCAGATAGGGCCAGTCCCTGACAAAAACCGCCGGCGTTTTGGTGATGGCATAGACAATTGCGAAAACCAGCAGATAGCCGTAGTAGAGCGGAAAAATCCGAAGGGTTCTCCGCCAATAGAACCTCTTCAGGTAGAAACCGAGCGGAAGATCGGAATCTCCGATCAGAATCCCGGTAATCAGGTAGCCGGATAGGACAAAGAACATCTGCACGCCGATCCAGCCGCAGGCGCATTTCAGAGAATGAAAGAGGATTACGAGGGTGATCGCAACGGCGCGAACGCCGTCCAGGGCATCCCGGTGTCGGCCGATTCCCGACTCCGCTGGAATGGCCTTATTCATTCCCCAAATTCCTCCAGTGTCCGTTTAGTTTAGCAGAGCGATTTTCCGACTGGGACCGACGGAGCGAGCACGCATGGGGAACGGCCACTTCATCCAGGGCGGAGGTGCGCAGGGCGGCAAGCTCGATAACCACTGCGCTGCCACAATACGGAACAACCCATCGGAATTGGAGGTCTCCATGCAAGCGATCAGACCTGAGAATGAGCAACTGTTTTTATTTAGATTGCTGAGAGCAAACTCAGTGATCAGTCCCCTGGAGCCGTTATTTCGGAGGGGATCTCCGCGGGAGCCATGATTGCGGTCGGATGACCGTTTAACAGGAAGTATCCCGCTGAGTTCAGAGCAATATCTGGATTGGCGGCCACTCGGCCGGAACTCAAACCCCCCGGCTTTCATTTCGAGGGTCAGCGTGCCTCTCGCGACAAGCCTAAACTGGGCGTCACTGTGGTATTGCACTGAATCCAGTGCGATGGCATGATTTGGCCCGAATCCGGCGTGACAAGGCCCTCGGTGCTTCTATGGGACACTTTACCCTGAACGGAGCCTACTATGGATTTACGGGCCGCCAATCGTTCGCTTCAGCACAGTCCGCATTTTCTTGGATGAATGCAATTCCCCAGAAATCCAGGAACACGCCTGGCCGATGAGCCGAGGCCTCCATGCCATCGAATGAAGGGATCCCCCAATAATGGTCCGCATCGCCAAGACCCTGCTCTCCACTTCGATTCTGCTCGCCGGAATCATGTCAGCGTGCGCGGCGCCGCTCCAGGCACAGGGATCCACCGCCACAAATACAGTCATCGCCATTGGCCCGTACTCCCATGGCATGCTGCAAGCCGGCGACGGGAACTTCTATTCCGCAACGTCGCCCATCTTTGAAGCTTGCACGGACGACCCGACCCAGGAATGCGCCTTTATCTATCGAATCAGCGCAGGCGATGGCGGAAGCATCACCCCTTTCCATAGCTTCCAGCGGGTATCGACCTCGACTGGCCCGACCCCGGTCAACGCGGACGGCATCGAGCCGACAGCGCTTATTGTGGGTACCGACGGAAATTTTTACGGCGCATGCAAGGCAGGTGGCCCCGGCGGCTTTGGTACGATCTTCGAGATTACTCTAACGGGAACCTTCAGCCTGCTTACACACTTCGGTTCGAATGGAACCACGATTGACCCCGGCAATCAGCCGCTCTCCCTGGTCCAGGGTTCTGACGGCAATCTCTATTTCACCAACGGAGTTGGCATCTACAGGCTATCCCCCGCGGGCGGCGTGAGCGCGGTTTACACATTTCCTTACGACCCGACAACCGCGCTTCTATCGAACGGCGACAATTCGACTTCCCTGACGGAGGGAAGCGATGGAAATTTCTACATGCCAATGTCAGTTGGACAACAGACAGCGCCGGGGACAGGAGGTCAAGGCGCAATCGGCCAGTTTAACCCGTTTACCGGCGGGTTCAAGGTTATCCACAACTTGAACCCCGACGGCAGCGAAGGAATCATCCCCGATGGGCCGCTGGTGGAAGGCCGAGACGGAGCGTTTTACGGCGTTACGAAATGGCGCACCAGCCTGGGGGGCGACCCCGGAGTCGCCTTCAAAGTTCTTCCGGGCGGCGCATACACCCCACTGCACGCGTTCGCGGGAAATATTGACGGCAACCTGCCCCAGAGCGCCCTGTTCCTTGGCAGCGACGGCAATTTCTATGGGACGGCTCTCGAGGGAGGCGACTCGATATCCGCGAATTGCGCGCCACACGGGTGCGGTACGGTCTTCCAATTGACATCCGGAGGTGTGCTGACGACACTGCATACCTTTAAAGGGGGGATTCCCACTTCGACCGTCATTTCGGAGAACCCCCAGGTCGACGGAGGTGCTCCCTGGGCTCCTCTGGTGCAGACGAGCGGGGGCT
Source organism: Occallatibacter sp. (assembly GCA_050013495.1). Taxonomy (GTDB): domain Bacteria; phylum Acidobacteriota; class Terriglobia; order Terriglobales; family Acidobacteriaceae; genus Telmatobacter. The sequence goes on along the minus strand of JBEKFD010000397.1, from coordinate 17,372 downwards.
TTTTCTTCGGAACAACGGTGGAGGACGCCGACTTTGAGACCTCCCTTGCGCCCGCGCTTCCATCGCCCATAAAACTCACCCTCAACCCGGCGCAGGTGAGTGCCGGCAATCCTACGACCCTGAATTGGAAAGTTCTAAATGCTTTCTCGCTTACTGCGCAGCAGTGCGGTGGATACATCGTGGGCAACTCAAAGGGCGCAGGAACATGGACCGGCCCGCAGCCCGGCATCATGACCAATGGAATCTACGCAGGTAGCGCCATCATTACCCCCACGGCGGGGGGCACGTATACCTATGCGCTCACCTGCGGCGGAAAGGAAAGCGCGCATGCTACGTTATTGGTGACCCACACTACAGATCTGCAGTTAGCCCCACCCGGTCCCGCAACGGGCACCGTAAACCAGAAGTATCAACTCGTGCTGTCGGCAACCGGCGGCATGACTCCCTATGCGTTCACCTATGCAGGCACCTTGCCCAAAGGCCTCACCTGGGACCCCTCCGGCACTGTGACTGGAACTCCTTTGCAGTATGGCGAATATTCGCTTGCCTTCGGAGTGCAGGACACATCCAAGCCTCCGCAGCAGGACGCCGCATCCCTCACCTTGACCATCGCCAGCGGCCTGACTCTGCTCTCCGTAGCTCCGAACCCGGTGGTGGGAAAGTACTACGTGCAGAACCTGGTTGCCTCCGGCGGCCTGCCGCCCTATACCTGGAAGTTTGCTTCAGGAACCCTGCCCGCTGGCTTGCAATTCAATACCTCAATCGGCCAGATCACGGGAACGCCCACCGAGGCGGGCAAGTCCACATTCAGCATCACACTTTCCGATTTCGAAGGCACCCCGGCAAAGGTGACCACGAGTTACACGCTCAACACCGCCGTGCCGCCGCTCGACATATCCAGCAACGGGCTCCTGCCCGATGCCTCTGTCGGAGTACCGTACTCATTCACGCCGACGGTAACCGGAGGAACACCGCCTTTCTTCTGGACTATTCTCCCCAGTGCACCCCCTGTGGCGGTCAATCCACCGGGAATCGTGATTTCGCAGGGCGGCACGCTCTCGGGAACGCCGATCCAATTCAACCTGTCCTATTACAACTTCTATATCCAGGTCACGGACTCAGAGACCCCTCCCGTGAGCGCCAAGCAGTACGCGGCCCTCAAAGTCTTGAGAACCCTGAAGATCACCAATACCAGCCTGCCCACTGATACGGTCGGCACAACTAAAGTAGTACCCCTGACAGCGACTGGAGGAATTCCGCCTTACAAGTGGACGGCTGCCTCATTCCCGGACCCGGAGGTCATCGGCCTCTACATCGACGGCAATGAACTGGAAGAAGTTCCGAGGGTCGCGGCGAGCGTAGATGTTACGATCCGCGTCACCGATTCGGAGGCTGACTTCGATTCCGCCGACATCGATCTGCCGCTGACCTACCTGCCTGCGCCTTTGGTCACCACCACAATCCTCACATCGTCCAATACCGCTGCAGCCACCGGCGAAAGCGTGACCCTTACAGCCAAGGTGACCATATCCGGCGGCGGCGCGCCTCCTGGGCAAGTCATTTTTTATAACGGGACGACCAGCCTCGGGGCGGTAACCCTGGATGGGAATGGGAACGCGACACTGCAAACATCGTTCGCCGCAAACGGTGTGTACACCATCACGGCCGCATACGGCGGCAACCAGTCCTATGCGGCCAGCACTTCCAGTCCGCTCACTGAGACCGTTGTCACCCCGGGAATCACTGCAGTGGTCACTCCCGCCAGCCTGACCATCCAGCCAGGCAGTTCCGGACAACTGACCATCACAATTACGCCCACCGGAGGCTACACCGGCACCCTCCAATTCACTTGCGGAGCTCTGCCTGCGCACATCTCCTGCGCCTTCGCACCGCCCAGTCTCACCATCACCGCGGGCGGCGGACCCTTCACCGACACCCTCACGGTCAGCACCAATGCACCGCTGACGGCCAAGCTTCGGGAGCCGCGCTTTGGGGGAACACCCGGTGGCATCTCGATGGCGTCAATCTTCTGGCTGCCCGGCTCGCTGATTGCATTGCTTGGCCTGACCCGCCGAAACCGCAAGAAGAATACACCGCGCCAGCGCAATTTCTGGCTCATTGCGATATTGTTCCTGGCCGGCGCCGGTGCGCTTGCTAGCTGTGGAGGCGTGAGCAACACTGCCGGTGTGGGTGTCTACACGATTCCGGTAAAGGTCACCTTGGCCGGCGGAACCACGCAAAATATCAGCGCCAACGTGGTCGTCGAGTAAACCACCTACGGGTCACTCAGGCTGGCCTGCAACACTTCATCGCAGGATCAAGTTCGTTGACCGGTCCGTTCTTTCGCTATCTCCTGACCCGGCCATAAATCCGGCCGCGCCATCATCTGCGTTGTTTCCAAGGGCTAGATGACACGAGTCTCTACCAGGCCTGGTCAAGGCTACGAATCTTAATTCGTGGCTATGCACTCAGCCCGGGTTCAGCCCTGCGAGCCCATTCTGCCGGCAGTGTCGCACGCGCTGCGTCCGCCGCGCCAGCGGCTATCGATTCAGCAATTCACCTCGCATCGGCAAGGAACTCCACTTCCTCTTTAATCTTGTCGTGGAGTTTTTTCACGCTTTCGTCGGAGTAGCTCCCCCGAAATTCGCTGGTGAAACGGCAGGAGGATATATCGTCCCGTTTTTGCACAAGCGACTCAAAATGGTAAATCTTCTCCGTTGACTATCCATGGAGAGGACGCCTAGAGTTGGTCCCGGCCAAATGCTTCACAACCCTTGGGGGGCTCATGTTTCGGAATGGTTCCGTGCGACCTGGTCTCAGGATCAGTCTGTTTTTTAGTCTTCTTGTCATTACATTCTTCGCGGCTTTCAGCATTTCAGGTTGTGGGGGCAGTCCAACCATCGGTGTTTCCGTAACGGCGTCTGTGACGACCGTGGATGCAGCGGACACACTGACAATTACAGCGACGGTTACGAACGACAAGAACAGCGACGGCGTGACATGGTCGACGACAGGCGGAGCGCTGTCGAACCAGAGTGCCACGGGAGTGACCTTTACTGCGCCGGCGGCCACCAGTTCTTCCCAGACGGTAACGATCACCGCAACTTCAGTCGCCGACACAACCAAGTCAGCAACCTTGACGTTGACGATTCCCGCATTGCCCAAGATCACCACAGGGTCTTTGACTGCGGGCACGGTGGGATCGAACTACTCGGCTACCCTGACGGTCACGGGCGGCATCCCCCCCTATACGTGGACTCTGGTGAGCGGGACGTTGCCATCTTGCCTGACGATCGTTAATTCGGCATCGGGAACTTCAATCACGGGAACGCTGACCGCGGCCTGCGCGGGGAGTTACAACCTGACGTTCAAGGTGACCGATTCCGGCACGCCCACGCCTTTGACGGCGACAACTGCGACGCTGAGCCTGACGATTGCCGCGGCGCCGGCCTTTACCTTCTCCGGCACCATGCCGGGGACTGCAACATTCGACGCGGCGTACACGGGAAGTGCGGCAGCCTCAGGCGGTGCGGGGGCTCTCACGTACAGTGTGGCCAGCGGTTCACTTCCCACCGGGCTGAGCCTGGATACGACAAGCGGCGCGGTTACAGGAACGCCGACGGCTGCGGGTACGTTCAACTTCACCATCAAGGCCGCCGATGCCTTCGGTGACTCCGCGACCTCGCAGACGTATACGATCGTGGTCGGGGCGGAGAAGCCAACGCTGACCTTTGCGGCGATTCCAACCCAGACCTACGGCAATGCGCCGTTCATGGTGAGTGCGACCTCGGCATCCAGCGGAGCTGTTACCTATTCAGTCACCAGCGGCCCGGCAAGCATTTCAGGTTCGACGGTGACGCTCACTGGCGTGGGCGCGGTGGTGCTGGGCGCCAGCCAGGCCGCCAGCGGCAACTTTGCTGCAGCGACGGCCACTACCAGCTTCACGGTCAATCCTGAGACGCCAACGCTGAAGTTCGCGGCGATTCCCACCCAGACTTACGGCGCAGCGCCTATTACTGTTAGCGCCAGTTCGCCTTCAACCGGGGCAATCACGTATTCCGTGACCAGCGGGCCGGCAACCATCTCCGGCGCTACCGTCACGCTTACCGGGATTGGCACTGTTGTACTGGGCGCCAGCCAGGCCGCCTTTGGCGACTATGCTGCTGCAACGACCACTACCAGCTTCCTGGTCAACGCGGAGCCGCCGAATTTGGTCTTCGCGAAAATTCCCACTCAAACCTACGGCGCCGTTCCATTCACAGTGAGCGCCACATCGCCTTCCAATGGTGCAATCACTTACTCAGTGATGAGCGGCCCAGCTACGATATCGGGTTCAACCGTCACGCTGACCGGAGTAGGCACCGTGGTCCTGGTCGCAGACCAGGCTGCGAGCGGTGACTTCATCGCCGCTACTACATCCACCAGCTTCGCCGTCAATCCCGGCACGCCAGCACTCACCTTCGCGGCCATCCCGACACAGACTTTCGGCGCCATGCCATTCAATGTCAGCGCTTCCTCGGCCTCAACCGGAGCAATCACCTACTCCGTGACCAGCGGGCCCGCCACGATCTCCGGTGCTACGGTCACGCTCACCGGGATCGGCACCGTGGTTCTGAGCGCAAGCCAGGCAGCCAACGGCAACTACACGGCTGCATCGACCACCACCAGCTTCATCGTCAATCCGGAAACGCCGATTCTGACATTCGCAGCAATCCCGCCCCCGACCTACGGCAACGCTCCGTTTATGGTTAGCGCGAGTTCGGCTTCGACGGGCGCGATCACGTATTCAGTAACCAGCGGACCTGCAACCATCTCCGGCGCGACGGTAACTCTCACTGGCGTGGGAACCGTGGTTCTGGGCGCCAGTCAGGCCGCCAACGGTAACTTCGCGGCGACAACAACTTCCACAAGCTTCGTTGTCGCGGGTGAAGTTACAACCTTGACCTTCGTGGCGATTCCAACCAAGACTTATGGCGCCGCGCCGTTCAATGTGAGCGCCACGTCGGCTTCCAACGGAGCGATCACCTACTCGGTGACCAGCGGTCCGGCTACCATCTCCGGTTCGACAGTAACCATCACCGGCGCCGGCACAGTGGTGTTGGGCGCCAGCCAGGCCGGAAGCGGCGACTATGCCCCGGCAACCACTTCCATCAGCTTCGCGGTCAATCCGGCAACGCCAATACTGACTTTCACTGCGATTCCCACGCAGACCTTTGGCGCTGTTCCGTTCACTGTGAGCGCGACCTCGGCCTCCACCGGAGCAGTTACTTACTCTGTCACCAGCGGACCTGCTACCATCACCGGCGCGACGGTGACGCTGACCGGCGCAGGCACAGTGATGCTGAGCGCGAACCAGGCCGCCACCGCCAATTACACAGCCGCCACAACTGCGACCAGCTTCATGGTCAACCCTGGGACGCCGATTCTGACCTTTGCGTCGATTCCAACTGAGACATACGGGAATGCGCCCTTCACGGTAAGCGCCACGTCTCTGTCCACTGGGGCTGTGACGTATTCCGTGACCAGCGGCCCGGCAACCATCTCCGGCGCTGCAGTGACGTTAACCGGCGTGGGCCTGGTGACGCTGGGCGCTAGCCAGGTGGCCAGCGCCAACTATACGGCCGCCACGACGAGCATCAGCTTTACCGTCAATCCTGAGACGCCGATACTTACCTTCGCGGCAATTCCGCAGCAGACGTACGGCAACGCACCGTTTGCAGTGAGCGCAAGTTCGGCTTCAAATGGAGCGATCACCTATTCCGTAACCAGCGGCCCGGCAACCATCTCCGGCGCAACCGTGACGATTACCGGAGCGGGCACGGTGATGCTGAGCGCGAGCCAGGCAGGGAGCGGCAACTACGGGGCAGCAACCACCTCCGCCAGCTTCACGGTCGCAGGCGAAGCAACTCCTCTAACATTCACTACGATTCCCACCCAGACCTACGGGGCCGTTCCGTTTACGGTGAGCGCTACCTCGGCCTCAGTGGGAGCGGTCACTTACTCGGTGACCAGCGGGCCAGCGACCATCTCCGGTGCGACGGTGACGTTGACCGGCGTGGGCACGGTGGTTCTGGGCGCCAGCCAGGCGGCAAGCGGCAACTATGCTGCAGGAACGGCTACGACCAGCTTCACGGTGAATCCAGAAACGCCGACTCTGACCTTTGCGGCGATTCCGACCGAGATTTACGGCAACGCGCCATTTGCGGTGAGCGCCACATCGGCATCCAACGGGGCTGTTACTTATTCCGTGACGAGCGGGCCGGCGACCATCTCCGGCGCAACGGTGACGATTACAGGAGTCGGCACGGTGGTATTGGGAGCGAACCAGGCGGCCAGCGGTAACTACACTGCCGCGACAGCAAGCGCCAGCTTCACGGTGAATCCGGAAACGCCGACACTGACGTTCGCGGCGATTCCGACACAGACCTATGGGAATGCCCCATTTGCAGTAAGCGCAAGTTCCGCGTCGAGCGGCGCGATCACGTATTCCGTAACCAGCGGCCCAGCGACCATCTCCGGAGCAACGGTGACGATTACTGGAGTGGGCACGGTGGTACTGGGAGCCAGCCAGGCGGCGAACGGCAACTACACCGCGGCTACTGCTACCGCCAGCTTCACGGTCAACGCCGAAACGCCGACACTGATTTTCACGGCGATCCCGACAGAGACCTATGGCAACGCACCATTTGCGGTAAGCGCGAGCTCGGCTTCGAGCGGTGCGATCACTTATTCGGTTACCAGCGGGCCGGCAACCATCTCCGCTGCTACGGTTACGCTGACTGGTATTGGCACTGTTGTGCTGGGCGCGAGCCAGGTTGCAAACGCAGACTATGCGGCCGCGACGGCGACGACCAGCTTTACAGTCAATGCTGAGACGCCGACACTGACCTTCGCGGCGATTCCAACCGAGACGTACGGCAATGCGCCGTTTACGGTGAGCGCGACATCGGCGTCCGCCGGTGCTGTCACTTATTCCGTGACCAGCGGCCCGGCAACAATCTCCGGCGCAACGGTGACGATTACCGGCGTGGGCACAGTTGTTCTGGGAGCCAGCCAGGCCGCGTTCGGAGACTACGCTGCAGCTGCAGCTGCGACCAGCTTCACGGTCAACCCGGAGACGCCCACGCTGACCTTCGCGCCGATCCCGACCCAGACATACGGGAACGCGCCCTTCGCTGTGAGCGCAAGCTCGGCATCGAGCGGAGCGATTACATATTCCGTGAGCAGCGGCCCGGCAACTATTTCCGGCTCAACCGTAACGCTTACCGGCATCGGCCTGGTAACCCTGAAGGCGAGCCAGGCTGCGAGCGGAAACTATGCCGCAGCCACAGGCACCACCAGCTTTACGGTCAATGCCGAAACGCCGACGCTGACCTTCGCGGCGATTCCAAGCAAGACCTTCGGCGATCCGTCTTTTGCAGTGAGCGCGAGTTCCGCATCAAGCGGAGCGATCACTTACTCGGTGACCAGCGGACCGGCAACCATCTCCGGAGCAAGCGTGACATTGACCGGAGCAGGCACGGTGGTCCTGGGAGCCAGCCAGGTTGCCAGCGGCGACTACGCGGCAGCAACGGCCACGACCAGCTTTACCGTCAACCCCGCCGTGACCATCACCACCAGCACCCCTCTTCCCACGGGCGTTGTGAATACACCGTATTCCCAGATGCTGGGAGCGTCGGGCGGCTCAGGCGGCTACTCGTGGACAACCGATGTTGCCGGAACCAACAGCCTGGCATCTGTAAACCTGACTCTATCCATGGGCGGACTGGTGTCCGGCACACCGCTCAGCGCGGCGACGGCCACATTTGCGGCCACAGTAACGGATTCTACCAGCCACTCGGCGACTGTCACGTTCACGGTGAAGATCACGAACATGCTGACCATCACCACAACAACGTTGCCCGCAGCCTACACGAATGCGCTCTATTCGCAGACTCTTACTGCGGCCGGCGGTACGGGTTTGGGCTTTAACTGGACGACGACGGGAGCGAATAATCTATCCACGTTCAATCTGACTCTTTCCGGCGGTGGCTTGTTGAGCGGCACACCGACAAGCACGGGTACAGTCTCGTTTACCGCGCAGGTGAAGGACTCGGGTAACAACACGGCGACGCAACTATTGACGGTGCCGGTGTACGCACCGCTTGCGCTCCCTGCTGCCAATCCTGTTACTCTCGGTGGGGCCACCACCAACGTAGCGTACAGTGGAACGATTGTCGCCACAGGCGGCAGCGGGTCAGGGTACGTGTTTACGGTCACCGGCCTGCCCTCCGACGGCTTGGCAAACGCGGCCAACAACGGCACCAGTACGCTCACCATAAGTGGTACAGCGACGCTGACCCAAACGGTTACGTTCCAGGCTTCGGTCAAAGACGGCTTGGGGAATACGGCCGGCCCGGTCACCTACACCATCGTAGTCAAGCCGCCAACGCCGCTCACGCTGCCAGCAGGCGGAGCGCTTGCGGGAGCCACAACGAACGTGGCTTATAGCACCATGGTCGTCGCTTCGGGCGGCAGCGGCTCGGGCTACGTGTTCTCGGTGAATGGTTCCGCAATTCCAAACAATGGGACGGCTGTGCTCATCGCGGATGGAATTTCCGTTTCAGACACTGGAACCAATTCCCTGGTGATCAGCGGAACGCCTACCCTGACTCAAACTGTGACGCTCACCAACGTCACCGTGAAAGACGGAGCCGGCGACAATGCAGGGCCAGACACCTACACGATCGCGGTCAAGCCACCTACGCCGCTCACGCTGCAAGGCTCCGGAGCGCTTCCCGGCGCGACAACCAACCTTGCTTATAGCACAATGGTCGTCGCATCTGGCGGCAGCGGCTCGGGCTACGTGTTCTCGGTGAATGGATCCCAGATTCCCGTCAATGGGACGGCTGTGCTCATCGCGGATGGCATATCCGTCTCGAACACTGGAACCAGTTCCCTGGTTATCAGCGGAACACCCACCCTGACGCAGACTGTTACGCTCACCAACGTCACTGTGAAAGACAGTGCCGGCGACAATGCAGGGCCGGACACCTACACCATCGCTGTGAATCCGCCGACACCGCTTACGCTTCAAGGAGCCGGAGCACTGCCGGGCGCCACTACCGGCCAAGCGTATAACGGGTCGGTCAGTGCTTTCGGAGGCAGCGGCTCGGGATATGTGTTCACAGTGAATGGAGTCCAGATCCCGATCAACGGATCTGCTGTTGCCATCTCCGACAGCATCTCGGTCTCCAACCTCGGCGGCGCCACGCTCAGCATTACTGGAACACCGACTGCAGCGCAAACCGTGACACTCACCAGCGTCACAGTAAAGGACGGCGCGGGCGACGGCGCGGGACCTGACACCTACACCATCGCAGTGAATCCGCCCACACCGCTGACCCTGCAAGCGGCCGGCCCGTTGGTAGGCGCCACGACCAATCAGGCTTACAACGGGTTGATCAGTGCGTCCGGTGGCAGCGGTTCAGGGTATGTGTTCACTGTCAATGGAATCCAGATTCCAATCAACGGAACTGCAGTCCTCATCGCGGACGGTATTTCGGTTACCAACTTCGGCACCACTTCACTGAACATCACCGGAACGCCAACCACAACGCAGACGGTCACGTTCACCAACGTCACCGTGAAGGACGGCGCGAACGACACGGCGGGACCCGACACCTATACCATTGCTGTGAATCCCCCCACGCCGCTCACCCTGCAATCGTCCGGGCCACTGCCTGGGGCGATTACCGGCCAAAGCTATAACGTGTCGATCAACGCTTCGGGTGGCAGCGGCTCGGGCTATGTATTCTCGGTGAATGGAAGCGCAATTCCAAACAACGGGACGGCTGTCGTTATCGCGGACGGCATCGCGGTCTCCAGCCTAGGCGGCACAACGCTGAGTGTTACTGGAACGCCGACCACGACGCAAACTGTGACAATCACAAACGTCACGGTGAAAGACAGCGCGAATGACTCCGCTGGCCCAGATACCTATACCATTGCGGTGAATCCCGCCACGCCGCTGACGTTGCAATCACCTGGCCCGCTTCCTGGTGCGACCACCGGCCAAAGCTATGACACATCGATCAACGCCTCAGGCGGCAGCGGTTCAGGGTATGTGTTCACCGTCAATGGAACTCAGATTCCCATCAATGGGACTCAAGTCCTGATAGCGGACAGCATCTCTGTTTCGAGCGCCGGCGGCAATTCGCTGAGCATCAGCGGGACTCCAACCTTGACGCAAACAGTAACGCTCACCAACGTAACTGTGAAGGACAGCGCGAACGACACGGCCGGCCCGGATACCTATACCATCGCCGTCAATCCGCCCGGCTTCACGGTGAGCGGGCAAATCAATCTCTACAACAACTGCGGCCCGCTGCAGGCGTTGCCCACCTTTACGGTGAGCATCAACACCAATCCCGTGCAACAGACAACCACCGACAGCAGCGGCAATTACTCCTTTGCCGGTATTCCCGCCGGGACTTACACCATCACGCCTTCGATCGCTGGAGCTACTTCCGTGTTCAATCCGGCGAAGCAGGCCGGCGTGGTTGTCAGCGGCAATTCGGTGAGCGGAGAAAACTTCAGCGTCTCGCTTGGCTATACGGTCAGCGGCACAGTGAGTTACAGCGGAGCGAAGACCGGGCAGGTTTACCTGTTGCTGAACAACAACAATTGCGGCGGAAACAATTCGACCGGTACCAGCATTACTGAAGCGCAACTCACGTCAGGCGGCGCATTCACCATTCGCGGAGTCACCCCAGGCGTCTACACCTTGCAAGGATGGATGGATGACCTGGGCTTTGGCTCCTCCAATGCAAACGATCCGGTGGGAAGCACGTCCAGCGTCACGATCACGGGCGCGAACCTGACCGGCGTCTCGGTCACCATGACCGATCCCGCCGCTGTGACTCTGAGTTCACCTCCGACAATGCAATCGGTAAGCCCGTTCAGTGAGGGCGTGGTTATTCCGTTCAAAGCAATCAAGAATAACAACGGAGCGGAACTCGCCACGTCCTACACCGTGGAATGGAGCACCACTGCCGGGTTCACCGCCGTCTCCGGACAAACGAGCTTCCCGGCGACGGGTTCCAATGGGGCCAATGTCTGGCTCGTGAATCTGCATAACGTTACCGGGCTCTCCGCGGGCGGCATATATTACTTCCGCGTGCAGGGCGTTGCGGGAAGTTCGACCAGCAGCTGGTCCTCGACCGTCGGCCCAGTGACAATCGCCGCGCCCAGTGGCGGAGTGACAGTGAACGGCACGGTGAACTTTACCGGCACGGCCACCGGTCCGCTCTACGCGGGCTTCTATGACCAGAACACGAACACCGTTTATGCGACGGAAGTCGGAAGCCAGGCCAGCCCGCCGGTCAGCGGAGCTTCGTACACGGTAGACGTTCCACCGGGCAGCAATTACATCAATTTCGGGATCGTCGACCAAAATAACAATGGAATTGTCGACCCGGGTGACATCAATGACGTGAATGGCAACAGTCAGCAATCAAGTGTAACCATTCCCGCCACGGGGCCGGTGACCGAGCCGGCGCTGACGCTGCCCAGCGGCAACAGCACGGCTACAGTGACCACGGAGAAGCAGGTAATTACCAACCAGGGCGGAACGTACACTTCCTACTCCGTCAGCTTCTCGGTCAGCGGAGTGGTCAAACTCCCGGTAGCCGCGGCGCTCGTCTCCGCTACCAATCCCGATTTGATCTTCCCGGCCGACATCGGCGAGTGCAACAATTGCGGCAACGGCCAGTTCAGCTACTTCACCAACCTGACCGGCTACACGCCAAACGTCGGCGACTCCTATGGCCTGAAGATCACCTATAGCGACGGGACTCAGGAGACCCTCCCCGTCGCGGTGGGCACGGTGCCGAGCGCCGCTGCCAGCAACCTTGCACCGAACCTGACCACGTCGAACGTAAGCCTCACGCCTACGTTTACCTGGACCGACCCCGCCAACGCGGCCAATTACAACTACTCGTTTACGCTCTGGGATCAGAACGGAAACCAGATCTGGCAGATCCCAGGGAACAACTCCAACTCCAATGGCTTCTCGAGTTCCATTACTTCCATCACCTGGGGAACGGATCCAACCGGAGGCGGAAGCACGCCTACGGCGCCGAACCTGAACAACAGCGCAACCTATACGTGGCAGGTTCAGACGCGGGACAGCAGCGGGAATCAGACGCAAACGCAAGTGAACTTCACAACACCCGAAGGGACTCTATCGCTTCCGGCAGCCAGTAAAAACCCGCTTGGATCGGCGCTGGTGAACTCGCCGTACTCGGGATTTATCGTTGCGAGCGGCGGCAGCGGATCGGGCTATTCATTCACGGTGAATGGAAATACCGTTCCCAGCAACGACACACCCCTCGTCCTGACAGATGGTCTGAGCGCCGTAAATGGCAGCGATGTCGCTCTCCTCATCTCCGGCACGCCCACCACTGCAACCGGTGTCTCGCTCACGGTTTCGGTGGAGGATGGCCAGGGTCATACCGCGGGCCCCGTAACCTACACTCTTCCTGTAAGCGCGGGACCCAACGGCGCCAACAACAGCTACCTCACCGGGCAATACGTCTGCGAACTGGGCGGCTTCCTTGACAGCAACAGCTCCCGCTGGGCATCGCTGTTCAGCCTTACGGCCAATGGCGCCGCGGGCACATTCACCAACGGAATCTTCGACTCCAACGCCAACAGCTACGCGTCAGAGATCACGGGGACAGTAACCGGCACCTTTAAAGTGGGCTCGGACAACAACGGACTAGCCACGTTTACCACCTCCGTTGGGACAATCGGCGGCGCGACGACATCGAACTGGACGATTGCGCTTACCAACTTTGCCGGGCCAAAGGCGTCGGCGTTCGAGATGGTGGAGATCGACGATCTGGGAAGCTCGCCTTCCGGCCACCACGGCACAGGGCAGTGCGTCCTGGCAACGCCGGCCGCCTTCACCGCGAGCACTATCAGCGGCCACAGTTTTGCATTTCAGCTGAGCGGTGAGGACGGCGGCGGTGGTCCCAGAATCGACCTGGGACGTTTCAGTGCATCCAACGGCAGCGTCACTACTGGCGTAACAGATCAAGTGAAAGGCACACAAGTCAAACTGGGGAATACGGCTTTCACGGGCAGCTACACCTTGCCTACTACGCCCAGTTTTGCCACCTACGGCCGCTATACGCTCACATTCACTGCTACAGCCGGCTCAGTCGATTACGCCGTATACACGATCGACGCCAATAGGATGTTCATGCTTTTGTCGGATACCGGCGACGGCACGTCTGCTGGCCAAATGCGCACCCAGCAGCAGGCGACCTATTCGGCAGCGAACCTGGATGGCAACTTCGTCTTATACGAGGAGGGATTCGAAGTCAGCGGCGGCGCTTTATCCGGTCTTTATTCCCAAGTCTACGAAGGAGCGGGCAATGGCGCGGGCAACTTTACCATCAATGAAAGCTATCAGGACGACAATGGAACCTTCTCGAGTGGCAGCGCAAACGCCACTCTTCCAGTAACCTTCGACTCCACCAATCCTGGCAGGGTAACCTTTGCGCCGGGCAGCGCCAGCGGGTTCATGTACATGTACGACAACAACAGCGCGTTCATCGTGACGGCAATCAGCAACAGCGAAGCAGACTCAGGCAGCTTCGAACCGCAGACACAGACGACATTTACCGATGCGGCCGTGGCCGGAAATTACATGCTCGGCGGCCTCCCTCCGGAATCGCCTCATGATGACGGCATCGTGGGAGAAGTGGACGTTCTCAATACCGGGAGCATCACGTCAAACCTCAGCATCGCAGGCGAGGGGGGATTCAGTTACGATCAGGCGCAGAGCGGTCTTACTTACACCTGGATCTCCGACGTCTACGGCACATTGTCGACTGCTGACAACGGACAGCCCTCCCAGACTTGTATCGTTATCACTTCGTCGAAGACCGTGTGCATCAGCGATACCAGTTCTTCGCCTTCGGTTACGATTCTGCAGCAGTAACCAAAACGGGAGAATTGAAGTGCGGCCGACCGATCGGTTGGCCGCCCTTTCAATTTGCGCCTTGTTGTCATTCCCATCGGGGGCCACCTGCGGCTCGAAAGCCGATTCCGCATGGCGTTGCGTCCACCAACTGCTCTCTTGCTTGCGGCCCTTGTAACGGAATGCCCTGTTGGGTAACACCGCAGGAGGCGATACGAATTCTCTCGAAGCTGCATCACGGAAAATCCTTGGCTGCTTGCCACAAGACATGCACACCAATTGTCCAATTTGGTCTTCACGGGAAAATCAAGGATCCAGCGACCGCTACAAAATCGACCACAGCGGCGTATCGGAAAAAAGCAGATGCGTGGCTGAATTGGTCAATATCGTTTTGTATATCAATAGTTTAAGATGGTCGGGGCGGAGGGATTCGAAGCCTCGTTCCCAAGTGGCCGCTATGCCGTTTTCTGAGTTGGATTTAGTGCACACAATGCCAGCCGCTCACCCACTGGCTCTTTGAGCTTTGCATGAATGTTGTCGGGGTCTCCGATGTCGATGGTGATGGCCAGACAGGTGTTTGGAACCGCCACCGCAGTCAGCGCTTGCGACTCCCGCGTTTCGGTCCATTCGTCGCCGTCGACCGATGTTGCGCTTCGCTGTTTGAAAGCCGGGAGACTCACAATGTAAAAGGGGAAGTCCCCCTGAGCAAAAAGTTTGCGCCAGTCGGCAATCATTGCGGGAAGGAGTTTGCGGTACTGGTATCCGCGCGGTGAGTTCTGTTCTCCCTGATACCAAATGGCGCCGGTGATCGAGAGCGGAGCGACGGGGGCGAGCATGCCCTCGTAAAGAACGGTCGGCATGACGGGCCAGTTCTCGTAAGCGATAGGCAGGGGTTGCTGTGGACGCGCATCGACACTGAGCTTTGCTTTCCACTCGCCGGCAAGAGGAATATTGCTCTGATCGCCGAGCGGGAGATGCAGATCTTCAGGCTTGGAGAGAAATCCGCCATCGGGCTTGGTTTTGAGAACGCGAATGGCGATTACATTCTTGCCGGCCTTGAGAGCGCCGCTCACCGGATACACGCGTGGGTTCTCGACCCATGCACTGCCGCCCACGGATTTGCCGTTGATGTAGACCGTGTCCATGCGCTCAATCTCGCCGAGGTTGAGCATGGCGCGGCCAGCAGGAAGCGGGTCGGGGAGAGTGATCTCCCTGCGGAACCAGACAACGGCCGGTGTATCGGGCACGCCCAGTTCCGCGAATCCGCCGGGGATTGGCACCGATTTCCACGCCAAGTCATCGTAATCGGGAGAAGCCCAATTGTTCTTCTGGCCCGTGTCGTACTGGTCATACCAGTGCGTGATGTAGTTACCGTATTCGGGCGCGTTTTCGGCTTTCAGCCGGTCGAGTTCGGCGAGCGGGACATCGAAGTCATGGAGCGGACGAAGCGCGTCGGCGCTCGCCCACGCCTCGGCCGGAGTACCGCCCACCGAGTCCACGACAAGGCCGATGGGAATGTGCATCTCCTGCTCGACCTTGCGGTCGAAATAGTAGCCGACGGCGGACATCCAGCTCGCTGTCTCAGGCGAGACGACGCGCCAGTCGCCGTCGATCACATCGACATGGTGGTAGGTGGGATGACCGCCGACGGTGAAGAAGCGAATGTCGGGATAGTTGGCCGCCTTGATCTCCTCATCGGCGTTCTTTGTGAACCGAAGGGGCAGCCCCATGCTGGATTGCCCGCTGCAGAGCCATACGTCGCCGACGAGGACATTGTGCAGTTCCGCGCTTTGATGGCCGGTGATCTTCATGGTGTAGGGTCCACCGGGCGCAGGCGGCTGAATCTTCACCTGCCACCGGCGATCGGGGCCGACGGTGCCAGTTGCGGTGTTTTCGCCGATCTGAACTCGGACGGTGTCGCCCGGGTCGGACCAGCCCCAGATGGTGTCGGGCTTGCCGCGCTGCAGGACCATGTTATCGCCAAAGATGGGGCTGACGAACGGAAGTGGCTTGGCAAACGCAGCAGATGTCGCTTGACCAGGCGTGGGCTGCGCGCATGCGCCAGCACCGGCCGCAAGCAACATCGCGGCCGCGAGAGATGCGCAATAAACCTGTCTGGGAATGGATCTGGAACTCATGACTGCAAACCTCTTGCTATTGATGTGTGGAGTCCTGGCATCGGATGTTGCGGGCGTCCTGTGTGTCACCGCTTCCGTTGTACTGCGCGTGCTTTGGATAAGCGCAGAGCGGGCGGCTGCGGCCTGGAAATGCCTGACCGGTGGCGATAACAGAATCGGGCGCCGTCCCCTTCTCGACCCAGTCGACGACGGCGGAAAGCATGTCGAAGTGATCGAGAGCCGGCCCACCGCCGCAATGTGCCATGCCCGGGACAAGGAACATCCGACTCCACTCGGCAACCTTGTCTGCACCCCCGTTGGTTGCGGCAAGGGATTTGTAATAGTCAAGCGTGTCAAGCGGTGAGAACCACGGATCGCTGTCGCCGTGGAAGAAGATGAGCTTACCCCCGCTAAGAGAGAAGGTTGTGAGATTGGTGGAGGCGGGCTCGACAAGTGGATCGGAGGCATGGAGCGCGAGCTGGTCTACGTCGATTTCCGTGGCGCTGGTGTACGGGCCGAAGATGCCGCTTGGCCCCATGGCCAGCAATCCTGAGACAAAACCCTTCATCGCAATGCCCCCGTCATAAAGGAAGCCGGGATAGACTTGAGTGCCATATGCGTTCTTCGGTCCGGCGAAGGCTTTCTTGATGGCGTTTATTTTTTCAGGCGCGATGCATGCTTCTTTCTGGCCGGTCTTGCAGGCGAGCACTGCGGGGTCGAAGTCGCAGCTCAGGGGGTCGGAGATCATGCCGTCGACTACGCCATCTTTTGCGTCGCATCGTTTCATGAGTGCGTCCATGAAGAGCGTGCGATCGCTGTCTGTGAGAAACTTGTCGATCTGCGACTTGCCGGAGGTGTCTTTGGGCGCAGCTTGGTTATATGCAACGGGGATCCACTGGCCGATGGCCAGATTGGAAAGGCCTGTACGCATGGCGGGGTCGCCGGAAACGATACCGTTGAAGGCAGTGGGATAGCGCTGGGAAAGAATCATGCCTTCGCGCCCGCCAGTGGAGCAGCCGACGAAATAGGAGTACGCCGCGGGTTTGCTGTAATAGGTTGCGATGATCTGCTTCGACACTCCAGCGACCTCGGCGTTGGCGAGAAAAGCGAAGTCGAGATAGGCCTGCTGGTCTCGC
The DNA here is from genome assembly GCA_050013495.1 of Occallatibacter sp. Lineage (GTDB taxonomy): Bacteria > Acidobacteriota > Terriglobia > Terriglobales > Acidobacteriaceae > Telmatobacter. The sequence continues at coordinate 150 of JBEKFD010000397.1, read as the reverse complement.
ATGAAAGAAAAGTCGAAGGCGCCTGTTTTTGCTTTGTGTCCGGTATCGGTGCTGGCCACGGCGAATCCGCGAGAGAGTGCGGGCTTGTCGCCGGCGTAGTTCGCACCCGCTGGATAGGCAATGATGCCATTGCCGCCTCCGCCCCCTTGC
>JBEKFD010000396.1:0-2680 GCA_050013495.1 Occallatibacter sp. | reverse complement strand
TCGTCGTTGCTGTTGATGTCGACGCTGCCGGTCAGCACACCCTTGCCGAGGGCTTGGATAGCCATTTCAAGAGGCCTGAGGGAGTGATCGATCATGCGCGAGAACCACAAGCATCCAGTCGTGCCCGTAACCACCGTGATCAGCAATACGATCAAAACCTGAGTGCAGCCGCGGGCGACATTGTCGATGGCTGTTTTGGTAATGCTCTCGCCGCGCTTGTTGTCGGTCTCCGCCAGGTCTTCTTCCACTTTGCGCCGTGCCGCGGTCGCTGCCTGAAGCCTGGTGTTGTAGAGGTCCCACGCCTGCTGTTTCTGCCCTGCGCGGCTTGCAACCCTGATCTCTTTCCACACGCCGTAGAACATGGCCTGATCCTTGGCAAGTTCGACCAGGGCGTCGCGGTCCTTGGGATCGCCCTTCGGATAGTCGTCGCGAATCTGGCGCAAGTCCGCGTCGGCTTTGTCGACCTGCGCTTCATACTTGGCGAAATCTGCGCCGGTGGTCGCGTTGATATCGAAGATAATCCCGATCCGCTGGTCCTTGGCTACGCCCTTCATTTTCCCCGCCAGATAAAGCGTGGCGAAGGTATCGTGGTTCATGGCATTCACGGCTTCCCTGATCCGGTACATGCTCGTGAGGGCAATAAATCCCTGAAGAACCACAAGCGCACCAAAGACCGTGCCCCCCAGCAGTATCTTTCTACCCAGCGTCCACTTTGCCATAATTACAATCACTCCTCGGACAGGCTTCAATGAGGACGAGCAGTCCGGTATCTGCTGCCACTGCGGCATGAATTGTTCGCGCCTACCGGAAGAGGTTATCGGCTGAGAACGGGTAAGGATTACGCACAACCAGGTCTTCCTGGCTTACAGACGGCGGAACTACTTCTTGATGAGGCCTATTTCCTGCAACTCGCTGTGCAGTTTTCCTGTGTCGATCGGCTTCATCAGGTAGGCATTACACTTGCCCAGCAGAGCCAGCGTGATGCTGCCCATGTCTGTTTGTGCGGTGGTGACAATGATCTTTGCCGGCCGCAAGACTCCAGCCGCCGACTCCTGCTCGCGGATCTCGCGAATAGCGTCCTGCCCGTTCATTACCGGCATGTGCAGATCCATGCAGACCAGGTCGTAACTGCGCTTCGCTTGCCGCGCAGTCTTTACCGTCTGAACCGCTTCTTTGCCATCCACGGCAATGTCACATTCGCCGAACTTCGACAGAAACCTTTGCAGCAATACCCGGCTTGTAGCATCGTCTTCGGCAACCAGACATCTCATGTGCGAAATTCTCCATTCTTTGAATTCCCCTTGCGTGGCACGCCGTATCGGAGCCGGCACTTGCAGCTATCGCGCTGCAACGGGAGCATCTTCTTGGTTATCGGCCAACTCGCCTCAGTCTTTACTCGCGCCGCTTGCCACTACTTCCTTTGCGGTCTGGTCCGACTTCGAAGCCCACCCATCGCGCTCGACGGCCTCTTTGAAGCGATCGAATTCGTCGGCGGCACGGGGAAATAGCTCGCAGCAGAGGTCCAACTGGCCCTCGGTCGCGGCCGTTTCCATTTGCAGCGCGACAGAGCGCATGGCCTCTGCGGACACGGTTGCCGCCGATCCCTTCAGCGTATGTGCGTGCAGCCGCGCGCCGGCCGCATCCGATTCGTTAAGCGCATCGCACAGCCGCTTCAACACCAGAGGCGCATCGCCAAAAAATACATTGAGGATGATCCCGGCAAGCTCCCTGTCCCCCATCAGCCGCTGCAACAAGGATTCACCATCGAAGACCGAGCATGCCTTTACCTCATCAATCACAGCAGGCGCGGTCTCATTGGAGCCGGCTTCATTCATCCACCTCTCCAGCATCTCCGCAAGGCGAGAAAGGTCGACAGGCTTGGCGAGGTAGTCGCTCATCCCCGCGCTCCGGCATTTATCCATGTCCGAGGACATGGCGTTGGCAGTGAGGGCTACGATGGGAAGGTCCGGAGAATGCGATTTGCGGATGCGGCCGGTTGCTTCGTACCCATCCAACACCGGCATCTGGCAATCCATCAGCACCAGGGAGTAGGCTCCTCGCTCAACGGCTGCAACAGCCTCCGCGCCGTTGAAAACTGCATCCGCCTGGTAGCCCAGCTTTTTCAGTTGCGCCAGGATCACTTCGCGGTTGGTGGGGTTGTCTTCAGCCACCAGAATTCTGCCGCTATGCGCAGGCCGCGCTTGTCCTCTCCCGCCGGTTCCGCCCTTTGCATCGACGATCTCCTGACGCCGCTCGCCTTGCGTTGGGCGCTCAGTCAGCGACCCCTGCTGAAAGTCCGCGATGAACCAGAAGGTCGAGCCCTCGCCCTCGCGGCTAACCACGGCCATTTTGCCGCCCATCATCTCCACAAGCTGCTTGCTGATGGCCAGTCCGAGCCCGGTGCCGCCATACTTGCGGGTGGTGGAAACGTCCGCCTGGACGAATGGCGAGAACAATGCCGAAATTTTGTCCACGGGAATCCCGATTCCCGTGTCGCGCACGCTGAAGCGCACGGTTACCGTCTGCTCGTTCATTCTCTCCAGTTCGGCATCCACGGTTACGCAACCCTGGCTGGTGAATTTGATCGCGTTGCCGGCCAGGTTGGTCAACACCTGCCGCAGCCGGTGCGCGTCGCCCGACAGCTGGCGCGGAATCTTCTCAGAGACGCGGGTATGGAATT
>JBEKFD010000395.1:0-4823 GCA_050013495.1 Occallatibacter sp. | reverse complement strand
GTGATGACCCTGAATACAATTCCGTTATCGATTGGCAACTTACAGCCCAATTCTGTGACGCCCCAGGGCGGCCAGACAATGACGATTCGCGGCAGCGGATTCCAAACCGGCACGACAGTGAGCATCGGCGGCACACAAATCAGTGCTACTTTTGTGGATGGGAATACGCTGACCGTCATCACTCCATCTACGTCACCTGGATGGGCGGATGTTGCCGTCACGCTTCCCGCTGGCACAAGCTACACCGCTCCGGGATTGCTTCAGGTCATTGGCTCGCAACTCACTCCAGTCGTGACCGGTTTCTCTCCCGCCTCGGTCGCAGTTCTATCCGGAATTGCCAAATTTTATACGCCGCCCATCATCGCAGTTCTCGGCTCCGGCTTCGAAGTTTACGATACGGTCGAAATCAACGGGCAAACAGTAAGTAGCGCGTTTGTCGATGCTGCGCATTTGCAGGCGACGATTCCTTTGGACTTCACGGCCCAGACGGGCTCTTTTTCGGTGACTGTCGTTTCTCCGTACACAGGCTCCTCAAATTCACTGGCCTTGCCTTTAGTGAACCCCGTGCCGGTGCTCGAGGACAACCAGACGTATACCGTGGTTCCCGGGAACGGACTTTCACTCAATCTCTATGGGACCGGCTTTGTTTCAGGCTCGGTAATCCAGTGGAACGGACAGAATCTGCCATCCATTGGGGCAGGTGGGGAAACCGCTTCGGGCTTGGAGTTGATCGGGGCCTCGGTCGCCGCAATTTTGACGACCCAGCCTGGTACTGCAACCGTCACAGTCTTCAATCCGAGCCCCGGCGGCGGTGTTTCGAATTCCATCAGCGTTGACATTTCGTCGGCGCATCCAGTCCTCTCCATCTCTTTGAACGCAAATAACAGCATCGATCCTTACAGTTCTTTTCCGGCGCGCATCGACTTCGGAAATCTTCCCATAAACACCTCCGCCACCTATAGCCTGGATTTGGAAAATGTGGGCACGGCAAATTATGCTCAAACCTCGGCAACGACGGCTGCCGGGCCATTCACGGTTGTGAACAATGGTGGTGACCCATGTGCTTCCCTGCCACCCTCGCCAAGCTCAAGCAGCAGTTGCGCCCTGGGACTAACATTTGCGCCGGCAGTTACAGGAGCGTTCTCCGCGACGCTCACCATCATCGATAACACTCCAGGCAGCCCGCACACGATCACGTTGACAGGCGCCGGTGTTGCGACGCCAGTTCCGGTTGTGACACTGCTTGCTATCGAAGCATTTGGACAGACTATATCCGCATCCCTTGCCGGGAAGACCGTTGTCGGTGGTCCCTCGATCCCCGCGACCGCCTGGGTTGAATATGGCACCGACCCGGCGCTGTCGACATTTACCCAGTCGTCGTCTTGGACTTTGGCAGGTGATGGGAGCTTGTCAGCCAGCCTCTCAGGTCTATCGCCAGGAACGCAATATGCGGCCCGTTTCGCCGTGAAGACGACCGGAGGAACAGGGAAGTCGGCGATTCACTTGTTCGCCACCGAAGCGGCATCGCCTTTTGTGATATTGGCGCTTCCCGCAGGCTCTACCGGTTCGGCTACTGTAACGGGAGGTCAAACAGCCACGTATTCCCTGACGGCCTCGGATGGCGGATTTGGGTACCAGGGCACGGCCGCGCTCAGCTGCACCGGAGCTCCTTTGGGAGCAATATGCACTGTTACTCCTTCCCAGGTTGCCCTGAGCACGGCATCAACGTCTTTTACCGTGACTGTCTCGACAACTGGCAGCACGACCGCCCAGACAAAACAGCCGTTCAGAGGAATCAATTGGGCACTCGGTTTGCTGCTCGGAATTGGAGTCATCGCCCAGCGGAGAAGATCGGTGAAAGGACTGACGTTGCTTTGTTTCTCTGCTATAACTTTGTCGATTGCGTCCTGCGGCGGTGCGAGTTCCGGGGGGACAGGGCAGGGTGGCGGGGGCGGTACAACATCTACGCCGACCGGAACGTACACCCTTACAATCAACGCATCCGCTGGGACGTGGCAGGATAGCGCCCTTCTAACGTTGACGGTGAATTGAGACCATCGCTCGGTGGGGGCCAAATGTTTCATGTGAAGACCGGGAATGGATTAGCCGTGTCGCGATTCCCGCGCACCTTGTGCGTCGCGCTGATCCCTTTGTGCTATATCCGCGCGCCGCAACCCATGCTAGGTTCTTGGACAGGAGATCCCTGTGAGCCTCATCAGCTTTCTGTCCAAGCAGTTCATCGGCGTCATTGAGTGGAACGAGCCGCAAGACGGAATTCTTGCCTATCGCTATCCCATGCAGGACCTGGAGATTCAGAACGGCGGGCAGCTTACCGTGAGCGAGTCGCAGTTGGCGGCCTTCGTCAACGAAGGAAAAATTGCAGACATCTTCGGCCCCGGCCTGCACACGCTCTCCACGCGCAATCTCCCCATCCTCACCGACCTGATGAACTGGGACAAGGACTTCGAGTCGCCCTTCAAGTCTGAGGTCTACTTCTTTTCGACGCGCCTGCAGATTGACCAGAAGTGGGGCACCGCGACGCCCATCACCATTCGCGACAAGGAATTTGGCGCAGTGCGCCTGCGCTGCTTCGGCATCTACAGCTACCGCATCGCCGACCCCAAGGTCTTCTTCAACCAGGTCAGCGGGACTCGGGAATGTTACTTCGCCGCCGACCTCGAAGGTCAGTTGCGCGACTCCATCCTGGCCAACATGACCAGCGCCTTCGCCAACAGCAACCTGCCTTTCCTCGACCTCACCGCCAACCAGGCCTTGCTTGCAGAGAAAATCAGCGAGCAGATGAAGCCCAACTTCGCCGCGCTGGGCTTGGAACTGAACCAGTTCGTTGTCGAAAACATTTCGCTTCCCGACGAACTCGCCAAGGTTCTCGACCAGCGCATCGGCATGAGCATGGTGGGGGATGTGAACCGCTACACGCAATACGCCGCCGCCGAATCGCTTGACCTGGCTGCCGCCAACACCGGCGGAGGCGCAGGCGTGGGCATGGGACTGGGGGCTGGAGCAGCCGTCGCGCAAGTCCTGGCCACCTCGCTCAAATCGCCGGCTGCTGCTGCGCCTCCGGTCGCGCCCGTTGTTGCAGCAGTTCCTGCCGTTGCGTCAGCTGACACCAAATTCTGCATCGATTGCGGCAAACCCATCCCGTCGCGCTCGAAGTTCTGCGCGGAGTGCGGACAGCCTCAGTGAGCTCGACGCCTGCCAACTGCCCTGCCTGCGGTGGTCCCATCACGCCGAAGCCTGACACAGAGGGCTACAAGTGCGACTACTGCCACGCCGTCTTCTATCCCGGTGAGGAAGACGACGGCGTGCAGATTTCCGCCGAGCCGCCCGACCCCAGCTTTGACCAGGCCTGCCCACTCTGCAGCCAGACCCTGGTGCACGCCTCGATCGCCAAATTCCCGACGCTCTTCTGCACGGAATGCCACGGCCTGCTGATGCGCATGGGCACGTTGCCCGACTTGATCGATGCTTTGCGCGCGGCCATCCCAACGCCCGCCGTGCAAACGCCGCCGGACCAGGGCGACCTGAAGCGCGCAATCCAGTGTCCGCAATGCCACCGCCGCATGGACACCCATTTCTACGCCGGCCCCGGCAACGTCATCATCGACTCCTGCGAGGACTGTTTCCTACTCTGGCTCGACCGCGGCGAACTGATGAGGATTGTTCACGCGCCCGACCAAAACGGCTCAAGCGATTCAGACGACTCGAATTGGTAGAGCCCCGCCTAAGGTCGCCATTCTTCCGTAGGCCCTCCCAGCCCCTTTCCACCTCTCTTCTCACCTCGCCCAAACCTCTGACCTGTCATCCTGAACTGAGCGTACTTCAGCGGAGTCGAAGGACCCGCTTCTCGGGCAACTAAGTCGTCAAAGCCAAACCATGTCACCGCGAAAATGGCAATAAAACGGTTGACGCACATGTCAACCGTTAAACAGACCGCAGCGGTAACAGCGGTGTGCCTAATCTGCATAATTATGAACTGGACATGCCAAGAAACTGTGAGTTGGCCCAGGTATGAATTGCAAACAGTAGTCGGTATGATGAGGTTTTTTGAAAATATCGTCGTACCAAATGGAACCATAAAGGAACAATTGGAGTTGGCCCTTGTCGATGGCGGTAACTTCGGTCTCACTGAGTTTGTTAATTGTCAATCCTTTGTCGCTCGGTTTTTCAGTCGTGCCTCCGATGTCAGCAATGGCATTCGGCATCAGCGTGACCGCAGGGCCAGCATCCTTTTGGGTATAAGTTTCGAATCGCGGCATCGGGAAACTGGGTGGTTGGGTTTCAAATTTACCGACGGCGACCTCATTCAAGGCCGGAGTCTTGCCAGTGTTCTGGATTTCTATGGAGGTTGTGATGGGCGAACTGGCGGAGTAAGTTACATTTACGTGGGCAGCCCCCATCAACCCTACCCATGGACGCTGATCCATCTCCAGTTGACGCTGAGAGGTGGTCGCGACGGTATATGTGATCCAGTCTCCTACGCCGGCCAAGAAAGCATAAATGATGACGAATATAAGTCCAGCTATTTCAACCTTAAGACGAAACTTGTCACGGGCTTCCTTCTCTTCTTCGGCGGCATCGCGCTTCTTTACAAGGTCTGCTGGAATTGTCGCTTCAACCGCGCCTCGAATTTGAATACTGCCGGTCACGTCACACTTGTTATGCTGTGCGCCTGCCTTATGTGGCTCGGGATGGGGTTGATTGCCGCCGGGCTTGGGGTGTTTACTTGACATGAGGTTTTAGATGAAACACGAATATCACGATGGCCCCAAGGCTGGCGAGAACTTTAAGGCTTTGGCCTCTGC
>JBEKFD010000394.1:0-4706 GCA_050013495.1 Occallatibacter sp. | reverse complement strand
CAGCGCGGCGCGGTGCAGCTCGTGGACGCCAGGGCGGGTCAGCAGCCCCGAAGCGGTCACCGCGGCGGCGGCGGGGAGCCGCCCGGCGTTCAGTTCCCGCAGCACCCCGGCGCGGGCCCGGCGCGCCGTGCGGGCCCGGCCGGGCAGCGCCAGCCGCACCGCGTCCCGGGCGGCCCGCAGCCGGTCCCGCTCGGCGGTGGCCCGGTCGAACGCGGGGGCGGACTGGCGGGCCAGCCACAGCCACGCCCGGACAGCGCGGACAGGATGGCGGAGCCACAGCCGGGGCTTGAGCCGGTCATCGCCGTGCTCGGCGCGGTGGTGGTACAGCGCCAGCCGGGTCCGGGCCTCGACCAGGAACCCGAACAGCGCCGCGGGCAGCGCCAGGAACACCCGCTCGGCCACGGTCGCCCCGCCGAGGGCGTTGGCGGTCACGGTCAGCGCGAGCAGGGCGTACGCCCCGGCCCGCAGCATCGGCAGCGGGCGCCCGGCGCGGGCCTGCCGGACGTTCGCCGACGCCAGCCAGAACACCACCGCATCGAGCAGCAGCGGCGTGACCGACGCACCCGCCGCTCCCATGAACGGGGCGAAGAACGTCCGGGCGTGGGCATAGGACAGGGCCGCGGCCCCGGCCGCCACCAGGGCGTAGGCGCGGCGGTCAGCCGCAGTGTCGAACTCGGCAGACAGGCTCATCTCGGTCACTTCCCTGCGGAGGTATCGGAGGCGAACGACGACAGCGAGCTAGCGGCGTGGCTCAAGGTGTGGCCGATGGCGTGGACCAGCCCGGCCGCCGACGCGGGGTCTTCCACGACCCACCACACGGCGAAGGCCACGAGCGCCCACAAGGCGATGCGTTTCACGGGTTCCTCCCTGTGATCACAGCGACGGGCAGCGGCTCAGCTGGCCGCACCGCCCACGGATCGGCGGCCAGCGGCCCCCGCTCGGGCCGCCGGGGCAGCTTCCCGGCCACCGCGCCGTAGCGCAGCGCCGTATGCTCGGCCAGCTGCGCCGCGGTCATCACCCCGGCCGCGGCCTTCTGCGCGTCGGTGGTCCGGCTCCGCGACAGCGACCCGTCCGCGTTCCGCGGCAGGGCTCGCGGGGTGACGCCGCACAGCGGGCAGTGCCGGGCGTGCCCGCCCTGCCGCTTGATCTGCCGCTCCCGCACCCGCGAGCCCGGCCACAGCCGGGCCAGCTGCCAGCCGATCCCGGCGGCCCGGACCACGGCCAGCAGCCGCGCCCCGCGCCCGGCCTCATGCTCGGCCAGCCGCCGCCCGACGTTGCGGGCCGTCCAGCCGACGTAATGCCGGGCGTGCTTGTACGGCTGGTCGAAGTGCAGCAGGTACACCGTCCCGGCGGCCATCACGCCGCCACCTCCCGCCGCCAGCGCGGCCCGGTCCCGGCCAGCCGGTTCAGCTCCTCCGGGGTCAGCCCGCCCCACACCCCGGCCGCCGGGAGCGTGGCCAGCGCGTAGGCCAGGCACGGCAGCCGCGCCGGGCAGCCCCGGCAGATGTCCCGGGCCGCCTCGATCCGGGCGGCCTGCGCGGCGGGCAGCTCGTCGTCCGGGTCGATCCCGGCCGGGCCGGTGAACAGCTCCGGGTCCGCGGTGCAGGCCGGGCCCGCGGCCAGCACCGCGGCCAGTCCCCCGGCCATCACGCCGCCAGCTCGGCCGCGGCGTCGCCGGCCTGGTCCTCGCGGGGGATCACGACCAGCGCGAAGGCGACCGGCCCGAAGCTCCGCGTGGCCCGGTAGTGCCCGCCGCAGGTCTCGGCGGCCCGGACCTCGAGTACCCCGGCCGCCCGGTCGACCTCGGCGCGGCGCTCGTCGTCGGTGCCGCCCTGGGGGAACACGTTGATGACATCGGTGTGGTAGGCGGGCGGGACCGGCACGTCCGGGTGCCCGGCCAGGAAATCAGCCAGGTCTCGCAGGCCCGTCACCCACGCGGCGCGGTCCGCCGCAGCGCGCAGGTCATCCGCGGCCGAGTCGGCCAGCGGGCCGAGGGCCTCGCGGGTGTCCCGCAGGCACCCGTCAAGGTCGGTCCGCCGGTCGGCCAGCCCGGTGCCGATGCCGTCGGCCAGGGCCAGCAGCCGGGCCTGGCTCTGCCCGGCGGGCAGCACCTGCGCGGCCCGCTTCAGTCCCTGCATGGCGTCCCGCAGGAACCCTCCGCGGTCGATCCACGGGTGGGCCAGCATCACGTCTATGCGGTCGGCCAGCTCGCGCAGGTCCGGGATGTCCGCGGCCCGTCCGGCCGCGTCGTTGCTGTTGCGTGTCATGATGAAAATGCCTTCCTTGCTGGGAAGGAGCCCCGGGGCGGTCATGCTTGGCGGTACGCCCGCCCCGGGGCACCCCTCGCGCCTACTTGCCCTCGCCTGCCTGGCCCTTCGGCCGGGCCTCGATGCTGACGACCTCTTCGCCTTCCTCCCACGTGACACGGCCGGGACCGACCACGCCGTAAGAGCGCCTATCGGTCCGGACCTCGATGTACGTCCCCGACGCGCTGCGCGGCCGCCTGGTCCACGTGTCCTGCTTGCCTGCCACCTGCTTGCTCCTTGCTTCGGTCATTGCTCTTACGGACCGATCACCTTGACCGTACAAGCTTGTCCGACAAGATGCAAGACCTAGTTTTCCCATGAGCCGAGGGCAGGCCTCACCAGGCCAGGGCCTTGAACGAATAAGCTTGACCGTCAAGGTCCGACACGGGACCTAGGAGGACATGTGGCACAGGAACCACGTCTGCGGCAGATCGCAGACGAGCTAAGGCGGGAGATCGAAAGCGGAGCCCTGGCTCCCGGCGCTCTGCTCCCATCGGAGCCAGAACTAGCGCGCAGTCACGGGGTCAGCCGACAGACCGCACGGGCCGCGCTCCAGCTCCTGGAGGGGGAAGGGCTAGCCATCGTCCGCCCCCGGCGGGGCCGAATCGTCCGCAGCAACCGGCGGCTGCTCTGGAATCTCTCAGAATTCGAGCTGCCGCAAAACACGGGCCTGGCTTCTTCGGACGCCTGGGAAACTGACATAGAGCGCCAAGGCCATGATCCGACACGGCAAGACCTTGAAGTCGAGACCATCCGTCCACCGGAAAAGATAGCCGTGATTTTGGGTATCGACCCACAAATTGAATCGTGCGTGGTCAGACGACACGTACGATATATAGACACCAAACCAGGGATCATCTCAGACGATTACTTCGACGAGGAAATCGTAAGAGGTACAGAGCTAGCGGCGCCAGTGGACACGACGCGTGAGGATATTCTCAAAGAAGCGGGTTACGAGCAAACTTACGATGTTGATGAAATCATTACGCGCATGCCTACGCCCGAGGAAGCTCAACGGCTTGGGCTGGGAACTGGCCAGCCCGTAGCCGAACACACACGAGTTGGCTACACCGCTGACGGGAAAGCGGTCCGTGTGATGATCTCTGTAGTCCCTGGGGATACTCTAATCCTGCGATATGTGGTTCCCACATAAACCAAATCCTGGTTTTTGATATCGCGTCAGCCAGCCAATCATGCCAGACTCGATTGCTATAGCACGCTCCAGCTAAGATCTCTCGTAACGACAACTAAGCTGGTTGAGACGGTCCGTTTGGTGCAGAGCTTTTGGTCAGAGCACTCCCCGGCCATCCGACTCCCGACGATGTACGACCGCTTGCCCCCAATCCCGAATACCGATGGCGCATGCCTTCCAAAGGTATGCTCAAGGGCTTACTTCGAACGCATTCGCCGGTTCCAAGATGTATGATTGCAGATATTTTCCAATTACTTCTTGCCGATGCCGATGCCGATGCCGATGCCCCTGACTGATCAAGCGGCAGCAAAAGCGCGGCCAAGTAGAAGGCTACCCTGCACGAGGCACCTACATCTAGTCGCCTTGGAAGCGAATCACCAGCTATTGTACCCGCAGTGCTAAACGTATTTGTTATCCACTCGCACATCTCTACGGCAACCGCTTGCCGCCCATCATTACGGATAATGGCAATCAGGACGAGAGTGTACCCGCGTTTAACGAAGTCGTCCATGACTTCCAGGCTGGGATATCCGTCATAAATGAGCTCGCCCAAGACGTCCCCAGACAAAATTCCTACCTTCAGGCTTACGCGAATGCGATGCCCAGAGCGTCGGAAAACAAATGTCTGCCAACCAACTGATGCCAGAGAGAGCACCAAACCCGCTATCGCTATGGCCAGAGTTGCCCAGTTCGTTCCGGAACCGGCATGAACTACCACAACTCGGACTATGACGTCAGTGGTAGGGCTAGGGGTCGGTATCGGAGATATAGCCACGGTGCCATAGCGTACCGGCGGGCCAAATCCGAGGATTCCAGCCAGGGAGTACTAGTCCAGCTTGTATCGATCGGGGCAGCCGCGACCCGAGCTGCTAGTGCCTTCGGACTCCTGCGTCCCAGGCCGTGCCGACTGCTGTCAACACCCCGGCCTGGTCCTGTTAGTGCCGCTGCCTCGTGTCGGGTTCTGGGAGCGAGATGGGAGCGGCATGCCGCGCGCAAGTGCGCTGAAATGCGGGCCGCGTAGCCGTTCCTAGGTGCGTGACCTGGCCGAACGTCAGTCATCAAGGCCCTTGCGCTGCTATGCGCTCTGTTCGCATCGAGGGGGTCAGGGGTTCGAATCCCCTCAGCTCCACCCGAGTTTTTGCAGGTCAGCGGCATTGTTCGAATTTACGGATGTCGGCTGGGGAGCCAAGTCTTAGACTTTTGGGTAT
>JBEKFD010000393.1:0-11170 GCA_050013495.1 Occallatibacter sp. | reverse complement strand
ACGCTCATTGAGATAGGCACGGGCACTCATCCCGTCAGCAACCTGTGCGAAACCGAATCCCGGTTGCAGCATGGAAAGTGGTCCAAGAGCTACTATGAAAAGCCGTGCAACGAAGTGTTGGAGCTGGTGCCGCATGATGCCCAAACCATCCTCTCGGTCGGTTGCGGATCGGGAGCCATGGAAAACGCCCTGAAACAGCGCGGCGCCAGGGTCACGGTCCTCCCCCTCGATTCGGTTATGGGCGCCGCCGGTGCCCGGCTGGGATTTGAAGTCATTTATGGCACGATGGAAGAATGCTTCAACCGCCTCGGGAAGCGGGACTTCGATTGCGTTTTAATTACCGACCTGCTGCATTTGCTGCCCAATCCATGGCAGGTGCTGGACCAATGCTGTCGATTCGTCGGCAACGCGGGAACGTTGGTGATTGGAGGACCCAATTTTCAGTCCCTTCGAATTCTGAGCAAACGCGTGCTGAACGTCGGGGATTATCGGAAACTTTCGAGCTTTGCTCAAAGCGGTGTGCGGATTGTGGCCGCCGGTCAGACCACCCGTCAACTGACGAATGCGGGCTGGAATGTGGTCGCGATGCGCTCATTTAACCGAACGCCGCCGCGCAGGCTCGCGGCTCTGCAGCAACGGCTGGGGCGCTTGACGGCCCAGAATTGGGTCCTCGCCGCGCGTCGGTCGCGCCTGATCAACGAGCGCGTGGCCTGACCGATGCAATCCTGTTCATCAACGGCCATTCCAAAGTCAATTTTCCGAAAGTTTTAGACGGTTATCCGATCATGTCCTCAACGCCCTGTAATACCGAGGCCCCGGTTCCCTTGCTGCCATCCCGGCCGCAGGAGGAAAAGGCCGCTCCGGCCGAAAAGCATACCTACGGCCAGATTTTAAAGTCGTCGGCGTTGATCGGCGGCTCCTCGGTACTGAAGATCGGCATTGGGATGGTTCGGACCAAGGCCATGGCGGTGCTGCTCGGTCCTTCAGGGGTCGGACTGATCGGATTGTATGGTTCGTTAATCGATTTGGCCCAGAACATCGCTGGCATGGGTGTTAACAGCAGCGGGGTCCGCCAGATCGCTGAGGCGGTCGGGTCTGGCGATGGCGAGAAGATTGCGCGCACAGCCACCGTATTGCGGCGGACCGCCGTTATTCTTGGAGCCTTGGGGGCCGCCTTGCTGGTTGTGTTCTGTTCGGCGATATCTGGTTGGACCTTCGGTACCAGTGAACATTCTGCCGCCATTGCCTGGCTGGCCATCGCCGTGTTTTTTGGTGCCGTGGCGGGTGGCCAGACGGCATTGATTCAGGGAATGCGCCGTATCGCCGACCTCGCCAAAATGGGGATACTCGGCGGCATTTACGGCACCATCATCGGCGTCGCCCTGGTGTATTTTTTCGGCGAGCGGGGAATTGTACCGTCTCTGATAGCTATTGCGGGCATGTCGGTCCTGATGTCCTGGTGGTTCAGCCGCAGGGTAAAATTCAAACCCCCGGTCCTGTCGGCGTTCCAAGTCAGGAATGAAGTTGCCGGACTGCTTAAGCTCGGGTTTGCCTTCATGGCCAGCAGCCTGTTCATCCTAGGGGCCGGCTATATCGTGCGTATTTTAGTTCTACGAAAAATTGGCCTTGAAGCAGCCGGCCTTTATCAGGCCTCATGGTACTTTGGTGTGACGTATGTCGGGCTCATCCTGCAAGCTATGGGCGCGGATTTTTATCCCCGCCTGACCGGTGCCGCCGGAAATCACACCGATTGCAATCGCCTGGTCAACGAGCAGGCCCAGGTCAGCCTGTTGCTGGCCGGACCCGGGGTGATTGCCACGCTGACGTTTGCCCCGTTGTTGATTACGCTGCTTTATTCGGCAAAATTTTATGCGGCGGTGCCGTTGTTGCGCTGGATTTGTCTCGGAGCAACCTTGCAGGTGATTACCTGGCCGATGGGCTTCATCATCGTGGCGAAAGGCCGGCCGAGCGTGTTTTTCTGGTGCGAGCTGGCCTATACCAGTGTGTATATCGCGCTGGCGTGGCTGTGTATTCGTTATTTCGGTTTGAACGGGTCGGGCATGGCGTTCTTTGGATCCTATGTCTTTCACGGGCTGCTGGTCTACCCGATTGTCCGGTGGCTCACCGGATTCCGGTGGTCGGCATCGAACCGACGGGTCGGTCTGTTTTTCCTGGGTTCGATCGGCCTGGTGTTCGGCAGTTTCTACCTGCTGCCATTTTGGGCTTCGACGACGGTTGGAACCCTGGCGGCAATGGTGAGTGGCATTTACTCCCTGCGCACACTCTGCAAGCTGGTCTCCCTACACCGGGCGCCGCGCTTCGTGCAACGTTTGCTTGTGGGATGCCGCCTTGCCCCGGCTGGACCTGAACAGTGAAGCCATGGTGATATCGCCAATATGAGTGCCCCCCTGTCGATAGCCCAAAAGCAACCTTGCGGCGATACTGCCCGATCCGTCGGGAATGTTTCCGAGCCCCCAGACCCGATGAGTTCGAGCATATCAAAACGTCTCAACGACGCGTACGATCGTTTCTGTGGATTATTGGGCCTGGCCGAGGAACGGGCGGCGGCGGGGGATTATCCGGCGGCCATCGGGCTCGCCCAGGTAGCCGCCCGCTACACGTTTCCCGGTAATGTGGGCCTTTTCGGATCATCCCGATTTGAACGGCTCCTGCTTGAACTCGGAAAACGAATACCCTCGGCTCCGCCCCGCAGGGCAGAGCGTCGCGACGGAAACCCGCGGAATGTGCTTCATGTTTTGAGCTACGGCCGGCCGGTGGGAGGAGATTGCCGTTGTGCCTGGCGGTGGATGCAGGAGGATCAGGGCAACCGGCACTCCGTCGCCATTACGGCCCAGGCCGACTTCAAGGGCGTTTATGAAGTGCCCGAGATCTTGAAAAAATCGGCGGAGAGTTCCGGCGGTTTTCTGCGGACGCTCAGCGCGCTGACCTCAAAGCCTCTGGAACAGGTCCGCGAACTCAGAACGTTGTGCCAGCAAATGGACGTGGTTGTCTTGCACCTCTTCCCTTACGACATCATCCCCGTGCTCGCCCTCGCCGCTGACTGCGATTCGGTCAAGACAATCTTCGTCAACCATGCGGACCACTCTTTTTGGGCCGGTGCCAGCGTCGCCCATTCGATCGTGCATCTCCGGAGGCAACCGCCTCTTTTCCCGGAAAAGCGGCGCGGATTGAATCCCGATCGTTCTGCGCTTCTTCCCATTCCCATATTTCACTCTCCGCGGACGGTTGCCCAGGAGCAGGCGAAGCGCGCCCTCGGTTACGGGCCCGAGACCGTTCTGTTGCTGACCATCGCCTCTCCGTTTAAATACAACTCTCCCGGTCGGGTGGATTTTCTGGATTTGGTGGCCCCGGTGATGGCCAAATTTCCGCAGGCCGTGTTGCTCGCGGTGGGGCCGGAGGCCAAAGGCGCCTGGCAGGCGGCCAACCTCCAGACCGATGGCAGGATGGTTCCCCTGGGCACCCGCTGGGACACCGATGTGCTTTATGCGGCGGCGGATATCTACCTGGACTCGGTTCCCTTTTCCTCGATTACCTCTCTGCTTGAAGCCGGGAGTCAAGGTGTTCCACTCCTGGGTTACCTTCTGCCGGAAGCCGAGTTGGCACTGCTTGGGCCCGGCGCCCCCGGTCTCGAGGGGACGATGGAACTGGCAGGCAACGCCGAATCTTATCAGGCCATGCTCACACGTTTGATCGCCGACGCCGAATATCGCCGCCAAAAAGGCCAACGCGTTGAGGCACAAATCCTGTCCTTGCATACCGGAAAGAACTGGGTTCAAGCCGTACATGACCTGTATGCGCAGGTCGAACGGATCGATGTCCGGGGCTGCCTTTTGGGGGACAACGACGTCTTTGAGGCCAGCGCACTCAATGTGGCGCTGTTCCAGCTTTACGGCTGTGTGCATCCCCGCAAAATGATCGGAAAATACATTGGGGCTTTGCCTTACCGTTCCCGACTCCCGATCACCTGGCGTCTGCACCGGATGGGTTTTGATCTCTGTTTCCTAAACCTGTTGCCACCACCGGCGGATGTCATTGCCCGGCGTGCCGGGCGCTGGGCCAGGACGGTTCTGCGAAAAGTTCTGCGGCCTCGTTGAGGCAGACACTGGTTCGTGAGATCAATTGCAACAGCAGGTAAACGTCATATTACAACCTTACTGTACTAGAGAAGCGATGTATTCGATTGATTGGGCCAAAATTTTTGCGCGCCCGGATCGCGCAAGCGGCGGAGCCACTGTTTCCGAAGGGGAGCAAGGCCCCGTCGTCGGCTTGCCGCCAAAGCTTCGGAGATGGCTTCCGGTCGTGAGTCGCACAGTGTGGGCATTGGGCTTTACCAGTCTGCTCACGGACATTTCGTCGGAGATGGTTGTGAGCATTCTGCCCGTATATCTGGTGCTATATTTGGGGCTAAGCCCTCTGGCGTTCGGTGTGGTGGATGGCATTTACCAAGGGGTGGCTGCGTTGATCCGTATTAGTGGCGGGGTATTGGCTGACCGGTGGCGCATGCACAAGGCCGTGGCGGTGCTGGGCTATGGTCTCTCCGCCGCCTGCCGTCTGCTGATTTTTGCCGCGGGAAGCGCTTGGGGAATGATCAGTGTTATTATCGCCCTTGATCGTATTGGCAAGGGAATCCGGACCGCGCCCCGCGACGCTCTTATTTCAAAGCGCAGCCTGACGTCCAAATTGGCCACGGCCTTTGGCGTTCACCGCGCCTTGGACGCGGTGGGAGCGCTGTTGGGGCCGCTTTTTGCCTTCGCGCTGCTGGCGATGATGCCCAACGCATTCGATGTCCTGTTTGTGGCGAGCTTTGGCATTGCCATTCTGGGGCTGGGTGTTATTTCGTTATTTGTTCCCGGTGTTACGCCGGAGGAAGAGCGTATTTCGACGCCACCGGTCTCGGTCGAATCGCCCGTGCATCTTCGATGCAGGGCATGTTCGCATGGTTCGAATTGCTCGGCGACACCCGTCTCGTTCAAGACCGCCGTCCTGCTGCTGGGCGAGACCCGGTTTCGAGCGCTGGTTCTGACGGCGGTCGTTCTTGGTCTGGCATCCATCAGCGATAGCTTTATTTATCTTGTCTTGCAGCGACGATTGGCGGTTGGAATCGCCGTGTTCCCACTCCTTTATGTTGGCACTTCTCTGTTTACTTCAATATTTGCCATCCCTTGCGGTCGGCTGGCGGACCGTGTGGGTCGGACGCGTGTTTTGTTGGGTGGCTATGGGTTGCTGCTGCTGGTGTACATGATATTGCTCATGCATGCCGGTGGGTTGTTCCAGATTGCCTCCGTGCTCTTTTTGTTGGGCGTCTTCTACGCTGCGACTGATGGTGTGCTGACCGCGATGGCTGCGGCTGTTCTTCCCACGTCGCATTCCGGGAGCGGCCTTGCTGTTCTCGCAACCGCGTCCGACATGTCGCGCCTGTCAGCATCAATGCTGTACGGACTTTTGTGGTCGTGTGTCGGCATTACTCAGGCAACGGTTGGATATCTGCTGGCTCTCGCGGTGGCCATCCCCGCCGCCTCATTTTTCCTGCTTCGCCCTAAACAGTATGCCACCTAATCTCCCAACCAGCCCGCCCTCTGGCGCACCATCTGATCGCCGCAACCAGATCGTGTTTGGGCTGTTGTGCGTCATCGTTGTCGCCGGAGTCACAATGTTCGCGCTTTACTCGCGCGACCAACGGCGCCAGCGGGAGGCCTCCGCCGCTCCCCCCATTTCCGAGAGCGGCCGGCAGCTCGCCGAGGTCTGCCAACATCCGTATCTGATGTTTCGCAATACTGCGCTTGGCCCGTCGTACGGACGGCTTTCGGTGGCGCCGCTCAGCGCGCCGGACGGTACCCGTTATCCGACGGTGCTTGATTGTGAGCGGGTGTACAGCACCGGCCAGGCCGGGTTATGTCTCCAAGCAATCCGGAATGCCTTCCCCACGTTCAAAGCGGTCAGTTTTGACCGGCAATTCCAGGTGCTGCGCACGTTCGATCTAAACGGTGGACCGAGCCGGGTGCGGATTTCACAGGATGGCCATTGGGGGGCCGTCACGGTGTTTATTGCCGGTCATGGCTATACCTCGATCAACTTTTCCACCCAGACGACACTCTATGACCTTCAATCCCTGAAACTGATTGGCGACTTGGAACAGTTCACGGTTATAAAGAATGGCCAGCCGTTCAAGGCGACCGACTTTAATTTCTGGGGAGTAACCTTTGAGCCGGAGGGCGACGGGTTTTATGCGACGCTGGCCTCCGGCGGCGTTTGCTATCTGGTTGAAGGGCGCGTTTCGAGTCGTGAAGTGCGCGTTCTCCGCCAAGGTGTGGAATGCCCGTCGCTTTCACCGGACGGCCGCCGGCTGGTGTTCAAGTCACGGATTCACCAAAAAGGACAGGTTCATTGGCAACTTCACGTGCTGGATTTAAGGACGCAACAGGAAACGATTATCAACGAGTCTCACAGCGTGGATGATCAAGCGGAATGGCTGGACCCAGACCACGTGCTGTACGGATTGCCGAGAAACATGGCGGGCAGCGGCACATGGGATATCTGGGTCGCACGGGCCGATGGTGCCGGCGCGCCGGTTGTGTTCGTGCACGACGCATTGTCCCCATGCGTGGTCAGATCGTGAATTCTAAATTGCGAGCAGATGATTGAAACTTTTATGCCGGGAATTAGATATCCCAAAAAATGTGCTATAATCGGAAAGTCATGGTTTCGACAAAAGGGCAGGTATTCCTCAGTAATACCGGGTGTGTCCGGAATTAAAGCGAACTCGTTGTCAATCCACGCCGAGCCATACTGCCATGCAATTTCGATACCAAACGGGAAAACCTCGGTTGCCCCTGTGCTTCAATTTATTGTCGCACCTCTTTTTCATGCTAGAAACAAATTTTAGGGCTGAGATGAACAAGCGGTTTCCACTTGATTTGAAATCAAATTCCGCCGGAAGGATTTTGGCTATGGTCTTTTTGCAGCTTCTGCTGCTCCTGGTTTCGGCCCGGTGCCTTGCCACGCAAACGAATTCCATCGTGATCGAGAATGCCCTGCCGGGGACCCCATCCAGCCAGTGGGACATTTCGGGAGCCGGTGACACAAGCATTCAAGGTTATGCCACCGACATCAGCGTCAGCCAGGGCGGCACCATTTATTTCAAGATCAACACCCCGGCGAGCGCCTATCGAATCGATATTTATCGACTCGGTTATTACCAGGGTAACGGAGCAAGGTACATCACCACGGTGATGCCTTCAGCGCACCTTCCTCAGTCTCAGCCGGCCCCCATCACCGATCCGTCCACCGGCCTCATCGATTACGGGAACTGGGCGGTATCCGCCTCCTGGCAGGTTCCAACGAACGCGACCTCGGGATTGTACATTGCCCGCCTCGTGCGCACGGACACCGGTGGGGCAAGCCACATCGCCTTTGTCGTCCGCAATGATTCCAGCACCTCCGATATCTATTACAAGACATCGGATACGACTTGGCAGGCATACAACGACTACGGAGGCAATAGCCTGTATGTTGGCACCGGTCCTGGGGCAGGGCTCGCGGCTGTCGGGCGTGCCTACAAAGTGAGTTATAACCGTCCTTTCAACACGCGAGGCGATTCTTCCCAGGATTGGTTGTTCAACGCCGAATACCCGATGATCCGCTGGCTGGAAGAAAATGGTTATGACGTTTCGTACACCACCAGCGTTGACGCCGATCGCCGGGGCAACCTCCTGCTTCAACACAAACTTTTGCTGTCCGTGGGCCACGACGAATACTGGTCGGGGAACGAACGAACCAATGTGGAAACGGCGCGAACTGCCGGTGTGAATCTGGCATTCTTTAGTGGCAATGAGGTATTCTGGAAGACCCGCTGGGAAACCTCCATTGACGGCTCCAACACACCTTATCGTACACTGGTTTGCTACAAGGAAACCCACGTTGATGCCAAGATCGATCCCACGCCCACCTGGACTGGAACCTGGCGCGATCCGCGATTCAGTCCGCCTTCGGATGGTGGCCGGCCGGAGAATGCGCTCACCGGAACGATCTTCATCTCCAACACGGGTATTACCAGCAATTCCATCGAGATTCCTGCCGCCTTCGGGAAATTGAGGTTCTGGCGAAATACCACCCTCGCCACCGCCCCCTCGGGCAGCACCGTTGCTTTTCCTGCGGGGATGCTGGGTTACGAATGGGATCAGGATTCCGACAACGGTTTTCGCGCGCCCGCTACCATAGACCTGTGGTCGTCAACCTTTGGTGGTGTCCAAACCCTGCAGGATTTTGGCTCCGTTTATGCCTACGGCGTGGCGACACACAATCTCACTCTGTACCGAGGCTCCGGCGGGGGGCTGGTCTTTGGTGCCGGTACGGTGCAATGGTCGTGGGGCCTGGATAGCAACCACGACAATGGTAGCGCGGCTCCGAGTCCTGACATTCAACAAGCCAACATAAATCTTTTTGCCGACATGGGTGTCCAGCCCCAGACGCTGCAGGCGGGCTTGGTGGCGGCGACCGCTTCGAGTGATCACACCCCGCCGACGTCCACCATCCTCACGCCGACTTCCGGCGCCAATGTCGGTTACGCGTCGCCTGTGGTTGTCAGCGGCACGGCTAGCGACACCGGTGGTGGCCGGGTTGCCGGGGTTGAAGTTTCAACCGACGGCGGAGCAACCTGGCATCCGGCTTCGGGTCTCACCAACTGGACCTACTCGTGGATACCGTTGCAAGGGGGACCCGCTACAATCCAGGTTCGGGCCATTGATGATAGTTGCAACATTCAGTCGCCGGCGGCAGCAGTGAGCGTTACCGTGGTTTCAACTCCGTTAACGGTCTGGCCCAGTTCGGCGGTGCCTACCATTATAGACCAAGGCGCTGACAATCCGCTGGAAGTGGGTGTCAAGTTCCGTTCGGACGTGGCTGGATTTATCACGGGCATCCGGTTCTACAAATGCGCAATCAATGTCGGCACCCATATCGGCGACCTCTGGACCAGCAACGGAACCCACCTGGCCTCGGCCCCATTCACTGTCGAGACGCCCAGCGGCTGGCAGCAGGTGAATTTCACCAACCCGGTGCCCATCAGTTCCAACACCTTTTATGTGGCTTCATACCATGCCAATAATGGCCACTACAGTGAAGATGATTATTATTTTGCCAGCAACGGCGTGGATAACGTTCCGTTGCATCTTCTTGCCGACGGTGTCAGCGGCCCCAATGGTGTCTATAGTTATGGTGCCAACAGTGTTTTCCCCACCAGCACGTGGGAGGCGGCCAATTACTGGGTGGATGTCGCTTTTGGTACGACCAACGCCCTCCAAACACTCGTTTCCATTGCCGTGAGCCCGACCAATACCACGCTGATCACCGGCGGTTTCCAGCAGTTCACGGCCACTGGTACCTATTCCAACAGCAGCACTCACGTCACCAGCACCCAGGACATTACCAGCCAGGTGACGTGGACTTCGACCAACACCGCCGTGGCCACCGTTAATGCCGCGGGATTGGTCACCGCGGTTTCACCCGGTGTAACCGCCATCTCCGCGACCATGAACAGCGTGACGGGCAGCACCCTGTTGACCATTCAAACTGGACCACTCTCGATAACTACAACCTCTCTTGCCGGTGATTTCGTGAATACAGCCTATGCGGCGACACTATCCGCCAGTGGTGGTACCATGCCGTACACCTGGTCGATCATCAGCGGTTCCCTGCCCAACGGTCTGACCCTCAATACCAACACCGGCGCCATCACGGGAACCCCGACCACCGCAGGCACTTTCAACTTCACCGCCCAAGTGAGTGATGCCAGTCTTCCCGTCCACACCGCAACCCAGCCGCTCAGCATCACCATTACGTCCCTGCCTAATACGGTAACCATCTGGCCCAGTTCGGCGGTGCCCACCGTCATAGATCAGGGCACTGACAGTCCCGTGGAATTGGGTGTAAAGTTTCGCTCTGACATCGGCGGATTCGTTACGTCCATCCGGTTTTATAAGGCCAGCGCCAATGCCGGCACGCATATCGGCGACCTCTGGACGACCAATGGCACCCTCCTGGCCACCGCCACGTTCACCGGTGAAACCGCCTCCGGGTGGCAACAGGTCAATTTTGCCTCACCTGTGTCCATCAATTCCAATACCGTCTACGTCGCCTCTTATCATTGTAACAACGGCCACTATAGCGCAGACGATAATTACTTTGCGTCCAGTGGCGTGGACAATCCTCCGCTGCACGCGCTGGCGAATGGCGTCAGCGGTCCCGACGGTGTCTATGCCTACAGTGCCGGCAGTGCATTCCCCACCAATGGATTCAATGCCGATAACTACTGGGTGGATGCGGTATTCGCGAGCAATCTCGCGCCGGTGCTGCCGGCGCAAACCAACCGTGTCATCAACGAACTGACAACTCTTACCGTGACGAATACGGCCACGGACACCAGTGCGTTAAGCTACACGCTGGCGGTGACAAACGTAGTAACCGGGCAAATGGTGACCAACGCGAGCATTAATACGAATGGGGTGATTACGTGGACACCGACGGAAGCGCAGGGCCCGAGCACGAACACATTCACGACCATCGTCAGTGACGGAAGTTTGAGTGCGACGAACAGTTTTACGGTGACGGTGAACGAGGTGAACACGGCGCCCACCTTGCCGGTACAGAGCAACCGGACGTTGGTTGGGACGCAGAGCCTGACCGTAACCAATACGGCCAGTGACAGCGATATCCCGATCAATCCGCTGGGCTATGTGCTGACCGGACCGACGGGCTCGACGATTGACACCAACGGAGTGATCCGGTGGACACCGACGGTGGGACAGGTGCCGGGAGTGTACACGTTCACGACGGTGGTGACAGACACGAACGTGTATGCGGTGAACGCGCAGGATTTAAGCGCGACGAACAGCTTTACGGTGACGGTGCAGGCAATTCACAACGGGCCGGTGTTGGGAGTGGTAAGCAACCAGGTGATGAATGAGCTGACGTTGCTGACGGTGACGAACGCAGCGACGGACAATGACATCCCGGCGTTGCCGTTGAGTTACACACTGACAGTAACAAATGCGCTGACTGGGAGCGCGGTGACCAACGCGAGCATCAATACGAATGGGGTGATTACGTGGACCCCGACGGAAGTGCAGGGCCCGAGCACGAACACATTCACGAC
>JBEKFD010000392.1:0-6172 GCA_050013495.1 Occallatibacter sp. | reverse complement strand
AACGCGCAGTTTCCGGTGCAGCTTAGCGGCAGACTTCAGGCTGACTGTATCTGGCAAAGTTATGTCACAGAAAATACTTCCTTTCTCTACGCAACATACCAGCTCAATTCAGCTGCACGTGTCTGATGAGGAACACGCGCATACATCCGCCGGCGCACTGAAGTCTTTCTCGCCGTTGACCGGAATACCGCCATGAGTGACGGAAACAGCGGTCTATGCGCCCGAGCAATGCTGATTCTTCGAGCTCGCTCATTACCCACGCTAACCGCGGCGTGGGGCACAGGTTGGCTACTGCTCGGTGTAGGTGTAGTCGTTGTACTGGGTCACTCCATTGACATCCGAGTACAGCCGGGCATAGACCGTAGCGCCTTTGGCCGGCAGACTCAGCACAGTGGCGGACATGGACGCTGTCCAACCCGAAGCGAAGAGGCTGCTCGAACCCGGTCCGCTCGTGCCCAGCCAGAGGTTGTACTGTGTCGCCCCCGTGCCTGCTGTCCAGGTAAACATCACGCCGGAAGTACCAAGCTTGCTGCCCGAAGTGGGAGAAATCATCGTCGCGGGCGTCCCTGCTGTGGCTTCGGAGTAGGTGTAGTCGTTGTAATGCTCCACTCCCTCGACCATCGAGTACAGCCTGGCATAGACCTTAGCCCCTTTGGCCGGCACGCTTGTCAAGGTGGCGGAGGTTGTCGTCACCCAACCCGAATTATAGAGGTTGCTGGAGCCCGCACCGCTTGTGCCCATCCAGAGGTTGTACTCTGTCACTCCGTAACCCGCCGTCCAGGTGAACTTAACGTCCGTAGTCCCGAGCGTGCTGCCCGAAGCTGGAGTGCTCATCGCCGCCGGCGTGCCGGCTTCGGTGTAGGTGTAGTCGTTGTAATGCTCCACTCCCTCGACCATCGAGTACAGCCTGGCATAGACCTTAGCCCCTTTGGCCGGAAGGCTGGTCACCGTAGCGGAAGTTGTCGTCAACCAACCCGAAACATAGAGGCCGCTGGAGCCCGGCGCGCTCGTGCCCAGCCAGAGGTTGTATTCTGTGACTCCCGTGCCAGCTGTCCAGGTAAACACCACGTTGGAAGTGCCAAGCGTGCTCCCCGGCGTCGGAGTCGTCAGAGCCGCTGGCGTCGCAGGCGTTATCGTCACACTCACCGCGGCCGAAGTGGAAGACAGGTTGCTGGCGTCACCGCCATAGCTCGCGGTCACCGAGTGCGAACCTACGGCCAGGCTGCTGGTGGAAAACGTCGCACGGCCGGAGGAGAGCGCGCCTGATCCCAGGCTGGTCGCGCCATCGTAGAACGTCACCGTGCCCGTGGGCACTCCGCTTCCGCTTGTCTCTGCAACAGCCGCGCTTAGCGTCACCTTCTGCCCCGCTATTGCCGGATTCGGCGAAGAACCGAGCTGTGTCGTAGTCGTGGCTTTGGACACCGCAAAGTCTAGCTTATAAGCCGCAGTGCCGCCATCGCCCATATAGTAGACATTGCCAGCGCCATCCACAGCTACGGCGAAGGCAACACTGCTGACGAGGTTTGTCTGGGAATAGACACCATTCGACAGAGTCTCCTTATATACGCCTACATCTGTGCCGGAGCCCATTCCGTTGTCGGCGACATATACATTGCCGCTTCCGTCTACGGCGATTCCATTTGCTTCAGAAAATCCCGTCGCCACTGTGCTTTGGGTATAGCTTCCATTTGACAGTGTAAGCTTATACGCCGCAGTGCCACCATCGCCCATATAGTAGACATTGCCAGCGCCATCCACAGCTACGGCGAAGGCAACACTGCTGACGAGGTTTGTCTGGGAATAGACACCATTCGACAGCGTCTCCTTATATACGCCTACATCTGTGCCGGATCCCATTCCGTTATCGGCGACATATACATTGCCGCTTCCGTCTACGGCGATTCCATTTGCTTCAGAAAATCCCGTCGCCACTGTGCTTGGGGTATAACTTCCATTTGACAGTGTAAGCTTATACGCCGCAGTGCCACCATCGCCCATATAGTAGACATTGCCAGCGCCATCCAGAGCTACCGCGAAGGCAACACTGCTGACGAGGTTTGTCTGTGAGTAAACGCCATTCGACAGAGTCTCCTTGTATACGCCTACATCTGTGCCGGATCCCATTCCGTTATCGGCGACATCTACATTGCCACTTCCGTCGACGGCGATTCCATTTGCTTCGGAAAATCCCGTCGCCACAGTGCTTTGTGTCCCCGACGTACCGGTTGACTTGGTTCCAACGCCTGTTCCTTGCAAGTAGACTGTCGCAATTACGCCAGTAGTGCTTTGCAGGACGACTGCTCCATAGCGATATCCAACATATATGGGGGCGAATGAAACATTTACAGTGCAGGTGCCAGTTCCGTATTCCTGCCCAGACGTGCAACTGCCACCAGCGGCATGGGTAAAATCCAGATTTGGTGCGCCTTGGGTGAGCACTGAAATGTTTTCAAGCGTGACATTCGTGGGTACGGTGAGCGTTACCGTAGCCGTAGTTCTGGCGCCGACGTTTATAGAACCAAAATTGAAGTTTGTCAGGCCGTTGACCGCTTGGCTCACCGTATTCGAGGTGCTGCCGGTGAAGTTTGAGTCGCCACTGTAGACTGCTGTGATAAAGTCCGCGCCCTCCGGCAAAGCCGTGGTCGTCAAGCTGGCGGCGCCCCCACTCAGGGATGCACCCCCAAGACTCGTGCTTCCATTACTGAAGGTCACCGTGCCGGTGGCTAGGCCGCCAAACTGTCCGGAGACGGTGGCCGTCAAGGTCACGGATTGTCCGAAGGTGGAGGGATTCAACGACGAAGTCAATGTTGTCGTAGTGCTGGCCTTGTTCACCACCTGGCTCAGCGCCGACGAGGTGCTGCCTGCGAAGTTCGCGTCGCCGCTGTATGTCGCCGTGATTGAGTCCGTGCCCGTCGGCAGCGCCGCCGTTGTAATGGAAGCCTGGTTGGCGCTCAGGGAAACAGTTCCCAGACTGGTGCTCCCACTGCTGAAGGTCACCGTGCCAGTGGCAATGCCACCGAACTGGCCGGAAACAGTAGCCGTCAGACTCACGGATTGACTGAAGGCAGAGGGATTCAGGGACGACTTCAAGGTTGTCGTAGACCTGGCCTTGTTGACCACCTGGGTGACTGCCGTCGAGGTGCTGCCTGCGAAGTTCGCGTCGCCGGCGTAGACGGCGGTGATGGAGTCGGCGCCCGTCGGCAGAACCGTGGAGGTTAAGCTGGCCACGCCGCTGCTCAATTGCGCCGTTCCCTGCGATGTTGCGCCGCTCATGAAGGTGACGTTCTCTCCATTGGGCGGCGCGCCAGTCGCGGAAGAGACTGAAGCGGTCAAGGTCACCGGCTCGCCATAGACCGACGGATTCGGCGTGGGCGCGGGCGTGAGCACAGTTGTCGTCGCCGTCAGCGCAGCGCTGTTGAAGACGAAGCCGTGAAGCACATAGTTTGTGTCCGCATAGGTTCCGACGATTGCCCCAGAAGTGTTGATGCTTAAGGCGATTGACCCCTGGAGGGCCCCCGAGCCCGAGTTCGGAGTCTCGAAGGTTGTAATTCCTCCGTTGGCAGCGCGCAAAAATCCGTGATATACAGAGTCCGCATCGAGATATGCTCCTGCGATTTCCCCCGTCGTATTGATTCCGACGCCGACAGTTCCCAGTTCACCTCCAAAATTGCAACAAACACTAAGCGAACCGGCACCCGGGGCATCAAAACTGGATAACGCCCCATTCGCGGTGCGCAAAAAGCCGTGGCGGACGGAATTCATGTCCGTGTAAGTGCCCACAACGTCGCCGCCTATGTCAATGCCGATGGCGACCGTTCCATTCATCTCCCAAAGGTTGCCACTGCCTCCTGCGCCCGGAACATCGAATTCGGTTATCGTGCCGCTGGCGGTGCGTATGAACCCATGGAAGGCCCCGTAGGTTCCCGCGACGTCCCCCGCCGCATCGATGCAGATGGGGATAGTCCCCGCTCCTGGACTTGCGCCCGGAACGTCGAAGGTAGTGATCACGCCGCTGGCAGCCCGCACGAAGCCGTGGTACAGATAGCTCTGGTCAACGTAGGTTCCCACGATGGTTCCGGCATCATTGATGCCGATGGGTCTGGTCCCTTCCCCCTTCTCATAGGGGCTCACTGTAATATCGCCCGGAACATCGAAGGTGGTGATCGCGCCATTGGCGGCGCGCACAAAGCCGTGATAATTGTAATTCGCGTCAATATATGTTCCCACGATTACCCCCGCCGTGTTGATACCGATGGGGATGGTTCCCTGAAAAAATGGTGAGTTGCTGCCGTTGTTGCTGGTGCCGTGGGCCGTACCCGCGCCCGGGGCGTCGAAGGTCGTGATCGTGCCGCCTGCGGGGAGCACGAAACCGTGCGCCACGCCATTGGTGTCGAAGTAGGTTCCCGTGACATCTCCCGCCGTGTCGATTGCTAGGGCGACGGTTCCCTGCATGCTGCCAATGCCCGAGCCTGGCGCATCGACGATGGTGAAATTCGAGCTTTGGGAAGCTGCCGTAAGCGACGTTACGGCGATGAGTCCTGCAACCAGCAGGGCCCTAAAACGCAAAACTCGATAGTTTGCGAGCATGACCTGATACCCCATTGGCCTGAGCAGCTATGGCTCAGATGTACCACCAAAGCCTATGGCTGCTCTTCCCTTTCCGTATCGGATTCCGACAAACAAAAGGGCCCGCCCTGGCGTAGAGGCGGTGGCGGCGGAGACTGGCCATGGAATCCCAAGATCGTATGTCCGCACCACCAGCCCTGTCAAGACTTGGCGAGTTAAGAGAAATGATCCGTCGAAGTTGTCGGTGGCGTGGGAAAGTGGGAAGCGGGTATTGCCTTTCACGTTTCTAATCCCCTGGGAGGCTTCGGTCAGCCAGGCTGCGGATGCTGGTGGTCTGTATCCCGGCGATGAGCGAGGTCTGACCGCGGTCTAGTGGACGCGCCGGCGTTCAGCCATTACGCGCAGTTCCTTGAATGCCGCGTGTTTCAGGAAGGCATGATCTGATCCGTTCGCCGCGAACTGGACGCCTGGATCAAGACGTCGCCTCAACCCCGGATGATCGCCATGGAAGCGACGATCTTCACGGGATGGATTTACGATCGTCTGCATCCTCACGGCGAGAAGGTGAAGGTTGTCAATCGGGGCTGAGCTTTACAGCCGGTTCCGGTGCGACAAAGGGCGCAATCTGGACGTGAAAACAGTGCTAGGAATCATATGAAGCCGCGGCGGGCCGACTTGGCTCGCCTGGGGAAGATTCTCGTTCGCGGCTCGGTGCCAGTTGTGATTGCAATGTGTTCTTGCACGTGCACGCTTGGGGGATTTCACTGCTTTGATGGCGGCGCTGGTCATGCTGTGGCAGTTGCACAAATTGGGGTCTTGTTCGGCCTTCTGTGCATTTGTTCGGTGCTGGGAAGTGTCGACCTTTTTTGCCGATTGCGTTTGCCGAACTTGCCCTCGGTTGCTCTCAGCTTTTCGTGCATTGATCGGTCGCTCTCACAACGACGTTGCCTTCGGTACAGGCCTAAGGAGGACACATGACCCGAGGCCCTCACTTCCATTCCTTTGGAATGAAATGCGTGGTCGCTCTTCATGCTTTCTTGAGGTCGCAACTTGGGCTATCTTTCGGGCAGGGCAAGCAAGTAGGGTCAAAGCCCCCTGCCAGGTCGGTTGCATCTGAAGCGATTGGCTGCGATGCAAAATGGGAACGCACGCCGAACTTCCTGAACAGTGCACCTTTGGTCTGCGACCACAAGGCGAGCAAGACAAGCGACGATTGCTTTATTGACCAGATGGCAAAGGCTGGCGCTTCTCCGGCCGCAACCCGGTTTAGCCCTGGACTAATTCATGAGAACAGTGGCGAGTTCGGTGTGATGATGAGGTTCAAAAAACTCGAACCGGTAGACATGGTCAAGCTAGGAATGAAGCCGAGCGGCAAGCTGTGGATGCGATGAATGTGGGGAGAATTCAAGGAGACTCCCCCCAATTTCCCCCACAGCAAAATCAAGCAGTTTCCGAAGGCTATGCCTGAGTTATTGACTCTAAGTGGTAGGCGAGGCGGGGATCGAACCCACAACCCCCGGCTTAGAAGGCCGGTGCTCTATCCAATTGAGCTACTCGCCCATAAAATCAACAACTTACAGAATTTCCCTCCAAATATAACCCCCGG
>JBEKFD010000391.1:0-3633 GCA_050013495.1 Occallatibacter sp. | reverse complement strand
GAATGTTTCAGGAACTAAAATTTCAGCTCTCCACCGCGATCCTGATCATCCTCACCATCGCCGCGGTTCCGCCTGCCATCATTAATTTCCAGCAACAGCACAAGTTCCGCCTGGCCGACGACGGCGCCGTGTGGGTTGACCGCGGCCACCACGTCGAAGCCCTGCACATCGATCCCGACGGCCCCGCAGCGAAAGCTGGCCTCAAAATCGGCGACACGCTCCTGAAGATCCACGGAGCAGCCACCGCCAGGGCCATCGATGTTCCCCAAATTCTGGCAGCCGTGGGCGCCTGGAACAAAGCCGACTACACGGCCAGCCGCGACGGTGTCGAGTTCAAAGCTGCCGTCTACATCCGAGAAGAGCCGCTCGATTCCGCCATCTCTTACCAATACATGGTCGGAGCAGCCTACTTGCTCATCGGTCTATTCGTCTATTTCCGGCGCGGCAGCGCGCACATGGCGCGCCATTTCTACGTCCTCTGTTTGGTTTCGTTTGTTCTATTTTGCTTCCACTACACCGGCAAGCTCAACGGTTTCGATAAAGTCGTCTATTTTTGCAATGTCGCGGCCGGCCTGATCGCACCCACCGTATTCCTGCATTTCTGCCTTACGTTCCCCGAGCCGCGCCGCTGGTTCCGATCCAAACCCATTGTCGCGATCCTCTACTTGCCTCCCGCGCTGCTTTTCGCCCTGTGGATGGCCATCACCTCCGGCACCCTGCAAATCGGCATTTCGCTCATCGAATTGCGCTGGATGCTCGACCGCATCTGGCAACCGCTCCTGGTTGTTCCGTATTTGCTGGGCGGTTTGGCTCTGAGCGTGGTTTACCGGAAGGCCGAGGACCCCATCGTGCGCCAGCAGTTGAAGTGGCTGCGCAACGGAACGTTCTGTGGCATCCTGCCATTCGCCGTCCTCTACGTCTTGCCCTATTCGCTGGGTATGCTGCCCAATCAGTACATGCGGCTTTCGGTGCTGTCCCTGGCCTTGATCCCATTGACCTTAGCCTACGCCGTGGCCCGTTACCGCCTGATGGACGTCGATATTCTGTTCCGGCGCGGCTATGCCTATACATTGGCCACAGTCTGCGTGCTGGCCGCTTTCTACGGCATCGTTTTCTCGCTGGGTAGCCTGGTCCAAAAGAACTTCAAGGACGTCGGAAACACCGGCCTGATCGCCGTGATGCTGGTGGCCGCTTTCCTCTTTCAGCCCATCCGCAACTGGATTCAGGAGCGCCTCGACAAGCATTTTTATCGCGACCGCTACGACTACCGCCGCACCCTGGTCGAGTTCGCCCGCGAACTGAGCGCCGAAACCGACCTGGACGCCATGCTCAATTCCGTCTGCGAACGCCTGCTGCAGACCCTCTCCATCCGCCATATGGCGGTGTTCCTGGCCGAGGAAGGCCCCGACGATAAGCCCGCTTTCCGCCTGAAAATGTCAATGGGTGCCCGCCGCCGGCCGCCGGAGTTGACCGCCGATCAAGTGGACCTGAGCTTCTTGAACTGGGACCTGCCACAGCCCTATTTGTTCTTCGAGCGCACGCGCCACCAACTGGATGCCGTTTCGCGTAGTTGGCC
Source organism: Occallatibacter sp. (assembly GCA_050013495.1). Lineage (GTDB taxonomy): Bacteria > Acidobacteriota > Terriglobia > Terriglobales > Acidobacteriaceae > Telmatobacter. The sequence continues at coordinate 2,057 of JBEKFD010000391.1, read as the reverse complement.
GGCAACCGTGCGCGCCGCCATCGCGGATCTCGACCTTACTTACTATCTCCCCTGCACCGTGCGCGGGCGGACCGTCGCGTACCTTGGCGCCAGCCGCACGGAGGATGGCGACTTCCTGTCCACGGTAGATGTCGAACTGCTTGCCACCATTTCCGGCTATGTCGCAATCGCCATTGAGAACGCCACGCTCTACCGCTCCCTCCAGCGCAAGATGGAAGAATATGAGCGCCTGAAGGAGTTCAGCGAGAATATCGTCGAATCCATCAACGTGGGCATCCTGGCGGCCGACCTGGAAGACCGCGTGGAAAGCTGGAATACGCAAATTGAGCGGCTTACTGGAATCACCCGCCAATCCGCCGTCGGCCGTAAGCTGGCGGAGCTTTTCCCTGCAGACCTGTCCGACCAGTTCGAGCGCGTCCGAGGCCAGACCGGCATCCACCACATCTATAAATTCGTGCTCCAGCCAACGTCGCTGTCCGCGCTGCCGAGTCACGAGCCCGTGCCGATCAACGGATCGGGACATGCCACGGCCGTTCAGCCGGGGCCGGTGTTGGCCGGTCAGAGCGCTACGCTCAACGTCGCTATCGCCCCTCTGGTGTCCAAAGAGTTGGAACAAATCGGGCGGCTGATCATCTTCGACGATGTCACCGATCGCGCTGAACTCGAGCAGCGTCTGGTCCAGGCCGACAAGCTCAGCAGCATCGGATTGCTGGCCGCCGGCGTGGCCCACGAAGTGAATACGCCGTTGGCGGTGATCTCCACCTATGCCCAGATGCTGGCCAAGCAAGTCGCCAACGACGACCAGAAATCCATCCTGCTCGATAAGATCGCCAAACAGACCTTCCGCGCCAGCGAGATCGTGAACTCGCTGCTGAATTTCTCGCGCACTTCCACTACTTCTTTTGGCGACGTGGACCTCAACAAGGTCATCCGCGAAACCATGTCATTGCTGGAACATCAGATCCAAAAAGTGGGCGTGGAAGTGAAGCTCGATCTCGCCGCTGGATTACCGTCCGTACACGGCAATTCAGGCAAACTGCAGCAAATCTTCCTCAACCTGTTCCTCAACGCGCGCGACGCCATGGATGGCGGCGGCGTTCTCTCCGTGCACACCTGGGCCGAAGAATCTGGCGCCCGCGTGGATGTCTCCGACACCGGACATGGCATTCCGCCCGAGCATCTGCAGCGCATCTACGATCCGTTCTTCACCACCAAGGGCAGCCGCAAGGGCACCGGCATGGGACTGGCGGTAACCTATGGGATCGTGCAGGAACACAAGGGATCTATCGAAGTATCCAGCCGGCAGGGGGGCACCCGCTTCCACCTGCGCCTGCCCTGGTCGAGGACCGTGGTGCAGTCTTCCGCCCTGTCCGCCTCCAAACAACCTGTAAATGCCGCCTGAAATGTCCGCTCCTCAATTCTCCTCCTCCACCGATAAGGGCCTCGTCCTGGTAGTGGACGATGAATTGGATATCCGCGAAGGGCTGGAAATGCTGCTCAGGTCGGAAGGCTACACTGTGGATTTGGCCGCCAATGGTACGGAAGGCCTGCGCAAGATCGAGTCACGCGCCTACGACCTGGTGCTGCTCGACCTGATGATGCCGGACCGTTCCGGCATGGATGTGCTGCACGATGTCCGCGGCCGCGACCGCGAAACGCCCATCTTTATGATCACGGCCTTCGGCTCCGTCGAGGCTGCCGTAGACGCCCTGAAGCTGGGCGCCAACGATTACTTCTCCAAGCCCTGGGACAACGAAAAGCTGCTCATCGAGATCGAACGCATGATCTCCAAGCGGCGCCTGGAATACGAGAACACGCACCTGAAGCGCGCTCTGAAGCAGCGCTACAGCTTTCCCAACATCATTGGCAAGAGCGACCGCATGCAGCGTCTGCTCGACCTGGTAGGCCAGGTGGCCAGCAGCCGCTCCACCATCCTGATCACCGGCGAAACCGGCACCGGCAAGGAGTTGATCGCCAAAGCCATCCATACCAGTTCGCCGCGCTCCGAGCGCTTGTTCATTCCGGTGAATAGCGGTTCGCTACCTGCCGACCTGTTG
>JBEKFD010000390.1:0-2838 GCA_050013495.1 Occallatibacter sp. | reverse complement strand
CTCTCCGGCGGCCAACAGCAGCGCCTTTGCATCGCGCGCGCCCTGGCTGTCGATCCCGAGGTCCTGCTGCTCGACGAGCCCTGCTCGGCTCTCGATCCCATCGCCACCGCCAAGATTGAAGATTTGTTGTTTACCTTAAAAGACCAATGCACCATCGTGATCGTGACCCACAACATGCAACAAGCGGCGCGGGTCGCCGATCGAACCGGCTTCTTCCTCCTGGGAAAGCTGATCGAGTACAATACGACAGAGGTTATTTTTAAGAATCCCGCCAGGCAGGAAACTGAAGATTACATCACGGGCAGGTTTGGGTAAAGTACGGCCCCTCCTGGCCTGTCCGTGGGCGAAGGAGGCGAGGGGAATTAGGGAGCTGGATGCGACAATTTTCCGTTGAGCTCGAAGAGCTGCACGAAAAAGTTTTACAGATGGGCGGCTACGTGGAGTCGGCCATTCACCGCAGTGTGCGCGCGCTGGTGGATCGCGACGCCGAACTGGCCCGCCAGGTTCTGCGCGATGAAGCACGCATCAACCAGATGGAGATCGAGATCGACAACCTCACCACTCGTCTCTTCGCCCTGCGCCAACCCATGGCCAAGGACCTGCGCTTCCTCACCGCGACCATGAAGATCAATACCGATCTGGAACGTATGGGCGATCTGTCGGTGAATATCGCGCAGCGGGCCCTTTCGCTGGTGGCCCAATCGCCGGTGAAACCCTTGATCGATATTCCACGCATGGCCCAGTTGGTCGAATCGATGCTGCTGCGTACCCTGGACGCATTCGTGAAAAGCGATGCCGACGAAGCCGCCAGCGTGTTGATGGCCGACGACGAAGTGGATGCGCTACGCGACTCGGTCTATCAGGAACTGGTAGCGTACATGCAAAACGACCCCAGCACCGTGCCTGCCGCCGTGGACCTCATGTTCGTGGCGCGCAACCTCGAGCGCATCGCCGACCACGCCACCAACATCGCCGAGGATGTGGTGTTCCTGGTAAAGGGCGTTGACGTACGGCATCATTCCGGCGAAATCAAGAGCGCGTAATTTCTGCCGGGCGAAAGCGTGTAAGACATTCTAGTCGAGCCATGCGGCCGCCGCTAAGTCTTTTTGATTGAATCATTGCAGGACTGGCACCCGCCTTGCTGGTACCAAAGCAGTTGAAGTGGCGCGAACCGGCGGACCGGGACTTGTTCGAAAGAACACTTCCCGTGCCGCCGGTTACTATTTTGGGGCCACAGGAATGCCCGCCCGCGTCAGCGCCGCGTGGACCTCCGCCGGCCGCAGCCGCGTGGCATCGTATTCCACGGTCAAACTGTCCTCCGATGGCGCCAGCCGGATCTTCTGAATCCCGTAAATCGAATACGCCCCGGCGATGCGGGTCATCAACTCGTCGTTGAGCGCGTGTTGCAAATGGAAGTCGATTTGGACTTTGGTCATCTCAGTCCAGCATAGCTCGTTGTGGGGCGGGCTCCCAGCCTGCAGCGGCCTCGTAGGCCGCCACTGCGGACATGCTCCAAGCGCGGCACATCCGCCAACCCGTTGCCACGGCCTTCAGAGCGGAGGAAAACCGCGAAGGTACTGTCTGATCTCGTCACGCGCGCGACGGAACAAAGCCAGCCGCTCCTCCGCGGAGCCTTCCATTGCGGCCGGATCTTCAAAGCTCTGGTGCATCGTCGTCGTCTTGCTCGGAAAGAGGGGACAACTTTCCCTGGCATTGTCGCAGACGGTCAACACGAAGTCGAACGGCTGGCCGGTGAACTCGTCTACGCTCTTGGAACGATGGCCGGAAATGTCGATGCCCAACTCGCGCATGACGGCGATGGCTTCGGGCCGGACCTGGCTCGGCCGCGTGCCCGCGCTGAACACCTCGAACCGGTCGCCCGCGTCGTGCCGCAGCAGACCTTCGGCCATTTGGCTGCGGGCTGAGTTACCCGTGCACAGAATGAGCACCCGTTGCATGCGAGATCCCTTCCTTCCAGGTCCAGTGACTCCGGAACCAAAGTGAGACATTCACCAGCGCGATCAGCGCCGGCACCTCAACCAGCGGACCGATCACCGCGGCGAAAGCCGCCCCCGAATGGATCCCGAAAACCGCCACCGCCACCGCGATCGCCAGCTCGAAATTATTACTCGCCGCTGTAAACGAAAGCGTCGCTGTTTTCGAGTAGTCCGCCCCCAGCCGGTGTCCCATCCAGAAGGAAACGAAGAACATGAGGACAAAGTAAATGAGCAGCGGAACGGCGATCCTGAGCACATCCAGCGGCAGGCGGATAATGTAGTCGCCTTTGAGCGAGAACATCACCACGATGGTGAACAGCAGCGCTACCAGGGTGAGGGGACTGATGCGCGGAATGAACTTTTTTTCGTACCACTCTCGTCCGCGAAGGCGAAGCAGCCAGAAGCGCGTGACCATACCGGCCAGAAACGGGATCCCAAGATAGACTAAGACGCTCCGTGCGATTTCGCCGATCGAGATGCTCACCGCGGAGCCCTGCAGGCCGAACCAGCGCGGCAACACAGTCAGAAACACCCAGGCGTATACCGAATAGAACAGAACCTGGAAGACGGAATTAAAAGCCACCAGGCCTGCCGCGTATTCCGTGTTTCCTTTCGCGAGCTCGTTCCACACGATGACCATCGCGATACAGCGCGCAAGGCCGATCATGATGAGACCCGCCATGTACTCCGGGTACCCACGAAGGAAGATAATCGCAAGAGCAAACATCAGAATCGGACCGATCACCCAGTTCTGGACAAGCGACAGAAGTAGCACTTTGCGGTTTCGAAAGACTTCCCCCATCTCCTCATAACGGACTTTCGCCAGCGGCGGGTACATCAT
>JBEKFD010000389.1:0-5072 GCA_050013495.1 Occallatibacter sp. | reverse complement strand
AGCCGCTTGATCAGCTCCGTGTTGCCGTCGATGCTCAGTTCCTTGCCCTTGGAGAGCCAAAGCTGCTGGTCGATCAGGCTGCGCAGCAGGTCCTTGTGCCCCTCGGAGATTTGCTGCATGGTAGCGCCGTGCTGCTTGGCTTCGTCGTCGGCCTCCTTCATGGCGCGGTCGTAGTCCGACTGCGAAATGATCTGGTCGTTGACATGGGCCACGATATCTTCAACGGTGACGCCGCCATAAGGGCTCTGCGGCACTGCGGGACGCGTCTGCGCCAGGGCCGATGTTGCGAGCAGCGCCGTCGAAAACACGAAAGCCGCGGCAATGCGAGAAGATATGGAGATGCGAAGGAATCTTGGGGTCATAGGTCAGGACACGGCAGGGAGCAAACAAGTTTATCCCTGAGGCATAGACGTGATTGTAAATGGCTGGGCAGCAGGAGCGCGACGATTGAGGAGATTCCATGAGAAATCCAGACAGAATTGAGCGAATTCCAACGGGAGAATCGGCTTTTCCGCTTCAGTCTGGAAAAGGCACAGCCGTGCACCTTTCGCGCGATCGATTTGATGCATGCAATTGGAAACGGTCGTTCTTGCGCTCGCTGGCCTTCCTGGAAGAACCGCAACGACTCCGAAAGCAACCACTCCGCAGCAACACGAAACTAGTGTACACTAGTTTCGTATGAAGAACATTACTTTGAGCGCCGACGAGGATTTGATCGAACGAGCGCGTTCCCTGGCGCGCGAGCAGCGCAGGACGCTGAATGCCGCATTCCGCGAGTGGCTTACGCAATTCACTCAAAGCGCGGGAGATGCCCAAAGCTTCGATGCGATGATGAAGCACCTGCGACACGTCGATTCGGGTGGCCACTTCAGCAGGGACGAATTGAATGAGCGGTAGGTTCTTTCTGGACACGAACATCTTCGTTTACTCGTTCGATCTGAGCGCGGCGGTCAAGGCCCGAAAGGCCACAGAACTCATCCGAAAGGCTTTGGCCACGCAGAAGGGTATCGTCAGCTATCAGGTCGTCCAGGAGTTCTTCAATGTGGCTCTGCGAAAGTTCGCCCAGCCAATGAAGGCGGCCGATGCCGAACAATATCTTGGCACGGTTTTCCGCCCCTTGCTCGGTGTGCATTCATCGCAAGCGCTCTATGCCGAGGCGTTGCATCTCCAGGCCAGGAGCGGGCTCTCGTGGTACGACTCATTGATCGTCTCTGGCGCTGTCCAGGCGCAGTGCGATTTCCTGTTCACGGAGGATCTACAGCACGGCCAGCGATTCGGAAGTCTCCAAGTTGCGAATCCCTTCCTCTGAATTCCAAAAAAGCCGGCGGAGCCTCGTTTGTGCGTTTACCCTTCGGCTACCGGAAAACCGCTCCCGCCGTCCAACAACTGTAGTGGTATACTCTAGCCCTAAGACTGCCGTTCCAGGCCTGTTTCCCACCCGCCTGCCGCTTCTGCCGTCCGGAGGTTCACCCAGCCTATGACTCCACGCGCCCGCCGCGCCCTGTTCACAGTAGTTCTGTTTTTCGCCGTCTGCGCCGTCGTGGGCAGCGTAATGCAGCGCCGAGTGGGCGCGCAGTCTTCTCAAGACGAAAGCCAGCTGCGCGACAGCCTGAAGTCGTTCACCAATGTTTACGCGATTGTGGAGCAGAACTACGCCGAACCCATCCAGGGTGACAAGGCCGACACAGCCATTTATGACGGAGCCATTCCGGGCATGTTGCGCGTGCTCGATCCGCACTCCAACTTCTACGATCCAAAAGCCTACGCCAAGATGCGCGAGGACCAGCATGGCCGCTACTACGGCGTGGGCATGACCATCCAGCAGGCCTACGGCGGTGGCAAGGTCTATGTCGTATTTCCCATGGAAGGCGGCCCGGCGTTCAAGGCAGGCATCCATCCCGGCGACGTGATCTACGCCATCGACGGCAAAACCACCGATGGCATGACGTCCGATGCGGTAGCCAAGACCCTGAAGGGACCCAAAGGCACGCCCGTCACCGTAAGCATGACCCGCGAAGGCCAGGCCAAGCCGCTTGTCTTTCCGCTGGTGCGCGATGAGATACCCAACCCGTCCGTAGACCTTAAATATGAGATTCGCCCCGGCGTGGGCTACATCCATCTGAAGCAGTTTCAGGAGACCACCGCGCAGGAAGTCATCGAAGCCATCGACGGCTTCGACAACCTGCACGGGCTGGTGTTTGACCTGCGCGACAACCCCGGCGGCCTGCTGAGCCAGGCCGTGGAAGTGTGCGACCACCTGCTCACCAAGGGACAAAACATTGTTTCCCAGCGCGGACGGGCCTATCCCGACCAGAACTACACCGCCCAGCGCGGCAATGACGGCAAGACCTTCCCAATCGTTGTGCTGGTCAGCCGCGGTACGGCCTCAGCGGCAGAAATTGTCAGCGGCGCATTGCAGGACCACGACCGCGCCCTGATTGTCGGCCAAACGACCTTTGGCAAAGGTTTGGTCCAGACCGTCTACAACCTCAGCGAGAATACCGGCCTGGCCCTGACGACCTACCACTACTACACGCCGTCGGGAAGGCTCATCCAACGCAATTACACCGGCGTTTCGCTCTACGATTACTATTACAACCACGCCGGAGCGCTGCCAGCCAACAACTCCAACCAGGAAGTCAAGTTCACTGATTCCGGACGCACGGTCTACGGCGGCGGCGGCATCACTCCCGACGAGAAGATTGAGCCCCCCAAGGCCAACCACTTCCAGGAATCGCTGATAGGCAAGGAAGTCTTCTTCCACTTTGCGCCGGTGTACCTGTCCAATCGCACCGTGGACAAGAACTTCCAGGTAGACGACGCCGTGCTCACCGAGTTCAAGCAGTACCTGACCAGCCAGAATGTTCCCTTTACGCAAGCCGACCTGGACGGAGTGACCGACTGGCTGAAGGAAAGCATCAAGAGCAGCATCGACACCATCCAGTTCGGCGAGTCGGACGGCCTGCGTGTGCGTGCCGACTGGGACCCCATGATCCAGAAGGCGCTCACCTACCTGCCCGAGGCGCAGGCTCTTGAAGATAATGCGCACAAGGTGCTGACGCAGAAAGCGCAAGCGCGCAACGACGGCACACAGGGCGTGCCCTTGCAGCCGTAACTCAGTTCTTTCCCTTGCACCGGGACAGGGGGGAGTCGACCCTCCTGCGACACAACCGGACAAGTCGGCTCCCGTATTTGCTCCCCACGCTTCCTTCAGGCCCCGCCTCGCGACGACGCCCTTGCGCTTCGCTTTCACTCCTCCATCCGGATGTGGAGGGGACTTGCACCCAAGCTGTCAATCATGCGCGGAGTACCAATAAAAATGCCCGGCTCACGCCGGGCATTTTTGAGTGGTTGATCCAGCGGATGTCCTACTCAGCAGCCATCTCTTCGGCTTCGCCTTCCTGGCGCATCAGCTCCAGTTCGCGCTCCGCCGCTTCGATCTCCGCAGTCACTTCCTGCTGCACGCGTGCCGCCGCTTCCTCGAGTTCAGGAGAGAGCTGCACGTTGCGGTAGTATTCCAGGCCCGTGCCCGCGGGAATCAAGCGGCCCACGATCACGTTCTCCTTCAACCCGCGCAGGTTGTCCACCGCCCCGTTGATGCTGGCCTCGGTAAGAACGCGCGTCGTCTCCTGGAAGCTTGCCGCCGAGATGAAGCTGTCGGTCGACAGCGACGCCTTGGTGATGCCAAGAAGCAGCGGACGCCCAATGGCCGGACGGCCACCGTTCGAGAGCACGCGGTCGTTCTCTTCGCGGAAGCGGAAGCGATCGACCTGCTGTTCGAGCAGGAAGTTCGTATCGCCCACTTCATCAATCCTCACCCAGCGCAGCATCTGCCGCACAATCACTTCGATGTGCTTGTCGCTGATCGCCACGCCCTGCAGACGGTAGACTTCCTGAATTTCGTTCACCAGGTAAGCCTGCAGTTCCTTTTCGCCCAGCACGGCAAGAATGTCGTGCGGGTTCAAGGGACCATCCATCAGCGGATCGCCGGCGCGCAGACGCTCGCCTTCCTGCACGTTGACGTGAATGCCGCGCGGCACCGAGTATTCCTTCTCGTCGCCGTTGTCCGCGGTGATGTAGATCTTGCGCTGCCCCTTGCTGACTTCGCCAAAGCGGACCACGCCGTCGATTTCCGAGATGATAGCCGTCTCACGCGGCTTGCGCGCTTCGAACAACTCCACCACGCGCGGCAGACCGCCGGTGATGTCCTTGGTGCGCGTTGACTCCTTGGGAATCTTCGCCAGCACGTCGCCCGGTCCCACATCCTCGCCATCCTGAATCATCAAGTGAGCGCCGCGCGGCAGCAGGTAGCGCTTGTTCGCCTTCGCATTCTTCACCACAAACGCCGGCTGGCGCTTTTCGTCGGGCGAGTCGGCAACCACCCAGCGCGAGAGGCCGGTAACTTCATCGACTTCCTCGTTGAGCGTGATGCCTTCCTGCAGGTCCTTGAACTGCACCGTGCCGCCGATCTCGGTGAGGATCGAGTAGGTGTACGGATCCCACTCGGCCAGCAACTGTCCCAGCTTCACGTGCTCGCCGTCCTTCACTTTGAGGCGCGCGCCGTAAACCACAACGTAGCGCTCCTTCTCGCGGCCGCGCTCGTCTTGAATGGCGAGCGAGCCGGAGCGGTTCATGGCCACCAGCGTGCCGTCTTTGCTTTCGACGGTGTTGAGGTTGATGAAGCGCACAAAGCCGTTGTTCTTGGCGTCGAGGCGCGACTTGTCCTGCACGCGGCTGGCCGTGCCGCCGACGTGGAAGGTACGCATGGTCAACTGCGTGCCCGGCTCGCCGATGGACTGCGCTGCAATGACGCCGCAGGTCTCGCCAAGCTCGACCATGCGGCCTGAGCCAAGGTTGCGCCCGTAGCAGAGTGCGCAAACGCCGCGCCGCGATTCGCAGGTGAGCACAGAGCGAATCTTTACCCGCTCCACGCCCGCGCCTTGAATGGCCGATGCGATGTCTTCGTCGATGCCCTGGTTCACATCGACCACGATGTTGCCGTCGTAGTCCTTGATGCGCTCCAGTGTCACGCGGCCGATGATGCGGTCGCGCAGCGGCTCGATGATTTCGCC
>JBEKFD010000388.1:0-3996 GCA_050013495.1 Occallatibacter sp. | reverse complement strand
GGACTATTTGAAGGGGATTTATCTGAAGTTCGGTTGAGTAATTGCGAAAATCCCGCAGTGCAAATGAGCCAGATGCACCCCGCTAAAACGAATTGGAAACGAAACCGCCGCGAGTCTTTTCGGCAAACCCTTTTGTCGCACTACAAACTTGAAACTAAACATCATCGTCATGGCTTGTTAAGCTGGGCAACGAGATTCTCAATCGCCGATTGCTCCCGGCTTGTCGCCTTGACAAACACCATACCCTTTTCATCGCTGACAGCTAAAGAGTCCGGTGGCTTCTGAATATCAATATGATGCTCCTCGAAGAAGCGAATCAGCAACTGGGAATGGGTCTCTCCGTCTTTTGGCGAAAGCTTCTGACTCAAATGGCTAAAGAAAACTTCTGGCGTAATCTTGTAAACGCGCAAATCCATCTTCGGCGGAACACTCGGACGTTTCGCGTGGTGCCAAAACAACAGCGCGCCGATAATCAGCAGAACAATGCTGAATCCAATAATTGTGAATTTCTTCATAGCTCAATGATGCCTAACGAAAAAAGCTGAGCCACCGCCGACTCGCGGCGTGAACCGCGACAGCGGAACTGACAGCGCCAACGGCGGTTAGATGCCATGATGGGTTGAGCGCGGCACCAGACAGTGCCACGCTGCGAACGTAGTTCAAACAATCAATCATCACATCTATGAAAGAATACATTCTCAAACCCATCACGACACCCCCAACCGTATCCCTGACCCCGACCCCTGACAAGGCCGCAATGGCAAAGATCATTCCGCCGCGACAACCGTTGCCCACAGCCGTTATTGATGCCACCAAACCCATGCTCAAGCTCGGCCTGGACGTCCACCTCGAATTCATCATGGCCGTGGCCCAGAAAGGCCACGCCAATTCTCACGCCCCGCGCAAGTTTACCCGCGAAGGGCTCGTGGCGCAGGTCCGCAAATGGATTACCGAAGGTTTCCAAGTCTTCTGCGTGCAGGAAAGTTGCGGCTTCGGCTTCGTGCTCCACCGTGAACTCATTGTCGCCGGGGCGCAAAGTTTTCTCATCACGCCCATCGCCCTGAACGGCAAACGCAAGACCGACAAGCTTGATGCCCGCGCCCTGTGTCTGCGCCTCTCCCGTTGGCTCGACGGCAACCGCGAGGAACTGGCTCCCATCCGCATCCCGTCCGAAGCGGAGCAACGCCAGCGCGAGGGCACCCGCCGCCGGAAGTTTCTGGCCGGGGCCATCCGCAGCCTGGCCAATCGCGGCCACAGCCAGGTCTCCGAGTATTGCCACGCCAAGCTGCCGCACCGCTGGTGGGGCCCGCGCAACTGGCAGAAAGTCGCCACGCTCGATCCGTGGGTGCTGGGCGTGCTGGCCAGACTGCGCGAATTAATCCTGGGCCTGGAGGCGCAACTGGCGGCACTCCAAGCCGAACTGATCGCGCGCGTGAAAGATCAGGTCACGCCCAAGGGCCTGGGCGGCATGACGCTGGTGACCTTGGACGGCGAGGTGTGCGACTGGCGGCGTTTTAGCAACCGCAAACAGGTGGGCAGTTACACCGGCTGCTGTCCTGGCGAACATAGTTCGGGCAATAAACGGCGTGTGGGCGGCATTGACCGGCTGGGCAACGGACGCGTGCGCGCCTTGCTGGTCGAGGCGGTGTGGCGCTTCCTGCAATGGCAGCCCCACTGGAAAGCGGCGGCGAAAATGAAAACCAAACTGGGCGCGGGCACCGCCATGAAGAAAAAGACCGTGATTGCCCTGGCCCGGCAACTGGCCATTGACCTGTGGCGCTGGCGCACCGGCCGCTGCACGATGGACGAACTGGGCTGGGTGCCTGCATAACCTTCAACCTTTGATTTGATTTTGTCCGATTCCCGGGAACAGAGCGTGAGTGAATTTGCGACCGGGTGGTTCCTGCCCGTAGCCGGAGCTGGTGGGCGCAAGCCATACCCGTCGGTTAGAAGGGGCGGAACCCCCGGTCGCCGCAGTCACACAAGTATGACAACATGGGCGTTGGCCTGCGTGCCAACTGTCCGGATAGGAGCTGGTGCGTGGCCCCCCTGGCCAGGCATGCGTTCAAGCGGCGACACCGATCGCTCATACTCACGCGATGTGCTTTTGGAAAAACACCTCCACCACGGAGGGGAAAGGAACTGCTTGGAAGAGGAATAAGTGACCAGAGCCTGGAACCGGCCTGAAGCGATTACTGGATTAGTTAATCCTCAACGCTCCGCGCACGTCTCCGCTCCACTCCGTTGCGCTCCGCGTGACCAAAACCTCAACTGAAAATACTTTACTACGAACCACTCAATCCTGTTGACAACCCTCATAGGGGCTCCGGCGAGAGGCCGTGTGAAAACTCATTCATTGATTGAAACTTTTACGCTGCGGTGCCGTCTGTGACAAGCATGAAACATTGCGCCGGACTGGATCGTTCCCAAACGCTGCTCTTCCCCGAACGGCTGGAAGATTACATCGCCGCAGAAAATCCTGTTCGCTTCCTCGACGCCTTTGTCGCCTCGCTGGATTTGCACACGCTGGGTTTTGACAAAGCCCGTTGCGCCGGCACAGGACGGCCACCGTATGATCCGGCGGCGCTGCTCAAACTTTACCTCTACGGTTATCTGCATCGGATTCGGTCCTCGCGGCTGCTGGAAGCCGAATGTCAGCGCAACGTGGAAGTGATCTGGCTGCTGGGGAAGCTGGCACCCGACTTCAAAACCATCGCCGACTTCCGCAAGGACAACCTCAAACCGCTCAAGGCCGTGGCGCGACAGTTCACGCTGCTATGTCGGAAGCTCGAACTTTTCGGCGGGGAACTGCTGGCGGTGGATGGCAGCAAGTTTGCGGCGGTCAACGCGCGGGACCAGAACTTCAACGCCGCCAGGCTTCAGGAACTCATTGACCGGGCCGATGAGCGGCTGGCGGATTATTTGAAGGAACTGGACACCGCCGACGTGGCGGAACCGGGCGGCGCGGCGCTGAGCAAAAGTGAACTGGCAAAGAAGATCGCCGCGTTGCAGGAAAGGCAGGACTGGCACAAAGAGCTGTTGGGGGAGTTGGACGCGGAGCAGAAGCAAATTTCCGTGACCGACCCGGACACGCGCAAGATGCCCACGGCGCACGGAACGGTGGTGGGTTACAACGCGCAAATGGCGGTGGATGCCAAGCACAAGCTCATCGCGGCGGAGGATGTGACCAACGAGGTGACGGATCTGCACCAACTGGCCGATGTGGCCTTGGAAGCCAGGGCGAATCTGGAATTAACCCGGACGGAAGTGGTGGCGGATGCGGGTTACTACAACGCGGCGGAGGTGAGCCGGTGCGTGGAGCAAAACCTCACGCCCTACATTCCCAAGAGCGACACGAGCGCGAACACGGCGCGGGGATTGTTCGGCAAGAGCCGGTTCCAGTATGACGCCGCGAAGGATGTCTATGTGTGCCCGGCGGGGACGGAGTTGACGTATCGCTTCGCCACCTATGAACTGGGACGCGAGTTGAAATACTACCGGGCCAGCGGCTGCAACCAGTGCGCCTTGAAGAACCGTTGCACGCGGAACAAGGCCAACCGGACGATCACGCGTGAGGAGAATGAACACCTGATGGAAGCGATGGCACGCCGGATGCAGGCGCAGCCGCACAAGTTCAAGTTGAGGAAGATGCTGGCCGAGCATCCCTTCGGAACGATCAAGCGCTGGTTCGGCTACACGCACTTTTTGCTCAAGGGACTGGCGAAGGTGCGGTGCGAATGGAGTCTGACGACGCTGGCCTACAATCTCAAACGAGTGTTAAACCTGGTGAGCTTCCAAAAACTGATGGCGGCGGTGGGTTGAACGCCCGGCGGCGACGCCTGCCCGTGAAAAAGCGGTCGGTTCAGACCTATAACCCGGATCACTCACCCCAACACCGAGTTGCTCGCTTCAGTTCTCACGAAATTGATACTGACGCTTTCCACCCTGCCTGTTCGCTTCTCCTCTTCGCTCAGAAAGTTTTCACACAGCCTCGCG
>JBEKFD010000387.1:0-4627 GCA_050013495.1 Occallatibacter sp. | reverse complement strand
CGGAACTTAGTGGGCGTCGTCATCCTGTCGCGCATCGCCGTCAGGAAGTCTATCACGCGGCGCTCAACACCTGCTCGAATACCTTTTTTAATTTCGATGCCGTTTCGTCCCAACCGGGCAGATGGACGGCAGGCGGAGACAATGTGGGCGCGTCCGCGTAGAATTGCTTCAGAAGCTCGACGTTCCGAGCACTCACCCCGATGCCATTGAAATAGCACACTTGATGGCCAAAACGTTCGCGGGACCATTTTTGGTCCTGCAGCAACAGCGGCAATCCGCAAGCCGCGGCTTCGTGGGCGGACAGACACCAGTTTTCCGAATCGCTCATGAACACAAACCCGCGCGCGGCCTGGAGCAGTTTGATCATTTCCTGTACGCCGCCGGACGGTGTATCATAGGGCACCAGTTGATGTTTGACCCAGCGCCCATCAATCAATTTTTGGAAGCGCAGCCAGTAGGGATCATCGGGACTGTAGGGTTTGCCCGTAAAGAGAATGGGAACCTGGGCCCGGTGCGCCAGTTCGGCCAGCGCGACAAAGTTCTTCCGCGGGGTAATGGTACCCGTACAAATTAAATGTGATTCATTTCGCGGCCCGGGACCCGCCCGCAAATAAGCATCGGTCAGACCGCTGGGGATGACAGAAATCCTGCTGGGAGGGACGCGATAGACGATTTGCAATACCTGGCGTTCCGCCTCCAGCCGGACAATATTATGAGTGCAATTGTTGAAGGTGCGCCAGACGAGTTGTTGTTTGACTCCCTCGCCAAAGGGCAGGGCCAAAATCATCCGCACCAAAAGCCCCTGGCACTTCAACCGGACATCCGAACGGTTGCAGGTCCCGCTAAACAGCGGCGTCATGACCACCGGCCGTTTTTTTTCGCGTGCCTGCAGGAGATAGGCATTACTGGCGACACCAAAAAAATAAATCAAATCACCGCGCTGCCGTTCATCCCACCAGCGAAGAAACTCGACTTCCACCCCCAGCTTTTCCAGGGCAGCCTTGGTTTGTTCGATTTCAGTTTGCAACCCGCCATGGGCCAGAAAGAAGGGGTGGGAATGGTCATATAGCACTTTCATTGCAGTTTCTTGTGATTGAAATTGTAATGGTTGCCGGTGGAATGACAATCACATAAACCCGCCCAGGCGATGATCCACAGAAGCCAGCCAGGGAAACGAAGTCATTCCATCTTTGAAAGACCAGTCCTTTCACGTGTCCACCGACGTTAGAAATCCGGCCAACGCGAACAAGCATAAAGCAGTTCTCTGTCCTCGGTCCTCTGTCCTCGGTCCTCTGTCCTCGGTCCTCTGTCCTCGGTCCTCTGTCCTCGGTCTTCTGCCCGTTTGAAGCGCTTTGAATTATTTAGCATTTAGCGTTTATCCTTTGGCCTTTGTTGTGTTCCGCCTTTTCCCTGTTGCCAGTCGTCCGTAGGATGGAATATAATAGCTACTATTACGCAGTCAGCGCCAGGTTGACTGTGTGCCCGTAATTTGCCGTAAATGAATAACATTCCAGCCCTTTTCCGGACGCTGATCGTCTTCGCGGTGTGCGTGACGCTGGCCATCTGGCTGGGATATTTGCTGGCCACGCCCCTGTCGTATTCACAGCTGGCCATCTACGGCCTGCTGGGGTTCATCCTGGTCTTCCCCATACTGCTCCGCTGGCATTATCCCCTGATGCTGTTGTGCTGGAACCTGGCGGCGGTGGCCTTTTTCCTGCCCGGAAGCCCTTCCATGGCCCTGCTCATGATCATGATCAGCCTCGGCATCTCCATCCTCCAGCGCACGATCAGCCGGGACAGCCACTTCATCAGCGTGCCGCAACTCACCTTCCCCCTGCTTGTCATGGTGGCGGTGATTGCCGTCACGGCCAAAATGACCGGGATGGGACTACGGGCATTCGGCGGTGAAGTCTATGGCGGTCACAAATACTTTTACCTGATCGGCGGCATCCTCGGCTATTTTGCCCTGACCGCACAGCGGATTCCGTTGAAACGGAAAAACCTGTACCTGGGACTGTTTTTTCTGGGCGGGCTGACGGCCTTGATCGGTGATATCTTCCCCTGGCTCCCTCATTGGACGTACTTCATCTACTACTTTTTTAGCTTCAACCAATATTATTTTACCACCAACGAATTGGCAGGACAGTCCGCTCGCTTCAGCGGCGCGGTGCCAACCGCACTCGCCGTCTTTTTCTTCATGCTGGCGCGTTACGGAATTCGCGGCATCTTTCTCGAAGGTAAATTATGGCGTCCGGTCATCTTCATCCTGTTTCCCATCTATGGCTTGCTGGGGGGATTCCGGAGCTTTGTGGTATTGGTGGGTCTGACCTTTGCAATCCTATTTTTCCTCGAACGCCTGCACCGGACGCGATTGATGCTGGTCGTCCTGCTGGCTGCGATTCTGGGCGGACTGGCCATAATTCCCCTGGCATCGCATCTGCCTTATACCTTTCAACGGGCACTGGCCTTCCTGCCGTTAAATATTGACCCGGTGGCGCGGATGGATGCCCAGGGTAGCGCGGATTGGCGGTTTCAAATGTGGCAGTCCCTGCTGCCCCAAATTCCCGAATACCTTCTCCTCGGCAAGGGTTATGTCATTTCCCCACTGGACTACGAGTTTGTCATGGGACCGGAGGCTTCCATTCACAATACGTTCACGGAAAACCAGGGGCTGGCACTGGCGGAGGATTTTCATAGCGGCCCCATTTCCGTGCTCATTCCCTTCGGCATCTGGGGGTGCATCGGTTTGGTCTGGTTTCTGACCGCCGGCATCCGGGTGCTGTATGCCAATTACCGTCACGGCGACCCGGAACTGCAAACGGTCAATTCATTCCTGCTGGCGGCGTTTGTCGCCCAGACCATTTTTTACCTGTTTATCTTTGGCGACTTCAGCTCCGATTTGCTGAAGTTTGGCGGTCTGCTCGGTTTGAGCGTCAGTCTCAACGGCGGGATGCGCAAACCTGCCCCCGCAACCCGGCTCGCGCCAGAACCACAACCCACCGGAAACTTCGCCCGGTTGCCTCACAGACCATTGCCGGCCTTTCAACGGCGAGGATAGTAGGAGACGACGTCAGGAGTCTTGCGTGTCTCATCACCTTGACTCCTACCATTCTCAAAACCGGCTCGTCAGCAGCCTTCCACCCTCCCGTAGTCCCGATTTATCGGGACGGAGGACGGGCGCCCCACCAAACTGCTCCGCTACCGTGGTCAAAGCAGAATCCAGCAGGAGACGACGTGCAGAGCCTCATGATCTACGATACACGATATACGATTGATCCGTGCACCGGTATCGGGGATTCGTAAATCGTAAATCGTAAATCGCGACTCTTCCCTGCCGTTTTACCCTTATCGTCGCCAGGAATGGATCAGGAAGAAGCCGATTGCAGCTGCAGGCCGGGCCTGGATTGGCCCGAACCATTCAGCACCATCACCAATCCGAACAGACCAATCACCACCAGGGTGATGACCACGACCACCATGAGGGTTTTGACATTGCGCCGGCGTTCCCACCGTTGTTGTCGTGGATATAACGTCTTCCCGATTAAATCTGTGAGTGACATAAAAAAACCCCCCATCTGGAAAGGGCGTAATTACCTCCAATGACCTGATCATGCCCGCAATTCCCCCAAAGTCCAGAAGTCTTTTGTTTCAATGGTGTTACGTTTTGCAACTTTCGGTGGGGCGAGGCTGCTGACGCGCCGGCCTGGGCGCGGTAAAGCGTAGCGACGACGCACTGATGCGGCGCAAGATCTGAAAAATGCATTTGAAGGAGGCCAAATTTCCAGTACCTTTGGAGCATGACTGCGACCGCCGTCATTGAAGAAATCAAACAGTTGTCCCCTGCCGAACAGTCCCGGGTCATACGATTCGCCGTGGAACTGGCGAGAGAACGCCAATTATCCGGCGAAAAACTATCCCAACTCGCCCGGCACATGACCGACTCGGAGCATCCCGCTGAAGTGCAGAAATTGCGTGACGAAATCCACCGTGGCTTTTACGGCGATTAGCCATGCCGCGAATTCGGCGTCACCATCTTCCGCCGCAACTCCTCGATCATTTGCTTGACCGCATCCGACGGCGCAACATTTCCGCCGATCAACTCGGGCTGATGGCAGATTGGCTCCACGCGAAACCGGAAGTGCCCGAGGGGCCATGGTTCAAAAAGTTTCCCGGCATGACCGTTTGCGGAGACGGGAACTCATCAAAACCTTTTTGCAGCCCGGCCAGGTTGCCACCGGCAAAGAACTGTCCTGATCATCCATGGCCAGCCACGGCCGGTGTCAGACCCGCAAAAGCCAGCCAGGAAAGTCATCCGCAGATTTCACAGATGACGCTGATAACAGCCGGGAGCGCCGGCATCTTGCCGGCGTATCGGCACCCGGGACCATAAACCCGCCGGCTGGATGCCGGCGCTCCCGGTGGCGGCTTCATCATTTCCCGCCTGCAACCGTAAAATCCCATCCGTGTGCATCCGTGTTTATCCGTGGTTTCAAGCGTTGTTCCCCAAACCACCTTTCAAATACCGGCCCGTGTGGCTGCCGGCGCAGCCGGTGATCTTCTCCGGCGGACCTTCCGCCACGATCTTTCCGCCCGCCGCTCCACCTTCGGGACCGAGGTCAATGATCCA
>JBEKFD010000386.1:0-2633 GCA_050013495.1 Occallatibacter sp. | reverse complement strand
AGAATGGTAGAATCCATTGGTAGAAAGGTGGAATCGCGTGGGTGCGGACCGTGAAGACCAGGAATCGGCGAAACAAGAGGACGTGGCTAAACGGCGCAACAATCCGAAAGAGGGGATTGCTGCCCGCCTGCAAGAGATCGGCCGGGAGACCGCGCCACTGATGAATGATGGCCGCACGTCGAAGGATCTTATGGACGATCTCTACGACGACGTAACGGGCTTGCCAAAGTGAAGGTCTGCTCCTGAACTCTAATTCGGATGGACTGAATGCACTGGTCGGAAAAGCTGGAGAGGTGGAATCAATGGCGCTTAACATCAAGGACGAAGAAACGCATCAACTCGTGAGCCAACTGGCGAAGCTCACGGGCGAAAGTTTGACGCTGGCAGTTAAGGTCTCCGTCAAGGAGCGGCTAGAACGCCAACAGAAGGCCTCCAAGCGTGAGGGGCGCATGGAGTGGCTCGAACGCCTTACCGAACGAACGGCTCCGCTACTCAAAGATTTGCCCCCATCCGACAAAATCGGCGACTTGCTTTACGACAAAGAGACCGGACTACCGAAATAATTGCCGCCTTGGAGCCCAGCCGCCTGCTTACATGGGCTCAATGCGAAGCAACCGAAAGGAGCAGGAATGAACCTGAATATCAAGAATCATCAGACCTACGAACTCGTGAAGGAATTGGCAATCATGAAGGGCCTTAGCCTCACGTCCGCGGTAACGGTTGCCGTGCAGAACGAGATTGACAGAGAGAAAGCGGAACGCGAAAAGGCCCAACAGACCACCCAGCCGAAGCGTTCCGATTTGTTGATGGCCTTCGCAAAGGAGTATTCCGAACGGATAAAGAATCCGATCCATTCCTGGGATATCGACGCGCTCCTATATGGAGAGGATGGTTTGCCGAAATGATCATGGACTCGTCAGCGCTAGTCGCCATCCTGACAGATGAGCCGGATGCCCTTGCCTTGGCGCAGGTCCTGGATAGGCAGCAAACCGTTCGCCTGTCGGCAGCCTCGTATCTGGAGACTTCAATCGTGCTCGATAAGCACAGGGACGTCGTCCTGAGCGCGAAGCTGGACGGTCTTATCGAGTCAGCAAAGGTGGTCATCGAGCCGGTCACCCCAGAACAAGCCCGCATCGCCCGCGAAGCTTACCGCAACTACGGCAAAGGCAGCGGCCACCGGGCCAACCTGAACTTCGGCGACTGCTTCAGCTACGCCCTGGCCCGCGAAAAGCGCGAACCGCTGCTCTACAAGGGCGACGATTTCGCGCATACGGACTTGCGATCGGCAACATGATTCGCGCCCAGAGTGCCGAAGTCGGCTCCCCGCCTGCATTCCCGAGAATACCCGATGCTCCGCTGCATGCCCCATCACCGGACTCGAACGCCGCCCCTCCAGGCAATCGCCTGACGAGCGGCACCAGCACCACCTGAGGAACCCCTGATCAAGTCGATGTTTTGAAACGGCATGGCTTCAGCCGTGCCGCAAATGCCGCAAATTCAGCGTGGGCTTTAGTCCGCATTTCTCACAGGCGGCCGAAAACTGTAGCGCCGGTCACCAGACCGGCTGTCCTGAGGGCCTCCCGGCCCTCAGAGACCCCTCCAAGCCTGGAATTCCGGGTCGTCGCCCTGTCCGTGAGAAATGCGGGTTAGTCCCTGAGGGAATGTTCAATTGAAGCGGGAACTTGATCAGAGGTCCCCTAAGTCAAATGCATGACCGGATGTTTACTCGCCCGATACCAAGTCCGAAACAAGGAAAGCTTCCCACAAGCCGACTAGTGAGGACTATCCGCCCTCGATGAGCGGATTTGCGATGACGCGTAAACTGAGAGTCTTGGCGGCGATCGACCGCGGGTTGGTCTGTCACGGATTGATTGGCCCGGCTGCCGCAAGTACATTTGCTGTATGAAAACCGATTGTTGCCTTCAAATTGGTGAGCAAAGGACGGAATCCGTCAAAGTTGATTGAGCTGGCATTCTTCCGGACCACGCCGTAGGCGAAGACTTTCTTGCCATAGTGCGTAGCGGTATCTATGTTATTTGCTGCATCGAATGCCTTCCCGGCGATCATCGTTGCCAGAACGGCAGGCTCGAAGAAATCCTCAATTTTCGATTCTTGTGCACCGTTGAGAAGTGGCGTTCCCATTACGTAGAGGTTTCGAACGACATGGGTAAAAGGGTCTGCGGCGTTCACTGCTTTGCCGCATGCGTCTTTGACGGCGCGACGTATAGGCGTTGCGCCAGTGTCATTGTCATAAAGGACAATAACCGGGCACTTCTGGCCAGGGCCATTGAACCGGGCGGTTTCTTTCTTGTAAGTTCCAATGAATGCGGCGAGCGCACTGCTGCCGCCGTCACCGAGGCCTAATACTCGGGCTGTGCTTGACTTTCGATATTTATAGAGTCTGACGTTGATGCGTATTTTTCCGTCAGACCCCAGAGTTGCAAGTTCGGGATAGTCCGCGACTAGGCTGCGAATAGCGTGCGTAAGATATACGTTGTCGGTTTCGCCTTCGCACAGAACAACGGGCGCTTCAGCCGCAAAGAAATAGCAGTAAACCAAGAAGCGTCTGTACATCAATTCCAAACTGGAGGAGTGAATAGCCCCTCTTGCGCTTCCGGGATGTTTCCTGTCTT
>JBEKFD010000385.1:0-10990 GCA_050013495.1 Occallatibacter sp. | reverse complement strand
TGTTGATTCCCTGTCAACGAAGCTCCCCCCGGTCGATCAAACGCCGGACAACAAGAGCCGAACCGAACTCGTTGAGGTGTCCGATATCGTTCATCAGCGGAACCTCGTGGGCCGCATCGGCGTACTCGACGCAATCTTTGTCGTTACAGATCGCCTGGTACAACGAAATGTAGGGCACATGCCATGTGCTAGCAGCTAAGCTCTGCATCTGCGCATCCATAACTTCCCGTGAGGCAACGCGGTGTCGGCTCGCAAGATCCGGCTGATGCCAGGCAATTGAATAGGCCAGAAGGCGCGGCAGAGGCGCATCGTACTCCGGCACCGGGCCGAACACGATCACCGGCAGTTCGCGTTGTTTAGCCCACTCAATGGTTTCCGTCAGCTCGCCCATGTTTTCCGGCTTCCATCGTCCCTCCAGCAAGAGAGCCTGGATCACGTGCGTCGGCAAATAGGCCTGAAAAATGTAGTCCATCTCCTTTTTGCAGACGGAACTGCCCACCGGGTGGACAAACGGCTTGCAGTTGGAGATGCTTGCCAAGAGGACATGATCTCCCGGCAGCGACGAAGAAAGGCCACTCCACAGCGCCCCGGCGAGACTATCACCGATCAGAAGATAGTTCCTCTTCCCCTCAACGGTTCGCAGGCACAAGTCATTGTCAAGAACAGCGGAGCGGCTGGACTCGGTAATAAAGCAGGCCCCCACTCGCCCAAAGCCTCCGGCATCGTGATTGGCAAGGTAGGATGCGACCTTCACAGATGCTGGAGGGAATCGTCCTTTGAAGCCCCCGGCGAAAATGACGGCTACCGAAAACGCGATGAGGATAGCCATCGTTGCCGCCGACAGCGCAAAAAGCGGTCGTCTGCCAACGCGCTGCGGACGGCTGCGGAATGGCCGTTCCACAAACCTCCAGGAAAGAACTGCAAGCACAAACGACATCACAATCTCCATGTACATGTCGAATCGGACTGCCGCAAGCTGATTAGCGTAACGAGGTGCGAGGATGCTCTGCAAATTGACTGACAATCCCAGCTCGTGCAGGATGATTACCGGCCAATGCCAAAGATAAAGCGAATAGGAGATAAGTCCGATGAAAACGAAAGGGCGCCAGGATAACACCGAGCCAACCAGGGATGGGCCAAATTCGCCTGCTCCAATAATCAGCACCGCTCCAATGCACGGAGGCAACGCCGCCAATCCCGGAAACGGGGTATGCCGGTTGTAGGTCACAATTGAATAGAGGATCAACCCAATTCCCGAAAGCGTCGCAACGTTCCGCATGAGAAGTGAATGCATGCGCGGAAACATTCTTAAAGAGAGAATCGTCCCAAGCAGCAGTTCCCAGGCCCGCGTGTAAGGCATGTAAAACGCCGTCACTGAGTCGATGCGCACCATCACCGCGCTTGCGATCAGCGAGGCGAAGAACAAAACGACCACGCCGATACGCAGCCGCTCCGGGAAAAACCGCCGAACCACCACCAGAAAAATCGGAAACAGAATATAAAACTGCTCTTCGACCGCGAGCGACCACGTATGCAGCAAAGGACTCGATGTCGGCGAATCGAAGTACCCGGAGTGCCTCCAGAAATAGAAATTTGAACTCGATGTGGAGGCTGCCACCAAGGACTTTGCGAAATCGACAAACTCGGTTGGAAGCAGATAAAAGCTTGCCACAATACTGAACACAATTAGCATCCCAAACAACGCTGGGAATATCCGCCGAATGCGCCGTTCATAGAACGCCAGAATCGAAAAGGAAGACGTCGCTACCTCAGAAAAAACAATCGCGCTGATCAAGTAACCCGAAATGACAAAGAAAACATCGACGCCGACAAATCCCCCGGACATGCGGCCCCAGCCCAGGTGAAACGCAAGAACGCTAAGAACCGCAACCGCCCTAAGCCCATCGATATCGGGACGATACTTAGGTCTCGCCATTTGATTTGACAACTCACTCATGCATCATTGCTCCTGCATTCGGCTGTCGCCAGCAGATGTAGACCAGAATCTGTGTTTTTTTGATATGGCTCTCAGTGGCGTTTGCTGAGCGCGAGACATTCATCCATTTCCCGCAAATGCTTTCGCGGTCCTGCCATTTTCAGCGTCCGGCGGCGAAGCAGTTTCTAACTCAAATGCCTGGCATGGCGCTTCTATCCTCTCAACGCTACAACACGTTGGCAAGATACCATTCATACGCTTGCTTGATTCCGGAATCAAAATCAGTTTTAGCCGACCAGCCCAGCGAATGCAGGCGGCTGACATCCATCACTTTGCGTGGCGTGCCGTCGGGTTTCGATGTATTGAGCGTGAATGTCCCCTGCCAACCGGCGGTCTTGGCGATGGCATTTGCCAATTCCAAAATAGTCATGTCTTGACCGGTGCCGACATTCAGAAACATCTCGCCCGAGTAGTTCTTCATCACGAAAACGCAGGCGTCTGCCAGGTCCTCGGAAAAAAGAAATTCGCGCCTCGGTTGACCGCTCCCCCACAACTCGACCGTGGGGCTGCTCGCGGCTTTCGCTGCGTGAATCTTCATGATCAGCGCGGCAACAACATGGCCGCCTTCGAGATCGTATCGATCCCCGGGGCCGTAGAGATTGGTTGGCATCACTGAGACAAAATCGCAGCCAAATTGCCGGCGATACGCCTGGCACATTTTAATCCCTGCAATCTTCGCAATGGCATACCATTCATTTGTTGGTTCGAGCGAACCGGTCAAAAGAGCCTCTTCACGCATCGGTTGCTGCGCCATGCGCGGGTAAATGCAGGATGAACCGAGGAACAATAGTTTCTTAACCCCTGTTTGAAAAGCCGCATGGATAACATTGGTTTCGATAACCAGGTTCTCGTACAAGAAATCGGCGGGCCGCATCGCATTCGCCATGATGCCACCCACTGTCGCTGCGGCCAGAAAGACAGCATCGATCTTCATATCTGCCATCCACGCGTGAACGTCCGCTTGGCGCAGCAAATCGAGTTCGCTGCGTGTTGCCGTGAGAATCTCGCAATGCTCACTCGTCAGGCGCCCGAGAATCGCCGACCCCGCCATGCCGCGGTGACCAGCAACCCAGATTCGACGGCCGGTCAGCGCAAACTCAGTCATGGCCAATCCCATGCATGCGGGATTCCTTGGCGATTGCTTCCAGGTCTGACTTAACCATTTCTGAGACCAATTCCGGAAATGTCACAGTGTGTTTCCACCCCAATATGCGATGCGCCTTGGAGGAGTCACCCAAAAGGAGTTCTACCTCAGTTGGGCGGAAATAACGGCTGTCGACCCTTACCAATATGTCGCCGCTGTCAGCATCCTTGCCAACTTCTTCCACGGCTTTGCCCACCCATTCAATCCTGCGGCCGACCTTTGCGAAGGCCAATTCTATGAACTCGCGCACGCTATGCATTTCACCGGTAGCAAGCACATAGTCGTCTGGCGTCTCCTGCTGTAAAATCCGCCACATCCCATCTACATAATCCCGTGCATGGCCCCAGTCGCGCATGGAATCCAGATTGCCGATATAAAGGGCCTTCTGCACGCCTAGATGAATGCTGGCCACAGCGCGAGTGATCTTGCGCGTAACGAATGTCTCGCCGCGTATAGGGCTTTCGTGATTGAACAGAATGCCATTCGAGGCATGCATTCCGTAAGCTTCGCGGTAATTGACAGTGATCCAGTAGGCATAGAGCTTGGCGACGCCGTAGGGGCTGCGCGGATAAAAAGGCGTTGTCTCTTTCTGTGGCGTTTCCTGAACCTTGCCGTATAACTCGGAGGTTGAAGCCTGATAGAATTTCGTCTTCCCGACAAGTCCAAGAATCCTAATCGCCTCTAGCATCCGCAAAGCACCGGTTGCATCGGCATTGGACGTGTATTCCGGCGTTTCAAAGCTGACCTGCACGTGGCTTTGCGCCGCGAGGTTATAGATTTCGTCCGGCTGCACTTCCTGAATAACTCGAATTAGATTAGTGGAATCCGTCATGTCCCCGTAATGAATCCGGAATCGGTTGATGGGATCGTGCGGATCCTGATAAATATGGTCAATCCGAGCCGAATTGAAGGACGAGGAGCGCCGCTTAATGCCGTGAACAACATATCCTTTCGCCAGTAACAGATCGGCAAGATATGCGCCGTCTTGCCCCGTAATGCCGGTAATTAGAGCAATCTTTCCCATTGATGTGGCCTCATACGATAATCCTGCGAACTGATGGTTTGCGTATAACAACTAACACGTCGGCGAGACCTTCATGTATTCTTCATGTGTCTTTGATAGCCCCAGCCGTAGCAGCCGCTCAGCAACTTCCAGGCGACGCGGATAACCAAGGCGATCCGTCGACGAAGGTAATATGTCGATGGCATCGCCTGATCCTTCCAGTAACGCGACCGAACCAGCATATCTTCGCGTATAGTTACCTCCCGCATTCGTTGAGTCTTCTGCTCTGGATAAAATCGCATCCGGGACCACTGTCGCGCTACATGCTTGATCGTTCCGTGGTCGCTGAATCGCATCCACAGGTCCGCGTCGAATGCCATCTTGAAGGCTGGATTCAGTCCACCGGATCGGTCGTAAATCTCACGACGCCAAAACATCGACATGCCTGGAATGTAATTGTACGTGTGAAGGAAGATGAATCTGCTAAATGGTATTTCTTTCTGCGGACGAATTGCCTTCCCCTCCGCATCAATCCACAGAGTGTTGCCATACACCGCATCGGCTTCGGGATGCAGAGTAAAATAGCGGCCAACTTCGTGCAGCGAAGCAGGTTCAAGAAGGTCATCGCTGTTGATGAAACAAAGGATGTCCCCTGTGGCATGCGAAAAGCCCTTGACTATTCCATGTGTCTGGCCGCCATCCGGTTCGCTGCACCAGAACTTCATGTGATTCTCGTACCTGCGGATGATGTCGAAACTCCCGTCCTTTGAGCCGCCATCGATCACGATTAGCTCAAGGTTTGGATAATTCTGATCGATAATCGAACGCAATGTTAAATCCAGATACTTGGCTTGATTAAACGACGGCACGACGACGCTGATCTTGGGGAGCGCATCCATTGTGCTGAAAGACCTCTTGGGTTAATTGGCTTGGACCTTAGATACGACTTTCAAACTGCAAATACGGCAAGTTGAAGTGACACAAACTTCAAATCAAATACTCTGCGCGTTTCGCTATTGACTGATGAATTCGATCTCGCTGACGACTCCGGGCGCACCCTGCTCTCGCAACTGATATTGCTCAAATATCCAGGCGTAGGTCTTCTCCAACCCGCTCTGCAGCGGGATACTCGGCTCCCATCCAAGATAGCTCCGGATCAGAGTGTTGTCGCTGTTCCTGCCATTCACGCCCTTCGGTGCATCCAGGTCATACCGGCGATTCAGTTTTATTCTCGCGATATCCTCTACGATATCCACTAACTGGTTGATGCTGACCGCCTCGTTCGATCCAAGATTGATTGGCTCAAGAATATTGGAATTCATGATCAATTCAATGCCCTTTATGCAGTCGTCAATGTACATGAAGGAGCGCGACTGGTGACCGCTGCCCCAAATCTCAATTTCATGCTTGCCGGTTAGCTTGGCTTCGATCACCTTGCGGCAAATGGCTGCCGGCGCCTTTTCGCGCCCACCGAACCAGGTGCCCCAGGGGCCATACACATTGTGGAACCGTGCCACGCGAGCGCAGAGACCGAAGTCTTCCATGTAATGGCGGCACATCCGCTCGGAAAAGAGCTTCTCCCAACCATAGCCATCTTCCGCAAGCGCCGGATAGGCGTCCGCTTCCTTCAACGCCGGCGCCGCAAATCGCCCACCATCGTCGGATGTATGTTGTATCTCGCCGTTGTAAACGCATGCGGAGGAAGAATAGAAATAACGCTCGACACCGCACTTCTGAGCTGCCATCAGCATATGCGTGTTGATCAGCACCGACAACATGCACAGCGCCTTGTTCCTCTCAATGAACCCCATGCCGCCCATGTTCGAGGCGAAATTATAGATTTCTGCCGCCCCTGTTGCCGCAATCTCGCAGTTACCTTTCTCATTCAAGTCGAGAACAAGGTTCTCGACATCGTCAAATCTTTGATACCAATGCCCTAGCGGTTTCACATCGACAGCGCGGATTTGGCAGTTTCCCTTCTGCCGGAGCGATGCCACCAGGTTTCCACCGATGAACCCGCCTGACCCTGTAACCACGATCAGTTTGTCGCTCATCCTATCTTCCCTTTGCCGACTCGTTGTGAAATCAAGATACTGTGTTTGGAACTCTAAGCGGGGCGGGTTCCAATGCGACTGTCCGGCACCCTACGGTTCCGCAATCCAGTCTTCGTAGTCAAGTTGCCGCAACCGATACCCAAAGCTATGAACATACTGCAAAATGTCGAATACACAATAGCCAAACGGCTTGCAATTTATTTCGTTGGCCTCAAAAATAAGGTCGGGCTTGTCGGGCGAGGATAATAACTTTACTGCCCCGCGGAGAATAAGAAGCTCCGCGCCCTCGGCATCCATTTTAATCAACCCGATCTTCGGGTTCCCCAGCTTTTCCAGTACATCGTCCAATCGACGCATCTCAACTTGCACTGTCTTTGCAACTTCGAAGCGTCCATTCGCGTGCATGCTTCCGAATGCTTCTTCCCCTTCGAGAGGAAGATTGAAGGTCGCAGCGCCGGAACTATCAGCCAACGCATACTCGAAAACTTCCACGTTGCGCAGAGCATTCGCTTCGATATTGCGGCGCAGCTTGCTTGCGATGCTCGCCTGTGGTTCAAACGAGAACACGCGCTTATCAGGGCCAACCAGTCTTGCCGCCAGGATCGAATAATATCCGATATTGGCCCCGATATCGATTGCGTTGACCTTGCGGGACGCGATTCGTTGGACCTCCTGGCGCACTTCCGGTTCAAAACCCTCTTCAAAGCGAATGCGCTGCGCTAAATGGTCATTTGTATCAAGAATCATCCTGCCGCCGCCCATGAGATCGTGATTGACCGTTTTCTTCCCGGCTGCATGCAAGCCGCGGAGAGTCCATGCGGCATAGCGTCTCTTAACCCCAAGCGGAATCAATCCTAACCCTCCTCCGGTCATCCTAGCGGTATGTTAGCGGTAATGGCCTCGATGGCAACAACAAGCTACTCATTGGTCAATGCATCAATCGGAAAGCGTAGCTCTTCATTCCGTTCTCATAAAACCGACCTCCGAATCTCGCTTTGACATACGATGGAAGGACCTCTGCCCTATTTTTCGGCGCAGCAAACGCATGCGTCAGGATTTGTCATCTACAGACGGAACCAAACCGCTCCCGCCGGGAAGATCGCTGCCATCACCTATCTGTGATGCGAGATACGAAATTAGTTCGGCGGGGCTACTCTGCAGGATAGCCAGACGACCAATGGGATTGAACCCTGGAAGCACGGGGGGCAATGCCGGGCGCGACGCAATCACAAAGCCATCGAAGGACGTTGTCTCGAAGGCATACCCGGATGAGGCTTCAATTCGCATTCCGGCGTTCGATAACTCCGCAAGAACCATCTCATGCAGACTCTGTGAGTGCGTGGACACAAAGACAAAATCGATCAAGCCGCGTGAGAACGATTCCGAAGCCCCTTTAAGCATCTCAGTCTCGAACCCCTGAATGTCGGAATGCAGAATGTTGAGGCGCGGATAGCCTTGTTCGCTCATGAATCGGTCAACTTCGAACTGCCCCTTGCCGACGAACGCCTGGATAAACGTGCCGTCGTACGCATGGCGCGCGAAATTAGCCCGGCCGGCTTCCAGGTTCCGAGGTTCGGGTTCGACCATGAACACCCGCGATCGCGGACGCTCACGTTTCATCCACATGGAGTAATGGCCCCAGTAGGCCCCAAGTTCCAGCATCGTTGGTTCACTCGGCATCACGCGCAGCACTTCCTGGAAGACATACTCTTCCAGGGGTTCGTGCACGCCCCGATTGATAACCAGCACATCGCTGAAGCGACCGTAGTAGGCGTGTTGTCCTTCGACTGGTACCCTGTTTCCGTTATGCAGCCAGACAAGGCCGTCCTCAACTATGCCGGCGAGCGGGTCGCGCTCGATCAGGAGGTTAAGCGGATCGGAAACAATTTCGCGGAAACGGCCGAGAAAATCGCTGCCTTCCGCCTTTGCGCTGTATCCGCGTTCCGTCACACCGGCCACGGACTTATTTAGCGGCAACCGTTGACGGCGCAGCCGGCTTATTAGTCCACGGATTTGCTTCTTGACTGACGCTAGCACTTCATTCTCCTGAGTCAGAGATTTTCTGTTCTAACTCTGAGCCGTCCAAGACGATCCGATCTGCAACAATGTGCGATCGATAACATCGGCGTAACTCTCAAAGAGAGGATGCGCGATCGATAGCGAGCGGGCACCCCAAAAATACAGTGTGGAAACATTCATCAGATAGGCCAGAGCCTGCGTCTCCGCCGCATAACAAGACTCCTCTCCAAGCCATTGCCGTCCAAGCTGAAGGGTCTCCCGCATGCTTTGCAGCATAATGCCTGTAGGCCGGCTCTTAAGCGCCATCGGCAGCAGCACAAAGTGAAGCAAATCAAACAAAGGCAGTTGCTCATTGGCCGCATATTCCCAATCGAATACCAGGGCGCGGCCGTTCTCAATTCGAATGTTCCACGGAGTGAAGTCATTGTGGGCAGCCACCAGCAACACGGGTGCGTGGGAAAGAAACTCCGTGATTTTTTGCATTGCCTTCTTCATGCGCCCTGACCACGCCTCTGTGAGGTGGCCCTCCAGATCGGCAATGCGGGATGTTAGAGTTCGATGGAGAATCGAGTCTTCGAACCGCATCGATCTGAGCGATGATCGTTGCAGCTTACACAAGAAATCCCGCTGAGTAGTTCCCAGGCTGAATTCGAGATCGCCAGAAATCGCACGTTGCGCAACGAAGCAGAGATCCGCACCGGAGCGATGGGCAACAAGCTCGGGGATATGGTCAACGAGTGACGAATCATCCCGCAGGGTGCTTAACCAATCGGCTTCGTTGCGTAATAGAGCGTCAACTGCCTCTCCAGCGCCAGCCTTCACAAGATACAGCGGCTTCGCGTTGTTCTCATCCAGAAGAAGAATCGTGTCCTTTGACCAGGGTCCAGGAGCCCCGGCACGGCAACTCGATAGCCCAGCCTCCTTCCCAATCGCTTCCCTGATCGTTTCCAGGTTTCTCGATTCGACGCAGGCTTGAGAGCCTAGAAAGCGTGGCAGGCGGGCCATTGCGCGCATTGGAATTTCCAGCCTGCCCGGCTTGAAGAGATTCCAACATGCATGCTGGCCTGCCGCCTCACGTGGGACCGTATAGCGAACCCTGCCTTTCCAGCGCAGCGCAAGATGCGTCCCATCGGCTTGATCCCGCGCGGTGTAGAAGCGGCTTACTTCATCCACGATTGCCTTCGTCTTCCATCAACGCCTCATTGATGGCGCGCTCCGCATCCGTAATCACCTTGTCCAGCGATTGCGAAGAATCAACAACCACATGCCTCCGCCGCGTGCGAACGAAATCCAGATACGCCTTGCATTGCCGCGCAGTTTCCTCTGGAGCGACCTCCTGCTTGCGCGCTTGCAGCACTTCAGCAGGAGCATTCAATAAAATCCAGAGTCCCGGCTGTGGCATGAGCCTTCCTATCAGGCCAGCTATCCACACAGGAGCTCCGAATCGATAACGTTTTGGGTCAACGAGGAGATCGTGATAATAGCGATCACAGATCAATAGCGTCCCCTTCTTCTCCTGAAAAAGATTGGCATACCACTCTTCCCCGAGCCAGACCACAATTTTTACGAGAGAGAGGAAAGCCCCGCGCGGCGGTTTGCCATGAGGGTCGAGCACAATGGTGATCGGTTGGCCGCGCATCTGGGCGACCATGCGCGGCTTCAAGTGGCGCATCTTCACCGCGCGCTTTCCCCCATTCAACCTAATCATCAAACCATTGATGACGGAGCTCTTGCCGGCCCCATCGGGACCAAGAAGGACGACTTTCAATCCGAGTTCTTCCTTTGATCGCCGATTTTCAAGAACCGTGCCGCGATTCGCATTAAGAGCATGGCCGCAGTTTGCTGCCAAGGGGAAAATTGGGATTTGCTGCAACTCGAACCTCTATCCAGTTCACGGATTCAGTCGCAGAACCAGGAAGATCCTCTCCTGCAGCCAGTGAACCGTTGGGCATTAGGAGCGGCCCTTGAGCCTTTTGTTCGCGCGCTGCGCGAGTGTGTCCATGATGGCAGCGTACGCGTCGGCGACAACTGCAGATGTGTGCTGCGAAGCGTCGAGAATTAAATGATTGCCTGCCGAGTTCAAAGATGAATGACCTAAGCCAGACCGTCGCGCCTTTTCTTCTCCCGGACTCCGTTGAGTAGGTTGCTCGCCAGGACAACTCTCTTCAAGGGGCCCATCCAACAGGAGCCAAAGATCTGGACGGGGAACGAGAGGATTCAAGCATCTTGCCAACCACTCCCCCCCCCAATAGCGGATTTGCGAAAACTCAATAAGGGGATCGCGGCAGCACCGATCCATCAATACTATCCGGTTATCCTCAAGCTGTTTCCAAAGCCTTCTATTGGCGGTCCTCCAAGAGCCTTTTTCGGAATGGTAGACCACAGTTCCATACTCGGCCAACGCCGTTTCAATTCCTTCAAGGATCGCCGGTTTCCCACTCCCATCGCGCCCCAGCAATACAACCATGAGACCGGGATACTGCAGGAATCTCTTCGTCAACAGATAGAAGTGCCTAAGCACCCCGGAGATGGTCATAAAAGGACGCCTTCGTAACTGGCGCCATACAAACTCCCTGCGAATGGACCGGCTCCTTGTGGCAATCAGCGCCGGGTCTTTCATATCTTCGAGCATCTGTTTGGAAGTGCGGTGGCCAACTGCGCCGGTCAAGGAATCCCTCAGCACCGCTCGATCTTCCGGGTTCGCGAGAAGATCGTCAAGTGTTTGATTGTACCGTTTATCAAGTTTTCCGCTCCAGAGCAGGTTTCGAAGAACT
>JBEKFD010000384.1:0-2511 GCA_050013495.1 Occallatibacter sp. | reverse complement strand
GGTCATCGCCGCGCCTCCCGTTCCCCTGCATCGGAGAGCACCCAGCGGGTGCTCTCGCCGGCCTGCCTGTACTTGGTGCGGTCAACGAGCCCCATCAGCTCGAGCCGGCGGACTCGACGGCGGACCGCTTCCTTCGGCTCACCGAGGAACCCCGCGAGATCTTCCACCGTTATCGGGCTGAACGCCCGGACTTCGGCGAGCAGGTCCAGCTGCGTGGCAGCTGGGCGGTTAGTCTTGCAGTGCATTTACGAACTTCCTTTCGTAATTGTCGGGAGCCCGGCCGTTCACAGCGGCGCGGGCTCTACTTCGTTTGGTTTAGGCGGCTCCCGGGCCGCTTTCGCTTTCGTCGTCAGCCTGGTAGTCGTAGTGGCCCTCCGCCCGTTCGATAGCGGCGTACACGCGAGCGCGAGTCAGGCCGAGAACATCGGCGATGTCCGCCACGCGAACGTTTGCCTGCCGGATCTCAAGCACGGTCTGATCGAACTCTTTCTGGCGTTCTGAATTCGCGCGTCGCGCGGTGCGCAACCGTTGCGCCGCTCTCAGCAACCGGGCTTCTTCTTCTCGTGTCGGGCGCCGCGGCATCTCGCGAACGGTATTCACCGGCTCATAGTACAACATTTTTGGGTCAGGACCAGACATCTCTGCCCAGCGTATCGCCAAGCGTGTCCGGTCGAGCTACAATCCCGAAGGAACCATATACCCATAAGGAGTCACACCTTGCATCTCCCAATCGCAGCCTCCGAGCTCAACTTCATCGCCGTGTCGAAGCCGCGAACCGTGTTCAAGTACGGCCGGGACTGGCATGAGCTGCGCGCAGTCGCCATCGGCGACGACGAACAGCAGGTGATCCGGCTGTTCCTTACCGCCGACCCGCATGTCAAGGTCGGCCAGTCGATCGTGCTCGAGCAGGTCGCCGCGTCCACGGGCACGCTGCTCGTGGGCACCGTTCGCGCGCAGGACGGAACCGTGCTCGTACAGGCGAGTGAGAGCGACCTTGCCTACGGCAACGGGAGCGGCAACGGCCACGACGACCTCGGCGAGCGCGGCCTCGACGACTTCGTCATGGCCGGCGCCGCCGCCGACGACGACGACGACGAGAAGTCGTTCTAGCCGATGGTCGCCGGCACGAGCAACGACGAGCGCCCAACGGGCGACGTTGAGCAGTTCGAGATCTTCGCGGAGCGCGTCGCCGCGTTCCGCGTCGAGCTCGCCTTCCTCGCGTTCGCAGGCGTCGTGTTCGCAGGACTGTGGCTCGGGCTGCGGGAAGACCCGGTCACAGCCGCAATCCAGGTGCTCGTCGTCGCGGTGCTGCTGCTGCTGATGCCACGGTCCGGCGCCCCGATCCGCCGGCGGCTCACAGCAGCCGCGGTCCGCAGACGGTTTGACCGGGCGACGCGACACTGCAAGCTCGAGCACATCCGCGTTACAGGCGTGCATGCCCTGTGGTCCGGACACCGCATCGACCTGCATCTCACCCACGGGCAGACATTCGCCGCCATAGAGACGTACGGCGAGAGTCTCGCTGCTTCGATGGGAGTCCGGGACGTCCAGGTCGAACGGTTGGAGGGCGACGCGTCCCGCGGGTCTGTCGTGATCCCCGGCGATGACCCGTTCATCGCGGCGGCCGCGGCGCGGTGGCCCGCGATCGACGAGACGTCCGAGTGGAGCTTGTGGCACCCGGTTCCGCTCGGCGTGGACGAGCACGCCGGCAGAATTGGACTGAGTCTCATCGAGCGGAACATCCTGATCGGCGGGCGGCCAGGCTCCGGTAAGAGCGTGGCGATGTCGCTGCTTCTCGCAACGGCCGCGCTCGACGCCCGCTGCGTCATCGTCGCAATGGACGGCAAGCAGGTCGAGTTGGCGCCCTGGCAGGACTCGTGCGCGTCCTTCTCGGTGCGTGTCGAGTCCGCGATCGGCCAGCTCGCACAAGTGCAGGAGTTGATGGACAAACGCTTCTCGGAGCTGCGGAAGGCGAAGCTGCGGAAGGTCACGCCCGATTACCCGCTATACGTCGTCGCAATCGACGAGCTCGCACTGTTCACGAGCGGCGCTCAGAAGAAGCTCTGTAGCGAGTTCTCCGACCGGCTGCGGGACATCGTCGCGCGCGGCCGTGCTGCAGGAGTCATCGTGATCGCCGCAACGCAGAAGCCGGGAACAGACACAATCCCGTCGGCGCTCCGTGACCTGTTCGCGCTGCGCCTCGCGTTCGGGTGCACCACCCCGGAAGCGTCAGACACCATTCTCGGCCGCGGTTACGCGTCACGCGGGTTCGACGCGTCCGAGATCGCGACCGGGGAACCGGGCGTTGGTTACCTGCTGGCGGAGGAAAGCAGCCCGGTTCGGCTCCGCACCTTCTATCTGACAGATACGGACGTGGCCGCGCTCGCTGGGCGCGCCCGCGAGCTAAGGAGGAAAGATGGACATCTTCACGATGGCTGACAACCTGCTCACAAAAGTGGTTGCTTTCGGCGGGCTGGCGTTGGTGTGCCTCTGCGGCTACCTGATGCTGGG
>JBEKFD010000383.1:0-2803 GCA_050013495.1 Occallatibacter sp. | reverse complement strand
TGCCCGGCGCCAATCTCTCCGGCGTCTACGACGGCATGGATTTTCTGCGCGCATTCAACGAGGGCAACCCGCTTCCGGTCGGCAAGAAGATCGTCGTCATCGGCGGCGGCAACGTGGCTTACGACGTGGCCCGCTCCGCCGTTCGTCCGCAAGACGCATTCAGTCCGGTTGCGCCGAACGCCGATATGCACAGCAGCGAGTCCACGGCTCTGGACGTTGCGCGCTCCGCGGTGCGCATGGAAGGACACAAGGAAGTGCACGTCGTGTGCCTTGAAAGCCGCGAGCAGATGCCCGCCGACGAAATCGAAGTCAGCGAAGGCGCGGAAGAAGGCCTGGTACTGCACAACTCGCGCGGACCAAGAGAAATTCGAGGCTTCGAAGGCAGAGTGTGCGGCCTGCGCACGGTTGAGTGCACGGCGGTCTTCGACGCCACAGGCCGCTTCAATCCCAGCTTCAACGAAGACCACGTCGAAGAGATCGAGGCTGACACTGTCATATTCTCCATTGGCCAGTCGTCGGACCTTTCCTTCCTCCAGCCGGGCGACGGCGTCGAGTCCAATCGAGGCCTCATCAAGGTCGATCCGGAAACCTACCAGACCACCGCGCCGGATGTATTTGCCTGCGGCGACATCGCGCATGGCCCGCGGCTGTTCATCAACGCCATCCGCTCGGCGCAGATCGCGGCCCAATCGATGCACGACTACCTGCGCGGCACGCACACGCAGGAGACGGTCCGCTGGTCCTGGTCGCCTGCTTCCTACACCATGCGCGAAGGCTGGGACCAGCTTCGCCGCGAACATCCTCCGGTTGCGGCCGCGGCTACGCGCGCAGCCTCATTGCAGATTGTGGAAGACATGTTTCCTGACGGTGCCGCGCGCTCCCAGGCCGCACGCTGCCTGCGCTGCAACGTCAACACCGTCTTCGACACGGAGATCTGCGTAGCGTGCACGGGCTGCGTGGATGTGTGCCCTGAGGACCTGATCCGCTTGACCAGGCTCGGGGAACTTTGCCGCAGCAGCGAAGGACGCGACTGGGTCGCCGGCGCCCTGGCAATTTCGCCCAGCGAACTCGACAGTTACAGCAAGACGCAACTTGACGCCCTCGGCGGCGTGATGCTCAAGGACGAAACCACCTGCATCCGCTGCGGCCTGTGCGCGTCCCGGTGCCCGTCGCATGCCATCACCATGCAGCGCTTCGATTTCCGCCGCATGTGCGTCAGCGCTGCTGTGCATAATCCCAAGTTGAATTATGGTTCAGCCATCGCTGAGGAGGGAAACGGCCAAGCCAGCCAGAAGAGCCCGGCCCAGGAGAGGCCATGAGCCCCAGCGACTTCTCTCTCGTTCTGGCATTCGGATTCATCAGCAGCCTGCACTGCGTGCAGATGTGCGGCCCCATCGTGCTCACCTACAGCGTGGCCGCCAACACCGGCGCGGCGCGGCGCAGCCGGCTCGGGCTGCATCTGGCATACAACTCCGGACGCACCCTCACCTATATTCTGCTGGGCGCCGTTGCCGGACTCGCCGGAGGGACAATGGCGTTCGTGGGGCGGCTCGCGGGATTTGAAAACATTGCGGCGATCGTGGCCGGCATCGCCATGATCGCTGCCGGGCTAACGCTATTCGGCCTGGCGCCGGGAATCAAAGCCTGGCGCGGCTTTGCCATGCCCTCAAGGCTTCTGCGTCCGGCGGGGAAGCTGCTGTCGTCTACATCGGTGCGCAGCAAATTTCTTCTTGGGCTGCTGATGGGCTTTCTGCCCTGCGGCCTGGTCTATGCCGCGCTGATGAAGGCCATGGGCGAGGCCACACCGCTCAATGGCGCACTCACCTTGCTGGCCTTCGGCATGGGCACCAGCGTCGCCTTGATCGTGGTTGGCCTGGGCTCGTCGGCGGCCACACAGAAGCTGGCTCGCTGGGGCACAACCGTTTCCGCAATCACGGTGCTGGTGATGGGAGCGCTGCTGATTGCGCGCGGGGCCATGGCCGGTCCAGCTCACTGCTCCATGCACCACATGAGTTCGATGTAAGGGCCGGAAAAGATGGCAACCACGCAGAAGCCAGCGAAGAATGCGGCGCCCCTGGTTACTCTCCCCGGGACGAAGTTTCATCGCGTGCGCAAGACCGTTCAGTCCATCTGCGTAACCATTTTCATCCTTTTGCCGCTGTTCGACGTGATGCGCGTGGATCTGACCCGGCAGCGATTTTACTTTTTCGGCGCGGAGCTTTGGATCAGCGAGTTTTCCATCGTCTTCCTCACCATGATGTTCCTGTGGATATTCATTGCGGCAATGGCCATGATCTACGGGCGCTTTTACTGCGGCTATCTTTGCCCGCAGATGATCTTCAGCGAGGCCGCGAACTGGATTGAAAGGCGAATCGCGCGGACGGTCACGCGCAAATTCACCGGCCTTGGCGCGCGCGCCCGTCGCTGGCTTACGCTGGGCGCGCTCTACCTGGTTCTTCTTCCCGCATCGGTCTTCTTCTCCTTCGTCTTCATCGCGTTCTTCATTCCGCCGGCCGACCTGTTCCATCGCCTGCTGGCGGTGGACCTCCGCACCGCGGGCAGCCTGGTGGGGATCAGCGTGACGCTGCTCACGTTTTTCGATTTCGCATTCCTGCGGCAGCGCTTCTGCACCGCCATCTGCCCCTACGGTTACCTGCAAAACATGCTGGCCGACAGTCACACGCTGCAGGTTTTCTTTCAGGACGGGGCGGGCAACTGCATCCATTGCGAGAAGTGCGTGCGCGCCTGCCCCATGGGCATCGACATTCGCAAATCGTCGGACCAACTGGAGTGCACGCATTGC
>JBEKFD010000382.1:0-2556 GCA_050013495.1 Occallatibacter sp. | reverse complement strand
ACCCGATCAGGTATACTTCAACCGCCTGCCAGAATCCATGGCAGCCTAAAAGCAAAAGCAAGAACAAGAACTTCCACTTAAGAAAAAAACAAAAACTGTCCGAACTACCGGGACCACCTCACCTTCACTGCGAATTTCCGCTCAATCCAAATGCGGAACTTGTTTGAAAGGCTCACGTGTAGACGAAGGATGTTCCTCTTGAATGCCGGCGTTTCTCGCTGATAGGCAAGATCGTTGAGCAGAGCATCTTCAGGCCCCGCCCCATCGCTGCTGTTGAATGCGTCCCGGCGGTCGTTACGTTCTTCAACCGTCAGTGGCTTCCATGGAAAGACGGAATTCTGAGGTGCCGGATCCTTGTAAAGGAACGGAGAGAAATCAGAATCCCACTGAACAGGTACCTCGTGTCTCCAAGCGATATTCGGTTTGCTTGGCTCTGTGATTGCGTCGCCCGAATTGTACCGATAGGCCCTTTGGCCCGGTTCGCCGAGAACTGTGCCCCTCGCTATAATTGAGTGAGTTTGTGAGTCCCCGACGTAGATCACGTCGCCCCCTTTGATTTCCCAGGCGAACCAAAAGATGCTGGGCCGGGCCGACCCCTTGACGGAGGGATTTACATCCGCTTTTTCTCGATCTGTAAGGTCGGTGTTTAAGATAGGGCCGTGGGTAAAACTCGCAATCCGCCGGTCCCTGCAGGCGGGCCACATGTCATCCCCGCCCTTTGCGCCCTCTCCCGCCCTAAGCTTCATCCGCCAAATGTTCAAGGACGTTCCTCGTCGACTAAGACAATGGAGCTATTGCGCTAGATAATGGGGACGTTCGCTGCGGAGCGCTTCCAGGATTGCCGCTTCAAGTTCTTCGTCCGAGACGCCCGGCCGCGGACGTTCTCTCGCCGCGAGAAATTTGCACAGGTTCTCCGCTGCAGCCCACTGTTCGGCTGATTTCGCCGCCGGCAGGGTGCGCAAGCTGATTGCGTCCTTCTCGGAGAGAGGCTGACCGAGCAACTCCTCAATTGCCTTCTTCTGGTTTTGCGAGAGTTCCGTCGTCTCGATGATCATCCGAGCGCCTCCTCCCTGCTCAAGTCAAGTCGCATTTTGCCAACTGAGATCATTCTATCCTCGAATGTGTTTGACGCGTTGGAGAGATTGCAATGCTAGTAACTTCGCACCCACTCCAGTATCGACCGCACAGCCACGCCGCTCGGCCCCTTGGCGATATACGGCTTGGAGTCTTCGATCCAGGCCAGGCCGGCAATGTCCAGGTGAATCCACGGCGTGTCTTCAGCAAACACATGCAGAAACTCGGCAGCCGTGCTTGCGCCGCCGTGGCGACCTCCGGTGTTCTTGATGTCGGCGATGTCGCTCTTGATTAGATCGGCGTACTCCTCGCCCAAAGGCATCCGCCAGAACTTTTCCCCGGAAGCCACCAGCGCGGCGTTGAACTTTGCGAAGGTCTCCTCGTCGTTTGAGAAAGCCCCGGCGTTGATCAGGCCCAGCGCCACGCCGATCGCCCCGGTGAGCGTGGCCGCGTCGATCAGATGCGTCGCGCCGAGTTGCCGAGCGTAAGTGATTCCGTCGGCCAGCACCAGCCGGCCTTCCGCGTCAGTGTTGATCACGTCGATAGTCTTGCCGGACATGGCGGTAACCACGTCGCCGGGTTTGTAGGCCTTGCCGTCGGGCATGTTCTCCGCCGAGCACACAACCGCAATCACCCGCACCTTCGGCTTGAGCAGCGCGATGGCCCGCATGGCGCCCAGCATGGCCGCGCTGCCCGCCATGTCGTACTTCATCAACTCCATTTTTTCCGAGGGCTTGATAGAGATGCCGCCGGTGTCAAACGTGATCCCCTTGCCGACCAGGCCGAGGACAGGCCCCTCAGTGACGCCTTCCGGCTCATAACGCAGAATGATCAGCGCCGGCGGCTCTTCCGAACCCTGCGCCACCGCGGCAAACGCCCCCATCTTCAGCTGGTGCAGCTTTTCCGTCGAATGGACTTCCCAGCCCAGGCCCACTTCCTCAGCCATCTGAGCAGCGCGCTGGCCGAGAATGGTCGGCGTTAGCTTGTTGCCCGGCTCGTTGACCAGCGTGCGCGTGAAGTTCTGGCTTTCGCCCACAATAACGCCCTCGGCAAAGCCCGCCTCGACAGCAGCCTTGTCCGCAGTCGACGATGCGGCCAGCACGAACGACTGAACACTCAAGTCCTTGCGTTCGCTGCGATACGTGTCGGAATCGAAGTCGCCCAAGATGGCGCCTTCGAGCGAGGCACGCGCGCACGGTCCCGGCGGCAAAAATGCTGCGTCCGGAAGCGCCAATGCCAATTCGCGAATCCCGCGCGGTTTGGTAAAGCGCACTGCTGTTCCCGCCGCCGAGCGCACGCTATTCGCCGTCGCCTTGGCCTGCTTGCCGAGGCCCACCAGCAGAAGCCGTTTTGCCTTGAGGCCCGCCGGCGCATGTAGCAACAAGGTCTCGTTCGCCCCAGCCTTGAACTCGCCGCTCGCCAGCACGGCGGCCGCCCCAGCCTTTACTGCCTCGTCTGCAGTCAGCAGCACAGGCTGCGGCT
>JBEKFD010000381.1:0-3311 GCA_050013495.1 Occallatibacter sp. | reverse complement strand
TTTGAGTCTTGCACGCATTATGATTTGACTCATAGTCGTGGCAGGCTTGACCGCTGGAAGGCGGTTGCCATGACCGTACACCCGCCGGATGGCGGCCCCCTGAACGACGTATACCGCCGGAAGGCGGCAACCAAATCGGTAATATCCACCTGTCTGGTGGTGAACCCCGAATCTGTAGGATTTGGAGGAATAGAATGCCTATCGATCAATCGCCTCTCCCCGAGAGAGTTGCGAAGTATTACTCCCAGCTCTCAGCTGCCGCTAAAGACCTCAATTCAATCTCCGACGAGCTTGGAAAGTCCGTAGCCGAAATCGACTTTGCCCTGAAGAAGCTAAATTTGGGCGTAATTGTCTGGGTTCCAATTCACAAGGACGACGGTAACCCAATCGAATCCTGGTATTGGAGCGAAGACATTGGCTATGCCAAGATCGGCCCAAACTGGGGCATCTGCCTGCGTAAGGTTATTGGGGATTATCAAAGACCTGATGAAGATGAGCGAGTAGAGTGTTGGCTATTCAACGATTCCCCTCGCGCGTTGCGGATTTCGGCAATCGAGAAGATCCCCGACCTCCTGGAGAAACTGAGCCAGGAGGCTGTTAGAACTACGAATGACATCCGCGCCAGATTGAGCGAAGTTCAGGCAGTAGCCGAGGCCGTGAAAGGTGCGGCGAATAGTACCCAGCGAGTTCCTCTGCGCATTCTAGACCGCGATTCAAAAGCTGCCGGGATGACGGCTGCGGTTCCGGACGCAGAGGTGGTTCCTGGGCCGGCTCTACCGCCTCTCGAAGCAGTTCGCCGTGCAATCAGTTCCGCCCTAGCCGAGGCCGGGCATGACTCAGCGGCTCAGTTGCTGGGCACCGGCACTTGGACCCTGGAAGCCACCAGTCTTCGCATTGAAGTCCCTGGCATGGGCAAAAAGATGCTCGCGCTTACCGTCAACGCTGCAGCGGAGAAGATCATCCGCCAGGAGCTACAACGCCTGTCCGCGCCCACCCGATTTCTTATCGTTCCAGGCGTAGGGGCCGCAGCAAACTCTGATTCAGGAGCGCTCGCCAATGCCGTTCCGGAGGTGGAAAAATGATTGCATCCCTTGCTTCCAGCCTTCCGGCCCTTGCGTTCATTGTACTGGCAGTCGTTCTTGTTGCGGGCATTCTGATTTTTTGTGCTCTTCGCATGAAGGGTGATGTATTTGCAGAACTGTCGCACGGGAAGACGACATTCAGAATTGATGCGAGGGATCGGCGAGACAGAAGGAAACTGTGATCGCCACAACTCGCTTGCGTTGCCGCCCAACGCCGATCTTGCGATGAACGGACCGCGTCCGTTATCAGCGGCTAGCGGTATTTGCGCAGCACGCCCAGTACGCGGCCCTGGATCGCAACTTCGGAGGCTTTGACGTAGATGGGTTCCATCTCGATGTTGGCGGGCTGCAGGCGAACCTGGCTTCCCTCGTTGTAGAAGCGCTTAAGCGTGGTCTCAGCGCCGTGGACGAGGGCGACGACGATCTCTCCCTGGCGGGCGGACGACGATCTCTCCCTGGCGGGCGGTGCGGGTGCGCTCGACTAGGACGTAGTCGCCGCTGATGATGTGCTCGTCGCGCATGGAGTCGCCGCGGACTTCGAGAGCGAAGACATCGCGGTTGCCGACAACATCGTGCAGGGAGATGCTCTCCGGGTTTTCGGTGGTCTCGACAGGCACGCCCGCGGCGATGCGGCCGGCCAGCGTAATCCTGTCGCTGGTGCGGGTGCGCGTTCCCGGCGGCAGCACATCAATGGAGCGGCTGCGGTTGTGCACGCGGTCGAGCAACCCCTTCTTTTCCAGGTTGGTGATGTGCTTGTGCACGGTGGCCAGGCTTTTCAGCCCCATCCCGCGCGCAATCTCCTCAAAGGACGGGGAGTAGCCGTTGCGCGCCACAAACGACTCCAGAAAGTCGAGAATCTCTTTTTGCCTTCGGGTAACAGCCATGCGACCCATTGTAGCGAATAAAAAGCGAACCATGTCAACTATTTTTTCGCTTGCTGTTCGCGCGGGAATCAGCCCCGTAAAGGACTGTGCATTGGTTCGGTGAAATGTTTCGCAAACGAGTCTGGCGAGTCGGGCCCGCTTTACGGGGGTTAGCAAGTTGGCAGGTTAGCGAAGATGCGGTACTCGATACTGAGGCGATTGAATTGCATTTCAGGGTGGGTATAGGTGCGGTGGAGGACGGAGTTGAGGAAGACCAGGCCGTCGCCCAGTTCGAGCGCAGGCGCCCAGAACTGGTGCGATGGAAAGCGCAGGCGCAGGGCCGCGTCGTCCAGTTCGGTGAAGTGCAGCAGGGCTGGCTGGGGGAGGCGGACGAACTCGAGACCGGGGCTGTCTTTACCGCAGGGATTCAACGGAATCCAGCAGGTCAGCAGTTCGGTCATCGGTGGGGCAGGGTCGGATTGGGCGTGAAAGCGGACGCCTAACGCGCCATCCTGGTGCCAGCCTTGAGGGTGGTAACCGCGCGCCGGCGCATGGCCTGGGGCAAATTTCTTACGCACCCAGGATTGTTCCATGTTGCAGGTCCACGGGCGGCCCATTGCCGCTGACAACAAGGTTGCAAGGCCTGGCGCGGCGAGAGGGGCAAGCAGTTCCTCTTCTCCGCCGCAGCCAAAGTCCATCAGCGCCCTAAGAAGCAGGGAATGGGAGAAGCGGTTGAAGCGGTAGCGGTCGGGAATCGAATCGCCTCGATCGATCTGTTCGAAGCAGCGTTCGGCGGCCTCCTTTAGCCTGTTCAAAGAATCCTTGGCGAAGACATCCCGCAACAAGACAATGCCTTGTGTCCGTAGTTCTGTCGCTGGATCGGCAGTGGACACGCAGAAGCTCCCTTCGGTTCAGACTCCGAATTCCTCAAATTGTACAGCTTTCGATTTTTTGGACAGGGCGGCAAGTTATCCCTCGCTGCGCGGGGATAGCGAGTCAAGCAAATTAGCGGGAGATCGACCCGGCGTTGGGGCATGACGGATTGGACCCTTACTCATTCGAACACGGTTGCATTCCAGTGAACTCGGACAAAGGTTGCATTAGATCGCACTAATGCGCTGCGTCGATTGTGCCGATAGTAGACAGCAAGGGTCTGCGCGCGTCGATCTGCGCACGGACCGCACGAGGGTCGATGATTTCACTGAAGAAGTATCTGGATTCCGCGTATTCCCTTCCGGAAGAGACTGCCACCCCGGAAACCGACCGCTCTCCCGCGGTTCTCCGCGAAAAGGACAACTGCGCACTGCTTCCGGTAGCCGTTGCCGCATATCAGTCTGCCCTCCGCGAAATGGGAGCCTGCAGCGTG
>JBEKFD010000380.1:0-3977 GCA_050013495.1 Occallatibacter sp. | reverse complement strand
GCAACATGAGCATCGAAGCCGGAG
The DNA here is from genome assembly GCA_050013495.1 of Occallatibacter sp. GTDB lineage: Bacteria > Acidobacteriota > Terriglobia > Terriglobales > Acidobacteriaceae > Telmatobacter. The sequence goes on along the minus strand of JBEKFD010000380.1, from coordinate 3,953 downwards.
CCCGCGCCGGCGTGATCGCTCCCGACGCAACCACCTTCGCCTATCTCAAAGGCCGCCGCTTTTCCCCCAAAGGCGCTGCATGGGATGAAGCTGTAGCCGAGTGGAGCAAATTGCCCTCCGACGAAGGCGCAGTCTTCGATCGCGAGCTCATCATCGACGCCACGACTCTTGTCCCTTACGTAAGCTGGGGAACCAGTCCCGGCATGGTTGCGCCCATCACCGCCGCCGTGCCCGACCCCGCTGCAACCGCCAACGAGCAAGATCGCAAAGGCCTGGAGCGCGCTCTCGAATACATGGGCCTCAAAGCCGGAACGCCGCTTGAAGAAGTGGCGATTGACCGCGTATTCATTGGCTCCTGCACCAACTCGCGCATTGAAGATCTGCGCGCCGCCGCACGCATCGCCGCAGGCTACAAGGTTTCAACACATGTAAGTGCGATGGTGGTCCCCGGCTCGCAGGCCGTCAAAGCGCAGGCAGAAGCGGAAGGCCTCGACAAGGTCTTCATCGAAGCCGGATTCGACTGGCGCGAGCCCGGGTGCTCCATGTGCCTGGGCATGAACCCTGACATTCTCGAGCCCGGCGAGCGCTGCGCCTCCACTTCCAATCGCAACTTCGAAGGCCGCCAGGGCCGCGGTGGCCGCACCCATCTCGTCAGCCCCGAAATGGCCGCGGCAGCCGCCATCGCCGGCCACTTTGTCGACATCCGCAACTGGCACGCCCGTACTCCTGTAAGCCAAGAGGTGAAGGCATAATGGAACCCTTTCGTACATTAACTTCAATCGCCGCGCCCCTCGACCGCGCCAATGTCGACACGGACCAGATTATTCCGAAGCAGTTTCTGAAACGTATCGAGCGAACCGGCTACGGCGAGTTTCTTTTCTTCGATTGGCGCCGCACGGCAAACGGCGATCCGAACCCGGAGTTCGAGTTGAATGACCCGCGCTACAAAGGCGCGCAAATCCTCATCGCCGGCAAGAACTTCGCCTGCGGATCGAGCCGCGAGCACGCTGCGTGGGCGCTCAGCGATTTCGGTTTTCGCGCAGTCATCGCGCCAACTTTCGCCGACATCTTTTTTTCCAACGCAGGCAAAAACGGAATCGTCCTCGTCCGCTTGAGCGAAGAGCAAGTCGCGCAACTGCTCTCGAACGCGAAGACGATTCCGAATTATCAACTCACCGTCTCGCTTGAAGCCCAGACCGTCACCGACGCATACGGATTCCACGCCACATTCGAAGTCGATCCCTTCCGCAAGTTCTGTTTGATCGAAGGCCTCGACGACATCGGACTAACTCTGCGCCACGCGGCCGCACTCGACACATACGAAGTAAAGCACGACGAAGCAACCTGGTTGAAAGCAAAATGAAGAAATAGCTTTCAGCCTTTGGCTCTCAGCTTCCAGCTCATTTTGCTGAAACATGCGGCTGCGACAACAAAGAAAGCGATGATTTGAAAACTGGTTGTCAAAGGCCAACGCAGTGAATTGAAGCACGAACCGACTGATGGCTGAAAGCTGATAGCTGACAGCTGGCGAACGAAGTGAGCAAATGACCATACTGAAGGCCCCAGCCGCGCCGCGGCGCGTTCCTATCTGCGCGGCGCAGGTTTCAGCAAAGAAGAACTTCACAAGCCCATCATCGGCATCGCCAATACTTGGACAGAGATCGGCACCTGCAATGTGCACCTGCGCGACATCGCTGAGGCACTGAAGGAAGGCATTCGCGAAGCCGGCGGAACCCCGATGGAGTTCAACACCATTACCATCTCCGACGGCATCACCATGGGCACGCAGGGAATGAAGGCGTCGCTGGTAAGTCGCGAAGTTATCGCCGATTCCATCGAGTTAGCCGCGCGGGGTAACTTGTTTGACGGCCTGGTGGGCATTGGCGGCTGCGACAAGAACATGCCCGGCATCATCATGGCTCTCTGCCGACTCGACATTCCCGGCATGATGCTCTACGGCGGGTCGATTGCTCCTGGAAAGCTAAACGGAATCGATATCACGATTCAAAATGTATTTGAAGGCATCGGCTCTCACGCCGCCGGCCGCATCGACGATGCGGGGCTTGAAGCGCTGGAGGCCAACGCCTGTCCCGGCGCGGGCGCATGCGGCGGGCAGTTCACCGCCAACACTATGGCCATGAGCGGCGAAATCCTCGGCATCTCGCCCATCCAGCTTTCCGGCGTCCCCGCCACATCGCCAGACAAGCACGCGGCCACGCGCGAGGCTGGCCATATTCTCATGGATGCCGTCCGCGCCAACCGACGCCCCTCGCAGATCATTACTCGCAAGTCGATCGAAAACACAATTGCCAGCGTTGCGGCCAGCGGAGGGTCGACTAATGCTGTTCTTCACCTTCTGGCGATAGCCCGCGAGATGAACATCGAGTTATCCATTGACGACTTCGATGTTATTAGCAAGCGCACGCCGTTTATCTGCGACCTGACTCCCGCCGGTAAGTTTGTAGCGTCAGACTACCAGGCAGCCGGTGGCTCGCGCGTACTGGCTCAGCGCCTCATCGAAGCCGGCCACGCCGATGGATCCACGCTCACCATCAGCGGCAAAACGCTCGGGGAGGAAGCAGCGCTCGCCAAGGAAACTCCCGGTCAGGTGGTCATCCACACTTTCGAAGATCCCATCAAGCCCACCGGCGGCCTGGTCATTCTCAAAGGCAACCTCGCCCCCGAAGGCTGCGTAATGAAAGTGGCCGCCGCCAACCGCGTGGAGCATCGCGGCCCGGCACGCGTATTTGAAAACGAAGAGGCCTGCTTCGCCGCCGTGCAGTCCGGACAGATCAAGCCCGGCGACGTGCTCGTGATTCGCTATGAAGGCCCCAAGGGCGGGCCCGGCATGCGCGAAATGCTGCAGGTCACCGCGGCCATATCTTCGAACGCAGAACTCTCCGCGACCGTTGCCCTCATGACCGACGGCCGCTTCAGTGGCGCAACGCGCGGCTTCACCGCCGGACACGTCGCTCCTGAAGCATTCGTCGGCGGTCCCATCGCCGCCGTCCGCGAAGGCGACATCATCCACTTCGACATACCCAATCGAACGCTCACCCTCGAAATCAGCAACGAAGAGATCGAAGCGCGCCTCAAAGACTTCACGCCTCCCGCTCTTCGCTGGCCGCGCGGCGTCTTCCGCAAATACGTTGACCGCGTCACCTCCGCATCCGAGGGCGCAACAACGTAACAACAGCTCTTAGATGCCAGCTCTCAGCCTCCAGCTAAAGCGGGTAACTAGTAGGGAACAGAAGTTAACTTGTATGACCACGAAAGAGGCTGGCAGCTAGAAGCTACCGGCTGGCAGCTATCAAAAGGAGCTATCCATGGAAATCATTGCCAACGCGAATGCCCACCTCACCACCCCCACTCGCCTCACCGGCGCTGAAATCGTGTGGGCCACTCTCGTGGGCGAGGGTGTTGAAACCGTCTTCGGCTATCCGGGCGGGGCAATTCTGCCCGTCTATGACGCGTTGCGCAAGTTTCCCATCCATCACGTCCTGGTGCGCCATGAGCAGGGCGCATCGCACATGGCCGACGGCTACTCCCGCGCCTCGGGCAAGGTCGGAGTGGCCATGGCCACCAGCGGCCCGGGCGCAACCAACCTCATCACCGGCATCGCAACGGCCATGTTGGATTCGATTCCCATCGTCTGCATCACCGGCAACGTCTCCAGTAAAGTGCTGGGCACCGACGCATTCCAGGAAGTGGATATCACCGGCATAACTCTGCCGGTTACCAAACATAACTTCCTCGTCCATCGCACCGAGGATATTGCTCCGGCAATTCGCAGCGCATTTCAGATTGCGCAGAGCGCCCGCCCCGGTCCGGTGCTGGTCGACATCACCAAAGATGCGCAGCAAGGCACGGCCATCTTCGACTTCGATGCAGCCAAACCTCGCCCTCATCGCCCGCACCCAATGCTGCGCGTGGAAGACTCAGGCCTCGCTCAT
>JBEKFD010000379.1:0-3640 GCA_050013495.1 Occallatibacter sp. | reverse complement strand
GGCTCCGACTTCTCTCTTGGCGCGGACATCGAAAAGCAGATGTTCAAGACCTCGCGCCCGCTGTGGATTGTGAGCGGCGTCCTGCTGGCCCTGGCGCTGATTCCCGGAATGCCGAAAATGTCCTTTGTGACATTCGGTGGAACGCTGATGTTTATCGCCTGGAAGATGAAGCCGGGCACTGCAGCCGAAGCCGTGGCAGCCAAGGCCGCGGCCGCAAAAGGCGCTGCGGGAACGCCGGCATCGGACCCCATGGATGCGGTGTTGAAGCTCGACGAACTCATGCTCGAAGTCGGCATCGGCCTGGTGCCGCTGGTGGATGTGAAGCAGGGCGGCCAACTGCTTGCGCGGGTGAAATCGCTGCGCAAAAGCCTGGCTCAGCAACTCGGATTTTTGGTGCCCTCCATTCACATCACCGACAACTTGTCGCTCAAGGAACGCGAGTACGTCATCTACCTGCGCGGAACGGAAATTGCGCGCTGGGAGATGCGCCGCGACCGCTTGCTCGCTGTCAATTCAAATCCCAAGCCCGGAGACATTCAGGGCCAGGACACGCGCGAGCCTGCCTTTGACTCGCCCGCCAAGTGGATTGCGCCGGAACTGCAGGCTCAGGCAATCGCCGCTGGATATGCGGTTGTGGACCACACGTCGGTGTTAGCGGCTCATCTTGCGGAGGTGATCAAGCAGAATGCGCATGACCTGCTGACGCGACATGAGACCAAGCGGCTTATCGATCGCCTTGCAGACAGCCATCCAAAACTTGTGGAAGAGTTGATGCCCAAGTTGATGAGCCTTGGAGAAGTGCAAAAAGTGCTGCAGCAGCTGCTGAGAGAGCAGGTTTCGATCCGCGATCTGGGCACGATTCTCGAGACATTGGTGGAAACCGCGGCGGTCAACAAGAATCCCATCGTCCTTGTTGAAGCCACCAGGCATTCGCTTGGACGCGCCTTGATTCGCCCCCTGCTGAACGAACGCGGCCAGTTGAAGGTGGTCACGCTCGATAGCTCAATCGAAGAGGAATGCCTGCGCAATTCCGCCCAGCCGTCACCCTCCGCCGCGGCTGGAGCAATCCAGGTTTCCGTGGCCAACCGCGTGTTCAACGGGCTCCGCGCCATGCTCGGCGATCAGGTCGCCATGGCTCCCCCCGTGTTGCTCTGTTCTTCCCCTGGACGGTTTTACCTGAAGCGGCTGCTGGAGCCGCTTATTCCCAAGATTGTAGTAATTTCACCGTCCGAAATTCCTCCGGCAATTCCGGTGCAATCGCTGGGGTCGGTGCGATGAAAAGGCTCGAAATGTACGTGCACGACAAGGGGTACAGATGATCCAAGCAGAAGCGGCCTACAAGAAAAGCGCGGAGGATGAAGAAGTTCGCAATGAACTTGTGATGCAGGAACTGTCACAGGTCTACTACATTGCCTCGCGAATCCGCGAACGGCTTCCCGGGCATGTTGAGTTGGAGGACTTGGTGAATGCGGGCGTGATCGGCTTGCTGGAAGCCAGCCGCAACTTCGACAGCTCAAAGAATGCCCAGTTCAAGGTATTTGCGAAGTTCCGTATTCGCGGCGCGATTCTGGACAGTCTGCGCGAATCCGATTGGGGATCGCGCTCTCTGCGCAGAAGGGGACGCGAGATACAAGACGCGACTGCGCGGCTCGAAGCCAAGCTGGGACGGCATCCTGTCGAGTCAGAGGTCGCGCAGGAGATGCAACTGGAGCCGGAACACCTGCAAAAAATCGTCGCGCAGATCGACGGACTCAGCTTGGCGGGCCAGCAGGCGGCCGTTCTCAACGATCGCTCGAACCTTCTGGATGTGATCGAATCGGCGCCCAACCTGGATGACCCCGATCCATTCGATCTTTGTCTTCAGGGCGAGGTGCAGGCTCATCTTTCCGAAGCAATCTCGCAGCTTAGTGAAAGAGAACAGCTGATTATCTCTCTCTACTATCGCGAGGAGCTCACCATGAAAGAGATTTCAGAGGTTGTGGGCGTGGCGCTTTCACGCGTCTCGCAGATACGGCAGGCAACCATGAAGAAGCTCAGGGAGTCGCTTGCGCACCTTCACGAGCGCCCGGCAACCGCTAACGCGCCGGGCAGGAGGACACAGTGAGCCTGCCCAGCGAAGAGAGAATTGCCGCCGCACTCAAAACCCCGGCGAAGTCAGGATCGCAGAAAGTGGGCCGCCAGCCGCGGTCGGTTCATGCGTGCGACTTCAGATCGGCGGGACGACTGTCGAATGAGAATGCGCGCTCCCTTACGGCGCTCCACGAGACATTCGCGCGCCGCGTCGTCAGCGCTCTGGACGCTTACCTGGGAACCGGCCTCGCGATCAAGCTGAAAACGCTTGATGGGAGGAACGGTCACCGCCGTGAGCAGCGCGCGTGAACTCTCGGAGATTGAAGAAGAGATCATGCAGGACGTGACATCGCTGATCGCGCGCCAGGCAGAAGGCGCGTGGCACATGCCGCACATGTCCCTGGTGGCCAATCGGCGCATCAAGTCGTCGCTCGTGCAGCAGTATTGTCCGCCCAACGACAAGGTGACCACGGCGAAATTTGAAATGGAAATTGCAGGCATCACCGGGACGTTCCAGCTCGTCTTTCCGAGCTCGTTCGTGGCCATCCTGATTGCGCAGATCAAGCTGGATGAGCCGCAGAAGAAGAAAGGCGGGTTGCGCTATTTTCCCGCTGCCGGCATTCGCGAGCGCATTCTCGATTGCGATGTGACGGTGGCCGCCGGCGTGCCCCGCATGAAGGTCGCCGTGCGCGACCTGATTGCTCTGCAGCCGGGTTGTGTCCTGAAGCTTCGCGCGCCGGTTCGCACTCCCGGGACGCTAACCGCGGAGGGAATGGAATTATTTGAAGCGATACCGGTCAGGAACGGTTCGCAAAAAGCTGCACAACTGGTCCGCCGGATTCAGGCGACGAGCTGGGGAAGGGAGTAGAGATCATGGTTAATCAGGACAATCACCCGGCCGCGCGCGCCTTCGCTGGCGTCTTCGCCGAATCTCTTGCTGAAGCGCTTACGCAGGCGTCTGGACTTCCATGGCAGCTCAAGGTCCTGGAACGCGCTGACCTCTCCACGCAACAGGGCGAGCCGGTTCAATTCCAGCTGACTCTGGAAGGCATGCTGCATGGTTCATTCTTTGTGGAGTTTTACGAACGCCAGGTCAAAGAGCTTGCCGCGCAGATGGGCGGAGCGCCCGTGGAGGTCCTGGGCGACGAGCACCTTGAAACGATGCAAGAGTTCATCGCGGCGGCGACGGAAGGGCTTGCCGCTTCTCTGTTGGCCGAATACGGCGAGTTTACCTGCAAGGTAGAGCGCGCCTCCGGGCTCGCATTTGGAGGCATGTTGCATATCCCTCTTGCCGCCTCGCAGGCAGATCAGCCCGGTATATCGGCGGCGCTCTACTTCGACGGTCACCTGTTGTCGGCTCTGGCAACCCAGCCGCCGGCTCAGGATGAAACTGGAGCCCAGAGGCCCTCCATCGATCCGCTCAATCTGGGCCTGGTGATGGACGTCGAGCTAAATGTCTCGCTTCGATTTGGCCAGCGGCAGTTGCCATTGCGTGAAGTGCTCGAGCTGGCAAGCGGCTCGGTCATTGAACTCGATCGCCAGGTCGACGATCCCGTTGAGCTGCTGCTGG
>JBEKFD010000378.1:0-2512 GCA_050013495.1 Occallatibacter sp. | reverse complement strand
AACTCCTTGTCGATGGCGGCGATCAAGTCTTCCTTGTTGCGGTGAAAGAGCGGACGCCAATCCTTCTTTTCTTTCAAATCGACGAAGTACTCGGTGTTGAAAAAGCCGGCGGTGTCGGTTCCATCGTCGGGGCGGCCGGTCTGGCTCACGACTTGCGTGACCTCGGGAAATGACGCCATGACGAGGCGGGCCTGGTTGGTGAAGTCGATGCTGGCGGTGGGCCCTTCGCTGGGAGGCAGAGTGCCGCGAACCCAGATGGAGCCTTCGTCCAGGTGGGGAAGAAATTCCGAGCCGATGGGTCCGCCGACGGTGAGGTAAACGGCGATGGCGAACAGCACGGTGGAGATAACCAGCGTTGTGTTGCGGTGCTCAATGGCAGCGCGGACGGCTACGCGATAGCGCCGGGTGAGCCAGTGGAGGATGGGGTTCTCCCATTCCTTTGCGCCCTTGCTGAAGAGCATGCTGGCCATGACCGGGGCCACGACGATGGCGAAGACAAGCGCGCCTATCAGGGCGAAACAGACCGTCCATGCCATTGGCTTGAAGAGACGTCCTTCGACGGCCTGCAATGTGAAGATGGGCAGATACGAAGCAATGATGATGCCGCGCGCGAAGAAGACCGGACGCTGCACTTCGTGAGCGGCTTCGCGAATCTTTTGCCCCGGCGTGCGGGTATCGTCAGGATGGGCAAGGTGGCGAACGATGTTTTCGATCATGATGACCGAGCCGTCGACCACCATGCCGAAGTCCAGCGCGCCCAGAGAAAGCAGGTTGGCGGGAATGTGGTTGAGATCGAGGCAGATCGAGGCAAACAATAGCGCAAAGGGGATGGTGAGCGCAACGATGATTGCGCCGCGCACGTTGCCCAGGAAGAGAAAGAGAATAACGGAGACAAGGATTACGCCTTCGGTGAGGTTATGCTCCACGGTCTCAACCGTATACTTCACCAGATCCGACCGGTCGAGGAAGGGAACAACTTTCACGCCCTTGGGGAGAATGCCGTGGTTGAGCTTGTCGACCTCTTCGTGGATGCCTTGCAGGACGGGGTCGGAGTCGTCTCCTTTCTGCAGCAGGACAATGCCCTCTACCGTGTCAGGATTGTCGAAGACCTTGCCATCTTCGTAGATCTTCTTGCCGTTGGCGATCGAATACGGTTTGGAGGCTTTGCCGATTTGGCCGAGGCGGATTTTGGGGCCCTGGACTACGGTAGCAATGTCCTTTACCTTGATGGCCGCGCCGTTGGAGTTTTTGACGACAGTGTTCTCGATGTCCTGCACGGTGGTAAAGAGACCCAGCGATTGCACATTGATTTGCTGTGCGCCCTGCTCGATAAAGCTGCCGCCGCCGTTGGTGTTGTTGTTGGCGAGTTGCTGTTCGACCTGGCTGATACTCAATGCGTAGGCGATCAGCTTTTCCGGGTCGAGCCTGACCTGGTATTCCTTAGTGGGCCCGCCGAAACTGGAAACATCCACGACACCCTGGACGCCCTTGAACGACTTCTCCAGAGACCAGTCCTCAAGCGATTTTTTCTCCATCACGTCGTAGGAGGGGTTTGTGCTTTCGAGCGTATACCAGTAGATTTGGCCGACGGGGCTCCAGTCCGTGCCCATTTGCGGCGTCAGGTTGGCAGGCAGGCTGACCTGGCTTAGCCGCTCGAGGACGTGTTCGCGGTTGGTGTCGCTGTGCGAGTCGTCATCGAAGATGAGCATGAGGCTGGAAAGGCCGGCCAGGGTGGTGGAGCGCAGATGGGTGAGGTGGGGAATGCCGGCCATCTGAATCTCGACCGGCACAGTGACTTGGCGCTCAATCTCTTCGGCGCTGCGCCCTGGCCATTGGGTGATGATCTGCACGTAGTTGTTGGCCACGTCCGGGTAGGCTTCGATGGGAAGAGCCCGGAACGAAATCACGCCCCATGCGGTGAGAACCACGACGCCGCCGAGAACCAGCCAGCGGCTCTTAAGCGCGAATTCGACGAGGGCGCGAATCATCTACTGATTCCCCGCGGTTTCAAGCAAGAGGGCTTTGGTGACTACCTGCTGGCCGGGCTGAATTCCGGAAAGAATCTCCTGGCGGTCGCCGTCGAGCATTTTTCCGGCATGGACTTCGGTGCGCTTGAACTGGTTGCCGCCGGCGGGGAGATAGACCCAGTCGCGGTCATGGAGGTGAAGCACGGCATCGGCGGGAACGGCGGCGTGGGTCTCCTTCTTGAGGCTTGTAAATGTAGCCGTGCCGAACATGCCGAGCTTGAGGATGCCGGGATTCGCGACCTCGATGCGGATCTTGGCAGTGCGCAGAGACGGATCGAGCACCGGACCGATGTCGCTGATGTGGCCGATGAGCGGACGCTCGGGATACGCGTTCAGTTTGAAGCGCGCTTCCTGGCCGAGTTTTATCTTGGGGATGTCGTTCTCGTAAACATCGCAAAGAATCCAGACGGTAGACAGGTCGGCGATGGTGAAGGCCGTGGCCGAGCCGGAAAGCGTTACGCCGGCGGCGGCCGCGTTGGTCACGT
>JBEKFD010000377.1:0-2514 GCA_050013495.1 Occallatibacter sp. | reverse complement strand
GACATCTTCGCTCTGGAAAAAGAAAACGCCGAAGCCACTCCGGGCGATACGGTCCTCGTCGCCCCGCTCGGCCTCACCGCTTACTCCATCGCGCCCGGAGAAACCCTGGTTGCCGACGTCGTCATCCAGAACAAAGGCATCGGCCACTCCTTCATTCCAGAGCAGCGCGACTTTTACGAGGCGTGGGTCGACTTCACCGTCAAGGACAACGCCGGCAAAACCCTCGCCGAGAGCGGATTCATCCAGCCCAACGGCTACCTCGACCCCAGCGCCCACTCCTTCACCAACCGCCTGATCAATGTCAAAGGAGAGCTCAACGACCTGCATCAGATCTGGCACAACCGCGTGCTGGCCTACAACAACGCCTTCCAGTCCGGCCGCTCGCAGTTGGTGCGTTATCGCTTCCGCCTTCCCAAGGACATTGCCGGCAAAGTCTCACTCACCGCAACCGTCCGCTATCGCCGCTTCAACCAGCACTTCATCGACTACGCAATCACCCAGACTGGACAGAAAGAGCCGAAGCCGTATCCGATGCCCATCATCGACATGGCCTCGGAAACCAAGACCTTCTCGATCGGCGAGAATGCGCCCGTGCCGCCCGACCCAACTGAGAACAAGGAATGGATGCGCTGGAACAACTACGGCATCGGCCTGCTCGACGGCCAGCAGTACCAGGCCTCGGTGCACGCCTTCGAGCGCGTAGCCGCGCTGCGCCCCGACTACGCCGACGCCTTCACCAATATGGCCATTGTTGAAATCTCCTGGGAAAAGTACGACGACGCCAAGGGCAACCTGGCCAAAGCTCTCACGCTGCTGCCCGGCGACCCGCGCGCCCTCTACTATCGCGCTCTCGTCGAGCGCAACGCCGGCCAGATCAAGGAAGCCATCGCAGACTTTGAAGCCGAGCTGGTCAAATATCCCCGCGCCAAAGACGCCCTGCGCGAACTCGGATTCAGCTACTACCAGCAGCACGATTACGAGAAGGCCCGCGACACCTATCAGCGCCTGCAAGCAGTCGATCCCGACGACCTCGCCGCCCACTATCAGCTAGCCATTCTCTACCGCCGCCTTGGAGACAAGGCCAAAGCCGCCATCGAGTCCTCCAAATTTGCCGACCAGAAAGACGACCCCACTGCGTCAGAGTATGCGCTGCAGTTCCTGCGCAAGCACCCTGAAGTCGCCAGCGAATCCGTAGTCTGGCATACCCACGACCTCACCGGCGACAAGCCCAAAGAGCCGCAGAAGATCGAGTACAAATACATCCCCGGCGCCGGCGATTAGCCCGCTTTTCTCACTGGTAGCCAAAACGGTAGCGCCGGTCTCCAGACCGGCTGTACTGGGGGCCTCCCGGCCCTCAGAGACCTCGCCACGCCTTGAATTCCGGGCTCTCGCGGCAGTTGCGAGAAATGCAGACTAAACCCAATTCGTTCCGAATCTGCTCTCACCGCTCGTATTCAACCTCAGGATACGCACCGGCGCTCTCCAACTCAGATCGTGGCGCCCCCTTCAGGTGAACGTCGAAGAACGCATCGATCAAATGCTCCGTGATCGCAATCTGCCGCTGTCCGTCCATCATCCTGCCGACCCCACGCATGATCGACATCACAACCTGGTTCTTGGTGTCGTCGCTGAACCCGTAGTGATTCGCGCCGCGCAAGGTCACCATCAGCCGGCCGTCCGCAGGCAGCTTTCCGTAGATGGAGCGAATGTCCCGCATCACCGGACCCGACTCCGCCTCGGATTCGCTGCCATGATCGCTCAAAAGAAACATGAACGGTTGCTTCACGCCATCCTGAACTACGTTGCCTAGAGGCAGGCCATCCACGTCAATTCCCGCCTTGCACCGCGCATCGTCATGACAAAACTCCAGGGTGGTGGCTCCGCCCAGCGAGTGGCCGAACATGCCTACCCGCTGCACGTCGAGCCGGCCCGTGAATCGTCCCGACGGATCGGAGTCATTCAGTCGCTCCATCTGATCGAGGGCATAGCTCAAATCGGCGGTCCATGCCGCCGTCAGCCTGGTGGCCAACCGCTTCTGCTCTGCCCCGCCCACCAGGTCGGCATTATTCTGCGGCGCTCTGCGGATGACGCGCCCGTCCGGAAAGGCCACCGCGAAGCTGCGGTAAGGCGCATCGATGCCCACCACGACGTACCCGTGACTGGCCAGGTCTTCGACAAGGCTCGTGTAATTGGTTGTCAGTGCCGCCAGCCCAGGGCGCATCAGCACAACAGGGTACTGCCGCTGCGCGGGAGAAACGGCTGCATCCGCGTAGCTGTGCGCGTGAATCCGCGCCGGATCGCGATTGAGCAGCGTGACAAAGAGACCGCCCCTCATTGCCTCGCACCATGCGGCAGGCAGGTAATCGCCCACGGGCTGCGATGCCGGCGGAGGAGCCGCTGGGTACCATATCCAGGCAAAAAGCTCCCGCCTGGCGCCCGCCACAGGCGCCATGGGGTCTGCGTGCGCGGGATCGCTCCACACGGCGGTTGTCCGGCCAACCGCATAGGGACCGG
>JBEKFD010000376.1:0-2538 GCA_050013495.1 Occallatibacter sp. | reverse complement strand
GGTGGATAAGACTTCACCGTTGGGCTTCCGTGTTGCTCTCGGCTTTGGCCAGGCAATGAACGCGGTGAACAACGCGGGTAACTCGCCGAACAGTCCTGACGTAGCTTCTGGGTTGGCTGGTGCGTCGCAGTACTTGAAAGAGGGTTACCTCTCTTACCTCGTACCTGTCGGCAAGGGCATACAGCTCGATGGTGGAAAGTTTGTAACTCCCGCGGGCGCTGAGGTAATTGAGACCAATCAAAATTGGAATTACTCGCGCAGCCTGCTCTTCAGCTATGCAATTCCCTATTACCACATGGGACTGCGCGCCAAGTACACCTTCAGTGACAAGTTGTCGGTGACTGCATACGCGACGAATGGCTGGAACAACGTGGTTGCAACGAACACCGGCAAAACCGGTGGACTCAGCGTCGCGTGGAACGCAACCAAGAAGCTCTCCATCACCGAAACTTACCTCGGTGGCCCGCGTGACTATTACGGAGTTGGCAACAACGGTCCGTGGAGCAACCTGACGGACACTGTGATCGCCTACAGCGTTACGCCCAAGCTCTCCTTGCAGGCCAACCTTGATTACAACCGCATCGAACAGTTCGGTCCATCGAAGAGGCCTGCGGACTACGCCGGAATCGCCGGTTATGTGAAGTACGCCGTCAGCCCCGTTGTGGCTGTGGCCGCCCGCTATGAATACCTGAACGATCATGATGGCTTCGCCACTCCGATCTCACTTTTAGGGATTGCCCAAGGTCAGCACATGAACGAATTCACCGGCACCGTGGAACGCAAGATTGCCGGACACCTGCTCTCCCGCCTGGAGTACAGGCATGACTCTTCGAATCAGCCGTTCTTCACACGCGGAAATTCAATTGGCTCAGCGAAGGGACAGAGCACGGTTGATGCAGGTCTCGTGTTTGTGCTTGAGCCGAACGACACCAAGTAAGGATTGTGTAAGGGGAACCCAGGCGGTTGCTTTCAGGCCGCCACTCTAAAACATGCGCAGGCTGCTCACTGGACGGGTACACATCCCCGGTGAGCAGCCTCAAATGCCAACCCCAAGCAGACTTCTATAGGACGAAGGAGATTCGGATGGCCCTGGATACTGACCGCGCTGTTACCCCCGTTGAAATGCAGAAAACTCTGGGCCTGACCGGGCTCACGATGAATGCCATGGCACTCATCGCCCCGGGCGCATTCCTTTGGCTCACCTTCTACATCCAGGCGACGACCGGCACAACCGGTCCTGCCATGTGGATGGGTATCGTCCTTGCCTTGTTGCTCTGCCTCGCTACCGCGGTCTGTTATGCGGAAATGGCGAAGCTGTACCCGGGCACGGGAAGCTCGTATTACTTCGCCGAGCAGTCGTTTCTAAATCACGACAAAGTCTGGCGCTACGCCCGCCTCTCGAAGTTCATCGTCGGCTGGGGCTCGCACCTCTACTACTGGATCTATCCGGGCGTGATGGTCGGTGTCATGGGTATTCTCTGCGGATACCTGGTAGGTACAATCTGGCCGAACTTCATGAGCGCCTCGAATCCGGGACCGGCATTCATGATGGTTGTCGCCGTTGTCTTCTCGTTCTTCATCGCCTACATTGCCTATCGCGGCGTGAACGGTTCCACGGCGGTGAACATCGGCATCAACGTGATCCAGATTTCCGCGCTAATCGTGTTTGCAGTGATGGCGCTTGGCTACCGCTCCAGCCATCCCGCGGGCAGCCAGGGACGTCAGTTCGATTCAACCTCCGGCGCTTCCTACACGTATGAGTTTGCGACCACGACTACGACCGTCAATGGTGTTGCGACCGACAATATTGTCCGCGACTCCAACCAGGTGCCTTTGCCGAAGCTGGATGCGGCAGGCAAGCCCGTGCAGTTCCTCGTCACCTATCCCACGGCGGACGCGCAGGGAAACTTCCTCGCGCACGAAAATGCGAAGTCGGTAATAAGCCCGCATAAGTTCAGCTGGGTCTTCCTGCAGGCGACCGTAGCAATTCTGATCCTCGTCGGATTTGAGTCCGTCACAGCAATGGGCGGAGAAGCGAAGAACGCCAAGCGTGACGTCCCAATTGCGGTCATTGTCTCGCTGCTGGTGCAGGGCCTTTTCTGTTACCTGTTTGAATACTTCGCGGCAAATTACTTTCTCAACAGTGGTTACACCATGCAGAGTGCTGCCGGTTCGGCGGCGCCTATCGGCGACATGATGATCATTGTCGGCGACTCGCTGTTCGGCGCGGGCCGTGGCCGTATCTTCATGCTGGTGGAAGCCTTCACGGTCTTTCTTGCGCTGATTGGAACCACGCTCTCCTGCATGAACACCGGCGCTCGTGTGACCTACGCGATGGGCAGGGACGATGAGGCGCCGGAGCACTTCGGCATCCTTCACGCCGGCTCTCTCACTCCGCGCAAGGCCCTCTGGACCCTGGCGGGCATCTCAGCTGTCCTCGGCTGCCTGGCGGTCACGCTGGTCTTCGCAGATGCCGGCGCCCCAACCGACGCCACAATCGCAGCCCTGCCTCACGGCATCCTCTCCAGCTTCGGCTAT
>JBEKFD010000375.1:0-2555 GCA_050013495.1 Occallatibacter sp. | reverse complement strand
TAGCTGTCGGCTTGAATATGCCGTTAGCGCAGGCGGAAGAACTCAAGTGCCAGTACGGCCACGTCGTTGTAACTTCCATTCCTCAGTTGGCTGAAATCGAAATAGCGAACCCTGAACCGCAATCGCTGCGCCTGCGCGCTATTGCCGAGATCCTCGAGCCGCGTGCGCGCGAGCTACTTTATTTCGTCAAGGAAAGTCTGCGCCAGGGCGGCGTTTTCGAGGCGCTTGGTGCTGGCTGCGTGCTGACCGGCGGCGGGGCCATGATGCCCGGCATGCTCGACGCAATCGAGGATCAGTTGAGGGTCCCGGCACGAACGGGACTGCCGGTGCGTTTGTCGCACATGCCCGGTGAGTTGGTGCACCCGGGGTTTTCGACAGCCATCGGCATGCTTTTATATGCCCACCGCACACGCGTGACGCGGGCGGCGGAAAACAACGGATTACGCGCTAAATTGCGCGCCATTTTTGCAGCGAGTTTCTAACCCAACAGGAGGCGGAGGCGCTATGGAAAACGAAAGCAATCAAGCCAGTGAGATGCGCATTCAATATCACGATGAGCCCGTGCGCGGCGCCCGCATCAAGGTAATCGGCGTCGGCGGGGGCGGAGGCAACGCAGTCAACCGCATGATCCAGGCCCGGATGGAGGGCGTGGAGTTCATTGCCGCAAACACGGATGTGCAGGCGCTCAAGCTGTCGCAGGCGCCAGTGAAACTGCAGCTCGGCGTTCGCCTTACGCAAGGCCTGGGCGCGGGCGCAAACCCCGACGTAGGTCGCCGCGCTGCGCTTGAAGATTCGGAGAAGATCATTGAAGCGTTGGAAGGCGCGGACATGGTCTTCGTCACCGCCGGCCTTGGCGGCGGCACGGGTACAGGCGCCGCGCCGGTCATCGCATCGCTGGCCAGCGAGATGGGCATCCTCACCGTTGCGGTCATTACGCGGCCGTTTGCGTTCGAAGGCAAGCGCCGACTGCAGCAGGCCGAGCGCGGCATGAAGGAGCTGCTCGAAAGCGTCGACACCATGATCGTCATTCCCAACGAGAAACTGTTGGTGGTGGCGCAAGACGCCGGCTTCTTCGAAAGTTTCCGCATTGCCGACGATGTGCTGCGCCAGGGCGTGCAGGGCATCAGCGACATCATCACTATCAGCGGCATCATCAACCGCGACTTTGCCGACGTGAAGACCACCATGGCCGGCATGGGCCACGCGGTCATGGGCACCGCCGTTCGTTCGGGGAGCCATCGCGCGGTGGAAGCGGCGCAGGCGGCCATGGCTTCTCCGCTGCTTGAAGCCGGCGCAATCGACGGCGCGCGCGGCATCCTCATCAACATCACCGGCTCCAGTTCGCTGAAGCTGTCTGAGGTCAACGAGGCTTCCTCGCTGATTCAGTCGGCCGCGCACGAAGACGCTAACATCATTTTCGGAGCAGTGCTCGACGAGCAGATGGGCGACGAGGTGAAGATTACCGTTATCGCCACCGGCTTTCGCGACCAGATGCCGGAGCGGCGGGCGCGCATGTTGAGCATTGGGGAAGTGGTGGTTGCGGAAGAGCCGGTGCTTTCCGTGCCGGTAGTGGCCACCGGCAAATGGATGAGCGAGCCGGCGGTTCCCGTGGTTGCCAAGGTCAACGCCCCGGCGCCCTTCATGAGCGACCTGGAAGACGACGAGATGGTTGCGGAATCGGACAGCGCTACATTTTTTGCCTCCTCACCGGCCTCAATGGCTGGTCACGGGAGCCAGACGGCCAAGGTTCTGGTCCCTGACGCGATTCCCGAACCGGACTTCGACGACGACTTCAGTTCCGGATTCGGAAACAGGGAACCCGAGTTGGTGGCTGCCGCCGCCAGGCCGCAGTTCGCCGAAATGTCAGAAGAACCAACCTACAAACCGCTTCCAAGGGACTACGCATCCGATTTCGGCAGCGGTACGGGGGAAGGCGCAGGCGCAGAAGAGCACCGCGCCCAACCGGCGGCCGCACTCTTTCCCGATTCGGGAGAAGTGGCCCAGAGAGACCTGGATACGCCCACGTTTCTGCGGCGGCTGCGTTTTTAGACAATCCGAGAGGAAAATCCAGAAATGGATTTTCCCCTTTGGATTCCTGGCGCTGCAGTTGTATAGTCAAGCACAAACAATGCAAACAGCAGCTCTGCCCCGGAAGTGCCATATCGGAACCGTTGACCTTCCGTCTAATGTGCATCTAAGCACCCGCTCATCTTTTGGGTGACTTGAGACACACCACGGTGCGGTAAGTCGCGGTAGAGTTAACTCATTCGTGACAACGACTGAAAGAGCACGCGGAATCGCCGATAAGGAAATAGTGCGCCGCCCCCAGATGGGCGCAAGCCACGAACTTCATGGTTGAGAGGATATTCGCTGAATGAAGATTTCGCGCGTTTGGGCATTTGGGTTGCTCCCGGGCTTGGTTTTTACCATATTGGGAACCGCTGGCGCGGCAACGCTGGATGTTCCGCACACCTTGCATCACGTCAGAACAGGGCCTTCCCATCTGACGGAGTCCCATCGGCGCCATGTCGCCCCGCACGCCGCAGCCCCTGCCG
>JBEKFD010000374.1:0-2741 GCA_050013495.1 Occallatibacter sp. | reverse complement strand
CGGCCGTGGAGCCAGTTCTGGAACGGAGCGCCAATGGCTAAGAGGGCGTTGAGCTGGCAGCGGGCGGGCGCGATCGCCTGGCGGGACTTGAAGTCCGCGCCGGGGAAATTCGGGTTTGTGGTGCTTTCGGTTGCGGTGGGAGTGGCGGCGCTGGTGGGGGTGCGCGGATTCAGCGAAAGCTTCAGAAAGACTTTAGGTTTGGAGTCCAGATCGCTGATGGCGGCGGACTTGAGCGCGCGGCTGTTTCGCACTCCGACAGCGGAAGATAAAGGCAAGATTGCGGCTCTGCTGACGAAGGATGGGGGCGGGATCCGATCCACGTGGGTGACGGAGACAATCTCGATGGCCTCGGTGCCGCCAGATCCCGTGCCTCTGCTGGTGTCGCTCAAGGCTGTGGATCCGAACGAGTATCCGTATTACGGTACGGCAGAACTGGAGCCGGAGATGACCCTCGAGCAGGCTCTTGCCGGGGATTCGGCGGTGGTGGCGGAGGAGTTCCTCATCCGGCTGAACGCGCAGGTGGGGCAGTCGCTGCGGCTGGGCGGGCGGAACTTCAGGATTGCGGCGGTTCTGAAGCAAGAGCCGGACCGGCTCACGGCTGGCGCGGGTTTGGGGCCGCGGGTGATGATTTCGCAGGCCGCCCTGAGCGAGACCGGGCTGATTGCGCCGGGGAGCCGGGCCAGCCAGCGGCTGCTGCTGAAACTGCCGGAGAAAGGCGGGCCGGGACTGAATGCGGGGGTTGCCTCGGACCCGGTGGCTATGCGCAAGCAAGTGGAGGAGGCGCTGCCGGAGGCGCAGGTGATGGATTTTCGCGAGGGCAATCCGGCGCTGACGCAGGGCCTCGACAACTCGACCGCGATTTTGAGCTTGATTTGCCTGGTGGCCATGGTGCTGGGGGCGATTGGCGTGGCCATGGCCATGCATGCGCACCTGGAACAGCGCATGGACATGCTGGCGATTCTGAAGGCAGTGGGCGCGGGCTCGGGGGATTTGCTGCGGATTTTTCTGCTTCAGACGCTGGGGCTGGGGCTAGCTGGCGGTCTTTTGGGAGTGGCGGCGGGCGTGGGAGTGATGGCGGCGCTGCCGGCGGTGTTTGGCAACCTGCTGCCGGTTCATGCGGTGCTTGAGTTTCCGTGGAAGTCGATCGCGGCCGGGTTGGGAACGGGGCTGCTGACGACGCTGCTTTTCTGTTTGCCGCCGCTGCTGGACGTGCGCGGGGTGAGGCCGGTGCTGGTGTTGCGAAGGCTGGTGGAGCCGGGGCCTGAGGGGATTGGCGGATGGTTTGCGCGCTGGTGGGCGCGGCGGCTGCAACTGGGGATTTCCATCGTTGTGGTTGCGGCTCTGGGCGGAATTGCGTGGGCGCTGTCGGATTCCGCCAAGGTCGGCGGCTGGTTCGCATTTCTCTTCGCGGTCGCGCTGCTGGTGCTGCTGGTGATGGCGGTAGTGACGCTTTGGACCTTGCGCCGCGTGCTGAACAGCGTGCGGCTGCGGCTGCCGTCATTCCTGCGGCATGGGCTGGCGAACCTTTACCGGCCGGGGAATCAGTCGGCAGCCGTGTTGGCAGCGCTCGGCCTGGGCGTGATGCTGATTCTGGCGGTCTACCTGATGCAGGCGGCGCTGTTGCGCGATTTGCGCGAGACCGCATCGCCCCAGTTGCCGAATATCTTTCTAATCGATGTAACGACGGACGAGGTTGCGGGGGTGAAGGATTTCTTTGCGCACCAACCGGGGGTGATTCAGGCGCTGGACCTGATGCCGGGCACCACGGGCCGGTTCGTTTCCCTCAACGGCAAGGCGCTGGAGCAGTTGAAAGGCCAGCACTTTCCGAGGCGGATGCTGGAGAACGCGGAGCTGACCTGGGCCGATACGCCGCCGGCGGGCGACAAGGTTACGCAGGGCAAATGGTGGTCTGCTGGTGATGCGGCGGAACTGGCGGTTGGCAGCGGCGTGGCCGAGCGGCTGCATCTGGGCGTGGGCTCGACGGTGGAACTGGAGGTTGGCGGAAAGGTTCGTACTCTCAAGGTGTCGGCGATCTATCGGGCGGACGGACAGCACCTGGCGTCGCGCGTTTCCTTTGTGCTGCCCTCGGGGCAGTTGAAGGATCACACCTCCGAGTGGTACGGCGGGGCGCATGTCGATCCCAAGCGGGTGGCGGCGATGGAGCGGGCGCTGTTCACGGCTTATCCGACCATTACGGTGATCAACCTGGCGGATGTGCTGGACCGGATTGAGAGCGTGGTCAACCAGATCACATTTGTGGTGCGGTTTCTGGCCGGATTCTCGATCTTTGCCGGGCTGATGATTCTGGCTTCGAGCATTGCCAGCACGCGCTTCCGGCGGATGCGCGAGGCGGTGGTGCTGAAGACGCTGGGCGCGACGCGCATGCGGATTGTGCGCACGTTCAGCGTGGAGTTCAGTGTGCTGGGGCTGCTGGCGGGGTCGGTGGGGGTGGTGTTCGCCAACATTTTGACGCGGGTGCTGCTGAGCAAGCTCGAAGTAGGCTTCCACGTCGAGTGGGGCGCGACGCTGGTTGCGCTTGTGGGGACGGCGGTGCTGGCTACGGCTACGGGATGGATTGCGAGCTACCGGATTCTTGGCCTGAGGCCGCTGGAAGTGCTGCGCGAAGAGTAAGAAAGGCAGGGATTAGGGAACAGGGAACAGGGAACAGGGTTTCAGCCTTATTGGACGAGGTAAGGAATATGGAGTCCCAGGTCTCAGAATCGAGACCTGGGGCACCCCAC
>JBEKFD010000373.1:0-2763 GCA_050013495.1 Occallatibacter sp. | reverse complement strand
GCAAACAGGAGTGAAATTATTGTTCGCGCGCTATTATGCCGAAACCCCACGACCGACGCAATAAATCTACGCCGATCGTGGGGCACGAGCTAGAAGCTAGAAGCTGCTTTACGCTGCCTTCGCGGTGTCCGCCGAACGCACGCGGAAGTGCTTCATGTGAATCGACAGCGTGCGCTCAATTTTACGTAGATCGCCGCGTTCCGCCGGTCCGGCAAAGGTCGAGGCTACGCCATGCGCCGAAGCCCGCCCGGTGCGGCCTACGCGATGGACAAAGTCCTCGGCCATCTTGGGCATATCGAAGTTGATCACGTGCGCCACGTTGGCCACGTCGATGCCGCGAGCGGCCACGTCCGTCGCCACCAGCACGCGGTGACGGCCCTCGGAAAAGCTGCGCAGGGCCTGGTTGCGCTGGGCTTGCGAGCGGTCGCCGTGAATCTGCGTCGCCGAATGGCCGCTGCGAACCAGCCTGCGCGCCACGCGGTCCGCGCCGTGCTTGGTGCGCACAAAGACCAGGAAGCTGCCTTGCTCGGCGCCCAGCAGGTGTTCGAGCAGCTCCTGCTTCTTGTCCGGCTCAACCTCAAAGGTGCGCAACTCGACGTTCTCGGCCGGCTTGAGCACCGAGCCGATCTCGACGCGCACCGGGCTGTTCAGGTACTTGCGAGCCACTTCCTTGACAGAACCTTCGAGCGTGGCCGAGTAGCACAAGGTCTGCCGCACGGCGGGCAGCGTTGCCGCGATGCGGGCGATGGCCGGCTGGAAGCCCATATCGAGCATCCGGTCTACTTCGTCGAGCACCAGAATCTTCACCTGGTCAAGCCGCACCAGCTTGCGCTTGATGTAGTCCTCAAGGCGTCCCGGTGTGGCCACGATCAATTTGGCGCCGCGCCGTATGGCATCCAGTTGCGAGCGCTCGGCCAGCCCGCCGACCACCAGGGCCACGGTCTGTTCGGAACTGGAGCGGATGGCGAGGAAGGCTTGCTCCACCTGCATGGCCAGCTCGCGCGTAGGCAGCAGGATGAGCGCGTGCGCGGCGGGGCCGCGCGCTACCGCCCTTTGCAGCAGTTCTACGATTGGGATCAGAAAGCCGAGCGTCTTGCCGGTTCCGGTCTGCGCGGTGGCCAGCACGTCGCGGCCTTCCAGCGCGGGAGGAATGCAGCCGATCTGCACCGGGGTGGGAATTTCAAATTGGTTGGCGTTAAGCCGCGCCATCAGGGCGGGCGAAAGAGAGAACTGCGTAAACTGTGTCGTCAAAATTAAGTCATTTCCTAGGGGTTCCGGAGCCGCCAATGCGGCCTGCAAACGGAACCGGACAGAGAGGCGCACGCACCCATGCGAGAGCGCAGGCCTACTATTCAATTTTGCGTAAGGGAGAACCGAAAGTCGAGCTAAGACTGGCCGCCAATTGTGAAAAGGGGACCCGGAGCTGCCACACGCTACGTCATCGCCAGACGGCACATTGCCGAACGGCACCACGCTCCAGCGCTATCAACTTTCGCGCTCCCGGTTCATGCGCCTGATCGCAATCAAGGATCCAAAGGCGTATAGCTCTCAGACCCATTCATGGTCCAGAGCAGAGTCACCGGGTGGGAGACTCAAGTGGTTACGCTATGGGGCTTGGGGAAATCTGTGCCAGGCAAACTTGCCTTGGAAGGCTCGCTGCCGCTCACGGCCAAATCACTGAGCGCAACTACAGTGTACCACGGTTGGGTATCATGATCTGTCTGCCGGCGCGCAAGGCATCAGAATGGCGCGCTCTGACGCGATCTGGATTCCTGATCGGGTCTTTCCGCAGTCAAACCCGTACCCTCCATGAAAATGGCTTTTATGCCCGAAAAACCTCGCGGAAGCCCGTTTGCATCCTCCTGCGTCTAAAGCCTCAGATCATTTCGGGGATTCCGCTGATGCCAAGGACCACTCCGGCCAGTTACAATGCTGAGAGTGGGGCCCGGCTCGAACCGGAGCGCCGGAATCGAAGAGTTGGTTGCCAGCCGGACGGTTGAGCAGTCGTGAGGTTTAGGACCGAATGAAGAAGATCGCCTTAATAGCATTTCTGCTGGCCGTGTGCGTGGCAGCAGGCCGCGCCCAGGAAAGCCGCCAGGACGTCAGCCTTAGCGGAATCGGGCTCATCGAACCGTTTATCGGATCGCCAACGGATGTATATGTTCACGCGACGCCCGCCTATGGCACGCTGGCCAGCTACCGATTCATGCTCACACCCTCCAGCGCCCTCGAAGCCAACTACGGCATCACCTACCAAAACAAGATTACCTACCATACCAACCCTCTCATCGAGACCATTCTGACCCGCAATCAGGAGATTTCGGGCGCCTACGTCCGCACCTTCAACTTCCGCAAATTCAATCCCTTTCTTGAGGCCGGGGCGGCCGGATTCGTCTTCCTGCCGATTCGCAACTCCGGCACAAAGAATATCGACGCCAAGCGGGAGACAGAAATCGGCGGCATCTACGGCGCCGGCATTGCCTACGAGATCAGCCCCAGCTTTGACATCCGCGCCGAGTACCGCGGCATGGTGACCAAGGTGCCAATCTTTAGCATAAGCACTTTCACCACCAACAAGTGGTACAACATTTACAGCCCTGCGATCGGCTTGGCCTATCACTTCTAGGGCAGAGCAGCTATGGAATCGGCATAGGGGGGAGAGTTTCCTCTCCTCCCCTGCCACACCACCGTACGAGCGGGTCCGCATACGGCGGTTCAAGAAGTTGAGGTCAACAGAGACGGGGTATGCCCAGCCTGTCCGCC
>JBEKFD010000372.1:0-2942 GCA_050013495.1 Occallatibacter sp. | reverse complement strand
CGGAACAAGCTGGTCATCGATCACTACGCCAAACTTGGATTCAACAAGCTAAGTGAAGATGAGTCGGGAATAACTCGCTGGGAACTCGCGGTCGGCAGTGCGGAAACAGAGAACGCACCTATGAAGGTGGTCTCGCTGGGATTCCAGGCAGCCGGGGAGTTGTGGACAGCATGAAAGAAATGAATGCCGGCGAAGCGGCGAATACCACCCAGGAAAAGCTGCCGCGCCGCGACTGGATCCTGCTGCCCTTGCTCAGCGTCCTGACTATGGCCGCGCTGGCGTTCGCATTCAAGGCCATTGGCGCACGGAAGCTAGCTTCGACTTCCCCCATCGGAGACTGCATCGTACTCGATCAATCAAAGACCCAGCGCGGGGTTCCCAACCGGGCGTGCTGGAAAAAGGAAACCGAAAGTCCACCTGTGCTATACAGTTTCAATGCCTGCGGATACCGCACCGGAATCGACTGCGGGCCAAAACCTCCGGACACTTACCGGATCGCGCTGGCGGGTTCTTCCTATCCGTTCGGATGGGCCGTCAAGCAACAGGATTCATTCGCTGCGCTGCTGCCTTCTGAGTTATCCCGAATGACCGGGCGCAGCATTGAGATCTATAACGTCAGCATGATTGGCGAAGGCGGAATTCCTCGAACGGTTGCCGTGCGCTTCCATGAATTCCTGACGGTCCAACCGGACGCAATTCTCTGGATCGTGGATCCCTGGGACATCGATAAAGCAGATCGCCATCCCGTGCCATGGATATGGATGGAACTTGGCGACGCCATCAAGTACCACTTGAAGCAGGCGTTCATCAGGAAAGCGCCCCTGAGCGCGATCCCCGCGATTTCAGGGTCGATTCAGGACAAGTGGGTGGTTTCCAAACCGGGACGATTGATTCAGCATTATCTTTTCCAGAGTCAAAGCGAGTATTTGAAGCTCTACCTGGAGCGCGGAGCGCAAAGCGGCTTTCTTAAGGCACAGCCCGATGCGGAGTGGCAGTACCGGCTCGACATGTTTAGTGGCTACGCAGCCAGCATAGCGGAGCAGGCAAAGGCCGCCGGCGTGCCCGTCATTGTTGCCTTTGTGCCGAATCGCGCCGAGGCGGCCATGATCTCCATGGGCAGGTGGCCCGCAGGCTATGACCCTTATAAATTGGGTGATGAGGTGCGCGCCATTGTCACCAGCCATGGCGCGACGTACATCGATATTCTGTCCGACTTCCGCAACCTTCCCAATCCGGAGCAGTATTACTACCCGATCGACAACCATCCGGACGCCGCCGGGCATGCGATCATTGCGGGCATGTTGGCCAAGGAACTTACCAGCGGAGCAGTGCCTGCTCTCAAATCTTCCAACCAATTGCAAAGCGCTCTTGGGAAGGTTCATTAGCCAATGGATACAGCTTCATTCCAATTTGTGTTCTTCGGCCTGGCCGCCGCCCTGGTCTCAAACTTCAGCCGATCGCGCATCTGGCGCTCAGTTGTCCTCTTCATGGCAAGTCTTTTATTTATTGGTCTGTTGGCGCATAACCTCATCGTGCTTCTTCCTTTCATCGGATTCCTGCTGCTCGGCTACGCCGGCCTGATCCTGATTGAACGCGGATTCTCCAGGGCGGCGACGTTCAGCATTCTCGCCGTGATTCTTGCTTACATCTGGCTGAAGAAGTACACCTTCATCCCGGAAGGCCTGTTCCTGCACACTCCCTACTTCACGCTGGGGCTCTCCTACATCTTCTTTCGTGTGCTGCACCTGCTTATCGAGTCCCGCGACGGAAACGAAAAGCGATCCATCGGTCTTGGCGCCTACTTGCTTTACACTCTGAACTTCACCACGCTCGTCTCCGGTCCCATCCAGCGCTATGACGAATTTGCCCGGGACCAGTTTGCACAGCAGCCTGTTCCGCTCGGAGTCCGTGTCGTCGGCCTTCAGTTGGAGCGCATCGTTCGCGGATTCTTCAAAATCAATGTGGTCGCCATGCTCCTCGAGGCGTCTCAGGCCGATACAATCGCGCAGATGTCGCAGCCGCTGCCCACAAAGCTCATGCTCTATGCAGCCCTGCGGCTAGCGGTTATTTATCCCATCTTCCTATACTTCAATTTCTCCGGCTACATCGACATTGTCATCGCTCTCGCGCGCCTCATGCGACTCCGCCTGCCGGAAAACTTCGATCGCCCGTTTTCCGCTTCGTGCGTGCTCGACTTCTGGAACCAGTGGCACATGACGCTCTCCAACTGGCTCAAGACCTACGTTTATAACCCGCTGCTGATAGCTCTCATGCGCCGCATCCCGTCGTTGACCATGCAGCCCTTCCTCGGCGTTTTCTGCTTCTTTGTCACGTTCTTTCTCATCGGCGTCTGGCATGGCCGGACTTCTGAATTCATTCTCTTCGGCGTGCTCACCGGCGGCGGCATGTCCATCAACAAGCTCTGGCAGTTGGGCCTGACGCGGGCCATGGGCCGCAAAGGCTACAGAGCGCTGGCGCAGAATTCCATCTATGTTGCTTTTGGGCGCGGGCTGAACTTCGCATGGTTTGGCTTTACGCTGTTCTGGTTCTGGGGAACCTGGAGTCAGATCGACAAGGTCTTCGCCGCCTTGCGTCCCGCGCAGTGGAGCGCCGTATGGCTGGCCACCTGGTTATCGGCCACGCTGGTTCTGGCCGTCTGGGAATGGCTGCGCGCCGCGCTCTTGTCCATCGAGACGGCGGAGGGCCCCGTGTTCCTCAGCCGATATGCGCGCGTTATCTACGCTTCGGCGCTGGGCCTTGCTGCCTTCGTAATGACTGTGCTCCTCAACCAGCCCGTCCCCGACATCGTTTACCAGGCTTTTTAGTCGATCCTGAAAGACCAACAAGACCCTCATAAAACCTGATGAAATGCGGTGTTTGTTGCACTAGAATTTCCCTGAGGGCGCGGCAAATGGCCTGGAAACTGGGGAAAAAGCGATGCG
>JBEKFD010000371.1:0-3540 GCA_050013495.1 Occallatibacter sp. | reverse complement strand
TGTCCTCGATGGTATGCACCGCGTAGAGCGGCACGCGCTGGAAATACGTGCCGTTGTCGCCCGCCGGCTCCACGCTGGCAAGCGCAAACTGCGTGGCCAGATACTCGGCCGCCAGCTCCGCGCCGCGCGTCCCCGGCCCGCGCCCCTCCAGCAGATCGAGCGAAAGGAAGCGCACGTGGGCACGAATCTTCTCGCCGTCAATCTGGGCAGCCGCGTCGCGAGCCGCCTGCGGCAGACCCGGAACTTCAGGGACAGATTGGCCCGCCGCCTGCTGCGCGCCTGCCAGCGGCCCAGCAAGGATGCCGACCGCAAGTGCAACTGAAAAATGCTTGAGCTTCATTGGATCTCCAGGGATTTTGTGCGCTTCCCTTCAAGCTAACCGAAGCACTTAAGCCGGTGCTCAGATTGCATGCTCATCATTCCACGGCGTAATCGTATCCCGCGCCGCGCCTTCCAGCAGATGCGCCCGCTTCAGCACCTTGCGAGCCAGGCCAGTCAGGGCCATCCCCGCCGCCTCGCCCAGCGGAACCCATCGCCGCTCGCCGCTCCTCACCGTCAGCCCCTCCGCATCGTCTTCAAACACGGTGCGAATGCGCACGTAGTAGTTCACCTGCATAATGGCATGCCGCACCGTCATGCGCACCTCGTCGTCCGGCACGGCCGTCTCTTTCAGCGAAGGCAGCTCCCAGAGCCCAGGCATCACCGTCAGCGCCTCCGGCCGTTTCTCCAGCAGCACTTCCCGGCTGCGGTTGTCCGCCTGGCGCCCGGTCCGGACCGCCAGCGCATAGGCCACCTCGCGGCTCGTCATCTTGGCGCGCGGCGCAGTTTTGTGTTCGCCCCGAGTCTTGCAGTTGGCCGCCAGCGAGCACACCAAGCATTGCGGATTGCGCGGCAAACACACCGTCGCTCCCAGCTCCATCATGGCCTGATTAAAGTCTCCCGGCTGAGCGGGATCCACCAGCCGAGCCGCCAGCGCCTCAACCTTCTGCCGAAGAACCGCCGCGCCCTTTCCTCCCGCTTCCCAGCCCTCCAGCCGGCACAGCACTCGCTCCACGTTGCCATCGACCACCGCCACCGGTTCCCCGTAAGCAATGCTGGCAATGGCTGCCGCGGTGTACGCGCCAATACCCGGCAGCGTGCGCAGCTCCGCCGCGGTTGCCGGCAGATTTCCGCCATGGTTGTCGGCCACAAACCGCGCCGCCTTGTGCAGCATGCGCGCGCGCCGGTAGTAGCCCAACCCGCTCCACAGCGCCAACACATCCTCTTCGGTCCCCAGCGCCAGCGAGACCAGCGTGGGAAAGCGCACCAAGAACGCCTGGTAGCGTTCCACCACCACGGCTACCCGCGTCTGCTGCAGCATGATCTCCGACACCCAGATCGCATAAGGGTCCGAGCTGTGCCGCCAAGGCAAATCGCGCCGATTGCGCGCGTACCAAGCCAACAGCTCGCGCCGCAGCGTGGCAATCTCTTTCGCCTCCGGGCCATGCTTCGCCATGGCCTCAAGATTAAGCCATCCGCCCAGCCTTTCGCCCGCCAGGCGCAACTGCCGGTCCCGATATGGAATGTTTCCTGAAAGGGTGCGTTGTGACCAGAAAGTGGCACAAGCTCCTTGTTTTCAGAGCTGGTAACCATGGTAATGTTACTCACATATCCCGCTGATTGAGAAGCGTCACTGCTGGCCGTTTGAAGACGGCAGCTAGCTTGGCGACGTTCATGCAACGGGAAGCATTCCGGGGGTCATTCGAACTGCAACCGCTTTTGTGGAGTCCTTATGATGAAACGAACCGCCCTCCTGCTCACCGCTGCCTTGCTTGTTGCGCCCGCCGTTCTGGCCGCCCAGTCTTCCTCGTTCTCTTCCAGCTTGGCCTCTTCCAGCCTGTCGTCTTCCAGCTTTGTGGCGCCCGAGGCGGATCCCGGCGATGGCGCCGGTCAGGTCACTCCAAGCGCCCCCAAGGCGGCCGGCCCCAACAGCTCCTTTACGCGGATCGGCGTCGGCGTGGGCATCTCCACGCTCGGCGTCCGGCTGCAGGCCGCAACCAACCTCGGCAACCACATCGCCCTTCGCGGCAGCGGCAACTTCTTCAATTACTCTGCCAACTTCACCAGCAACGGAATCGCCGCTACCGCCAAGCTGAGCCTGTCCACAGCCGGCGTTGCGGTGGACTTTTTTCCCTTCAAGTTTCCCTTCCGCCTGAGCCCCGGGCTGCTGTTCTACAACGGAAACCAGCTCACCGCCACCACGGACGTGGCCGCGGGAACCAGCTTTACCTTGAATGGCACAAAATATTACTCGGCCAACACCAATGCGGCCACGGGCGCAGTCCCCGTCACCGGTACCGGAACACTGGGCCTGAACACCACCAAGCCGGCCTTCACCATCACCACAGGCATAGGCAACATGGTTCCCAGCAAGGGCCACTGGTCGTTCCCCTTCGAAATCGGCGTCGCCTTCATCGGAGCGCCCAGCGTCAAGGTTAACCTGGGTGGCTGGGCCTGCTATGACCAGGCGCAGACCCAATGCGCCGACCTCTCCAATGCCAACAATCCAATCACGGTCGCCATCCAGAGCAACCTGATGGCCCAGGAAACCAAGTGGAACAGCGATCTGAATCCCCTGAAAACCTATCCCATTGTCTCCGGCGGTGTCTCCTACAGCTTCCACCTGCGCTAACTTGGGCGGGCTCTCTCAAGCCATCAAGATCTGGGTGCCCCATCCTTGTCCGAGTTTCATCGGGCCAAGGGTTGGACACCACGAACCGCGCCCAACCGGCCTAAGCCAACAGTTCCCCAACAATCCCCGCCGCCGCCCCCAGCGCCGCATCAATCTGCCCCTGGTCTTTCCCACCCGCCTCGGCTATCTCCGGCTTCCCTCCGCCGGAGCCGCCAACCAGCTTGGCCACGGCTCCCACCAGCTTCCTTCGTCAGCCCCGCCGTAACGCCCGCAATCAGCGCGACTTTCCCTTCCGGCTGTGCGGAGGCCAGCACCACCACGCCCTCGCCGAGCTTCTGCTTCAGGTTATCCACCAGCGTCCGCAACTGCCCCCGCTCCAGCGAGTCGGCCCTGAGCGTCACCAGCCGCACGCCCTTCACTTCGACCGCCCGGCTCAACGCCTCATCCAGCGCCCCGGCGGCGGACTTCATCCGCATCTCCTCAAGTTCTCGCCTGAGCCTTTTCAACTCATCTTCCTGCGCGGCTAATTTGGCTCGAAATGCTTCAGACGGGCTGCCCCCCGCGGACGGTGGAGCAATCTGCGTGGCTATCTGAGACAGAGCAAAATCCTGCCGGAACGTATCCAGAGACCCGAAGCCGCTGATCGCCTCAAGCCGCCGAACCCCCGAAGAAACAGACCCCTCGCTGACAATCTTGATCAGGCCGATTTCGCCCGTCGCCGCGGTATGCGTGCCGCCGCAAAGCTCTGTCGAGAAGCCGTCCGAAAGCTTAACCACCCGCACCTTGTCGCCATATTTCTCGCCGAACAGCGCCATCGCATGGTACTCGTTCACCGCCACGTCAATCGGGACGTCTTCTAGGGTCTCCAC
>JBEKFD010000370.1:0-3087 GCA_050013495.1 Occallatibacter sp. | reverse complement strand
AACGTGCAGAAACCGGAATGCAGCCCGATCCGCGTCGCTCAGCCCCGACCAATACGCCTTGGCTTGCTCAAGCAATACAAACGTGCCCTGCACATTGGTGCGGATGAATTCCTGCGGCGAGGCGATCGACCGGTCCACATGGCTCTCCGCGGCAAAGTGAACCAAAGCTCTGGGCTGATGATCGCGCAACAGGGAGCCGACGAGTTCCGCATCGCAAATATCGCCGCGGACCAGCAGATGCCGCGCATCTCCTTCCAGCGTTGAGAGGTTCTCGGCATTGCCGGCATACGTCAACAGATCCAGATTGATGACCGGGGTTCCTTGCGTCCCAACCCAACTCAAGACAAAATTTGAACCGATGAACCCTGCCCCGCCCGTGACGAGTATGCAATCCTGCATGCGATCTCTCCGAATCAACAGTATAGGTCATGGATTGCTGTTTCAGATTGTGAAGTTCCTCGAGCTACATCCTTGCTGAAGCAGCAGGTTTCCCGCATTTGCGCGTAGCCGCTTGCATCTTGATCACGGCTACGGCAAGCTCTGGCAAAACTCGTCGCACTGGCATTTCAGGCCTAGCCACAAGAGGAAGTCCAACAGAGAAATCGATTTTTCGATATAGTAAAGATTCAGCTACGTCCCTTCGAGGCCAGGCCTGCCCGGCAGGCCTATTCATTCATGAGCAGGACGATTTCCGCCGACGGAAATCGCGACGTGATTGTGTACCTCCGCGCAATGTAGTCCGCACCGAAAAGTTCATTGAGAAGGATGCCATGCATGCATACATCGGATTCCCATCTCCAGCTCCCACGGCCGCAGGGTCTCTATCATCCACGGAATGAACATGATGCCTGCGGTATGGGCTTGGTCGCCAGTATTCGCGGCGAAAAGAGCCACGACATTATCCGCAAGGGTCTTGAGGTGCTCATCAACCTTACGCACCGCGGCGCGGCCGGCTGCGATCCGGAGACGGGCGATGGCGCAGGAATCCTGATTCAGATTCCGCACGTCTTTTTCGCCCGCGAGTGCGGTGAGCTGGGAATCCGCTTGCCGGCGCTGGGTTGTTACGGCGTCGCCATGGTTTTTCTCCCTGTGGAAAAGCACAGCCGCCTGCAGTGCGAGGGTGTCTTCGAGCGTATTGCCCAGGAAGAAGGCCTGGCGGTGCTCGGCTGGCGCGATACTCCGGTCAACGGAGACGCCATCGGACGGGAAGCGCGCGCCTCGCAGCCCTATATCGAGCAGCTTTTTGTGGGCCGGCCCAAGGGGCTGGACGAAGACGCCTTCGAGCGGCTGCTCTACCGCGTACGCCGGCGCACTGAGAATGAAATTGCCGCTTCCGACATTGAAGACAAGGGGAGCTTTTACATCCCTTCCCTCTCCTGTCGCACAATCATTTACAAGGGTCTGATGCTAGCTCCCCAGATCGAGAAGTTCTACTTCGAGCTGGCCAACCCGCTGGTCACGAGCGCGCTCTGCCTGGTGCACCAGCGCTTCTCAACCAACACGTTTCCAAGCTGGAAGCTGGCGCATCCGTACCGTTATGTCGCGCACAACGGCGAAATCAACACCATTCGCGGCAATGTGAGCTGGATGAACGCGCGGCAATCGGTGCTGAGCAGTTCGCTCTACGACGGCCAGATCGACAAGCTCTATCCAGTCATTACGCCCGATGGCAGTGATTCAGGCTCGCTCGACAACGCCGTCGAGTTCCTCTACCAGTCAGGCCGCTCGCTGCCGCACGTCATGGCCATGCTCATTCCGGAAGCGTGGTCCGGCAATCCTGATATGGATGAGGAGAAGCGTGCGTTCTACGAGTACCACGCTTCGTTGATGGAGCCGTGGGACGGCCCCGCCGCCATCGCCTTCACCGACGGCAAAGTCATCGGCGCCACGCTTGACCGCAACGGCCTCAGGCCCGGCCGTTACATCGTGACAAAGGATGATTTGGTTGTTCTCGCGTCCGAAGCCGGGGTGCTCGATGTGCCCGCAGAGGATGTACGCAAGAAAGGCCGCCTGCAGCCGGGCCGCATGTTCCTAGTGGATACGGTCCAGAAGCGCATTATCTCTGACGCGGAAATCAAGAAGCAGTTGGCCGAGCGCCAGCCATACGCCGCGTGGCTCAAGGAGCAGCAAGTTCTGCTCGACCACCTGCCCGAGCCCTCGCGCGTTATTGCCTCGAACCCTGAGACTCTGCTGCGCCGCCAACGTGCCTACGGTTACAGCGAAGAAGACCTGCGCATCCTGCTCGGCCCCATGGGAGCGAAGGGCGAGGAGCCCATCGGCTCCATGGGCACCGACGTTCCGCTGGCCTGTCTATCTGACCGTCCGCAGCCGCTGTTCAACTATTTCAAGCAGTTGTTTGCGCAGGTGACCAATCCGCCCATCGATCCCATTCGCGAAGAGCTGGTGATGTCGCTCATCAGCTACATCGGGACCGAACGCAACATATTGGATGAAGCGCCGGAAAACTGCCACACACTCAAGCTGCCGCATCCCATCCTGACCAACCGGGATCTCGAAAAACTGCGCCGCATCTCTTCCGGCGATCTGCTGGCCACCACGCTGCCGGCGCTCTTCCGCGCCGCCGACGGCGAGGCCGGCCTGAAACACTCGCTCGACGACCTGAGCGCCCGCGCCGCGCACGCCGTGCACTCCGGCTACACGCTGCTGATTCTCTCTGACCGCGGTGTCGATCCGACGTATGCGCCCATCCCCAGCCTGCTGGCCATGGCCGCCGTGCACAACCGCCTGGTGCGCGAAAAGACCCGCACCCAGGTCGCGCTTATCATTGAGAGCGGCGAGCCGCGCGAGGTAATGCACTTCGCCCTGCTCATCGGATATGGCGCCAGCGCGATCAACCCGTACCTGGCGATTGAAACTCTGCACGACCTCAAGCGCCGCGGATTAATGCCGGAGAAAGTCTCCGGCGATTACGCCGAGAAAAACTTCATCAAGGCAATTAACAAGGGCCTGCTGAAGACCTTCTCCAAAATGGGAATCAGTACGTTGCAGAGCTATCGCGGCGCGCAGGTGTTTGAAGCGGTCGGGCTCAACAAGACGCTCATCGACGCCTACTTCGCCAACACCGCC
>JBEKFD010000369.1:0-3137 GCA_050013495.1 Occallatibacter sp. | reverse complement strand
CACTCGATGCGCGTGGCGTTCAAAGATGAAGACTGAGCCGAGGAGCAGCAGCAGCGCGGCTGCGGTGGCCCATCCGGCGAATCGGGCGGCGGCGAAGGGCCGGCGCGCCGCGATGGACGGCGACGCCTGCTGCGCGGAACCCTGTTGCCGGGCTTGCAGCAACAGGCGTTCGTGGAGATGAGC
Organism: Occallatibacter sp.; assembly: GCA_050013495.1. Taxonomy (GTDB): domain Bacteria; phylum Acidobacteriota; class Terriglobia; order Terriglobales; family Acidobacteriaceae; genus Telmatobacter. Next base: position 2,954 of record JBEKFD010000369.1, on the reverse strand, counting down.
CGGTGGCGCATAGCGCTGGCCTGCCCGCGCCGTGGCGGACTTCAACAGGCTTTGAAAGAGCGCGCTTGAGGTGCAGGCAAGACATTGCGCCAAGTGCTCATTGGCAGCGGTGAGTTGATCCGCGCTAAGCTCGCCGTCCGCAAGCGCGCTGAGGAGACTCGGACTGAGGTGATCGCTCATGAACGGGCCTCTCTGGGCTGGGTTAGCGGAGCTTGAAGTGCGGCTCGCATGGCAGCCCGCGCGCGGGCAATGCGCGACATCACCGTGCCCACGGGCACTTCAAGCACCGCAGCAATCTCCCGGTACTTCATCTCCTCGACATCGCAGAGCAGAATTACTTCCAGCAGCGGCGGCGAGAGGGTCTCCATCGCGGCTTGGAGGGCGGCGCGGTCGGCCAACCGCATCAGGTTCATTTCCGGCGTCTGGCGGTCGATGGCGCCTTCAGGATAGATAGCCGGCCCTGTCTCGGGATCTCCCAGCTCATCTTCAAGAGACCCGGTGCGCTGCGCCGCCAAGCCCGTGCGCGAAGTGAGGTAGGTGTTTCTGAGGATGCGAAAAATCCACGCCTTGAAATTCGACCCCGGCTCGAAAGAGGGGAATCCGCGAAGGGCTTTCAGAAATGTCTCCTGCACCAGGTCCTCCGCGTCGGCTGGGTTGCGCGCGAGCCAGAACGCGACGTTGTAGAGCGATGGCAGCAACGGCAGGGCGAGGTCCTCAAACGCAGAGGTCTGAGGGCCGCTTGTGCGAGCCGTGCGCTTCCAGGGCAACAACGTCATCTTGATTGGAACTATACCTGTTTCTCTCCCGCTTCCGCCTTCACCGATGAGAACTGAGAAGCGGGGATTTTATTCCGGAATTGGTGGAATAAAAGAGGGTGGGTATGCGTGGAGGCTGGTTCCCTCGGGGGCTAAAGCCCAAGTTCATTTTGATGCATTTAACGTACGGGCTGAAGCCCGTACCCTTCAAAATTGACCCTCTACGGAATAAAGTTCGCGTTGCGCAGTTTGCGTTTCTGGAGGATCTACCCCATGAAGGAAACGCATGAAGGTTCACTCGTGCTGAAGCCGATCGAATCATCCCAAGAAGCAACCGCTGACTCAACCGCAGACCGTAGCCTTGCCGGCGACGGAATCGACCGCCGCAATTTTCTCAGCTGTATGGCCTGGGCGGGAACCGGGCTGTTGTGGACCATGGCCGGAGGGGTGCCGACATCGAAGCTGTTTGCGGCAACGGCGGGGGGCCGCTCCGCGCAGGCCGCCTCAGGCTTCAGCTTTGTGCAGATCAGCGACAGCCATATCGGCTTCAACAAGGCTGCCAACCAGGATGTGACCGGAACCCTGAAGGTGGCGCTGGACAAGATCAATGCACTCGATGTCCGGCCAGACCTGCTGCTGCACACAGGCGACATTACCCACTCGGCAAAGCCGGCCGAGTTCGACACCGCCCAGCAGATGATTCAGGGCGTCAGAGCCGGCGAGACCTTTTATGTTCCCGGCGAGCACGACATTGCCAGCGACGATGGAGCGATGTATCTGGAACGCTTCGGCAAGGGCACGTTGGGCAGGGGCTGGTCGAGCTTCAGCCACAAGGGCGTGCACTTCATCGGACTCAACAACTGCCAGCAGGTGGACGCGATGGGGAAACTGGGCGACGATCAGTTGAAGTGGCTCAAGGCTGACCTGGCTTCGCTTGCGGCGTCCACACCGATCGTCATCTTTGCGCACATCCCGCTATGGATGGTATATCCCGAATGGGGCTGGGGCACGCCGGATGCAGCTGAAGCGCTGACTTATCTGAAGCGCTTTGGCTCGGTCACGGTGTTGAACGGGCACATTCACCAGGTGGTGCAAAAGGTGGAAGGCAACGTAGCGTTCCATACCGCAACGTCGACTGCATTTCCGCAGCCTGCGCCCGGCTCAGCGCCGCATGCCGGGCCCATGGTGGTGCCGCCAGGGAAGCTGAAGAGCGTCCTGGGAATCACGGAAGTGAAATATGTTGGGCGGCATAGCCATCTTGCTATCGTGGATTCTTCCCTGGACGGGGTTGCATGAGCCGGGGTCGTGCAGTGCTTTTCTGTTTCCTTGGCGCATTGGCTGCCTCGTTGCTGCTGGCCCGCGTTCATCCTTTCGGAGACGCGGGCCTGTACGCGGCGCGAGGGCCGGCAGTGACTTTGCCCGGTGACGGCAAGATTCCGGATGCGGTACGCGATCTGCTGGCGGAAAAGTGCGCCGACTGCCACTCAAACCAGACGCGCGCGCCTTTCTATGGGCGTTTTGCGCCCGTCTCCTGGCTCATGGAGCGCGACATACTGAAGGGCCGCGCCGCCATGAATCTGGCCCGGTGGGACAGCTACTCAGCGGCCCAGCAGCAGACGTTTGCCGCGAAGATCGCGCAGCAGACCCGGGCGCACGAAATGCCGCTGCTGCAATATCGAATGATTCACTGGAATGCGCGCATTACCGATGGCGACATTCACACGCTCTCCAGCTGGGCGCGGACGACCTCAGGAGCGGAATCTTCGGCAGCCGGGGAAGGGGCAAGCGAGCGCGATCCGGAGCGCGGCAAGGCGCTGTTTGAAAAGCGCTGCACCGGATGCCATGCGCTGACCCAGAACCACGAGGGCCCAAGACTGCAAGGGGTGTACGGACGCGCTGCGGGCTCGGCGGCGGGCTTCGCCTACTCGGCAGCGCTGAAAAAGGCGGGGATCGTGTGGGATGACGGATCGCTGGACAAGTGGCTGACCGATCCCGATGCATTCATCGCCGGCAACGACATGGATTTCCTGGTTTCCAAACCACAGGAACGGCGGGACCTAATCGGTTATTTGAAGCAGGTTTCAGGAAGATAGGCCGGTTGGGACAAGATGTTCCGGATGGTTTGTCCGGCGCTTCAGAATCCCATGATGTTGTAGCCGCAGTCTACGTAGAGGGTTTCGCCGGTGATGGCGCTGGAGA
>JBEKFD010000368.1:0-3167 GCA_050013495.1 Occallatibacter sp. | reverse complement strand
CCGCAAAGGGCATCGATGCGAAGAGAAGGAAGAGCCTCATCTCCACCGACGCTTTCACGAAGCAGTAAACTACCAGCGCAGTTCCGCCAAGCGCTATGCAGGTGAACACAACAAGCGCGACCGGACCGAGGTTCGCGCCAAAACCGTTGCCGCCGAGCAGAGTTCCCAGATAGACCTGGCTTGCTAGAATACGCGCGAACAAAGCGGGAGTGGGCCCCATTGCCTTCAGACCGGTCAAGCGGTGATCGAAAGGGTCGCCGGACGAACCACGGTGCATCAGCGCCCATGCCTGCACCATGGAAAGAGCCGCCAACATTCCAGCGAACACCCAATGGCGGCGATCGCGATTCTTCTCCGCAAGGTAGAGCGCGATAAGCAGCAGAAAGATGCAGAACGGGCCGGTGAGCCCGCAGAGCAGCAGGATGAGAACATCGAACGACCAGCCGGCGGCGTTCTTTGGAGCGGAGGCGACGAGGACCAGGAAGGCGCACAACGCGAGGAACCAAAGCGACTCGGTAATGCCGCAGCTCATTTGTTCGGAATTCGGCAGCAGGAGATAGATGCCTGCCAGCATGGCGCGGAATTTCAGGCTTCCCCAACCTGCTGAGCGCGAGGAGAGAAGCAGGCATACCGGAAGCGCCTGCACAAGGATCGCGATGAGGTTGAAGAACATTGGAACCCGCGCGAGGGGCAGGAGGAGCGCGAAAGCCGCGGCGATGCGCGGAAAAGTTTGAAAGTAGCCTGACCAGGTGTGAAGAAGCGCGGGAGCCCAGCCGAGATTATAGGCATCCGCGAACCAGACGTGCCCATCCTCGCCGTAGAATTGCGCGTGAAGGACGGCGTCGGGCTTGCGCGCAATCTGAACCGCGCAGGCGAATAAAAAGATGGCGAGGTGCTGCCAGGACTTCAGGCTCGACGGGAACTTCAGAACGTCTGCCTTGGCGTTCATTCAGAGTCTCACTGGCCGCGGACGATGTGCGTGTAATACTGCTGCATGACTTTGCGGCCGGTAACGCCGAAGGCCGGGGAGTGAATGATTCCCACCTTGTGCGCTACGAAGCGTACCGTGGTTGCGAGCACGCCGAATCCATATTCCACGCTGCGCTTGAAGTTGATTGAAGAAGCTTCCTCAAAGTACTTCGTGGGGCAGGAGATCTCGCCGATATTGAATCCGAACATGATGGCTTGCGCGATCATCTGATTGTCGAAGACGAAGTCGTCGGAGTTTTCGAGCAGCGGCAGCTTCTCCAGCAACTCCCGCGAGAAAGCGCGAAAGCCGGTGTGGTATTCCGAGAGCTTGACGCCCAGGAAAATATTTTGGAACGCCGTGAGCATGCGGTTGAAGACGAACTTGTAAAGCGGCATTCCGCCCTTCAGCGCTCCGGTACCAAGAATGCGCGAACCGAGCACCATATCGTAGACGCCGCTGGCGATCATGCCTGCCATGGCCGGAACCAGCGACGGAGTGTACTGATAGTCGGGATGAACCATGACCACGATGTCTGCGCCCGCGGCCAGGGCCTCGCGATAGCAGGTCTGCTGGTTGCGGCCGTAGCCGTAGTTGGCATCGTGGACAAAAGTCTGCACGCCCAGCTTGCGGGAGATGTCGGCGGTCTGGTCCTTGCTTGAATCGTCGACGAGAATCTTGATGTCCACAACGTCAGACAATTCGGCCACTGTTTTTTCAAGAGTCTTTTCGGCGTTGTAGGCCGGCATGACGACAGCTATTTTTTTTCCGTTGATCATGTTTAGAACTCCTGAAGCAGATATCGGCCTGCTTGTCCTCTTGCATGAGGCTCGATGCCGAGTCAGCGGGTCACTTGCGGCGTTGCCGGGTACGGCGAGACTATTGCCGGGAGTGAGTCTGGCTCTACCAGCCACACCTTGCGGTTGGCGTAGTAGTGCATCAACTCCAAATTATGAGCGGCATCCATGTCTCTTGCCCATACGACTTTGGAGTCATCGATATCAGGAGCGTTGTAGACCCACTCGTCGAGCGGGTTGTGGCGGGGTGAATAGCGGACGATTACCAGTTGCTGACCCGTAAGTTGTTCCATTCCCGCTTCAACCCGGCCGCGTTCCGTCCCAAAGTGGTCCGGGCCGTACCACGTATCTGTCCAGGATGAGACGGGCCACTCCGGCAGAGCTAAATGCAACGGGCCCGCAAACAGCCGCAAGCCAGCCAGCATCACGCAGACGGCTATGTCGAGGCGAACCATGGTCAGGCCTACTGGCTGGCCGCCGGGACGCCAGACGCGCAGATGGCGCATGGCCTGCAGCCCGATGGCGTAGAAAGCCGCCGTAAACGGCGCGAGGTAGTGGGGGACGAGAAAAATCTCGATGGCCATGCCGGCGGCGAGCACCATCACGCACAGGACGAGGAAGCGGATGCGGCGGTCGAGGAAGACACGCCGGATCATCAGCAGGGGCAGCATCAGCGCCAGGCCGGCATAAAACTCGAAGCTTCTGGCCACCTTCAAGAGGGTCTGCGGAAGGAATCCAGCCACGGTGTGGATTTTCGTGAAGGAGCTGATTTCGCTCTGGGCGTAGAAGGTGCGCAAGACTTCGTGATGGTAATTCGGCGCAGGATTTGGGCTCTGCCACACATAATAAGGAGCAATCGCGTAGGTTGCGCGGTCCACGGTATAGGGCAGGGTGGTGGGCTTTCCAAATGCGCGATAGTCGTAGTAGCCCAACCACGCGACCGCGGCGACGATCAAAGCAAGCGGTGGGGCGGTCAACTGGATCAGCGCACCTTTGGACGGCCGGTTCTTTCCGCGCAACAGCCAGCGGCCAAGATAGCCTGCAACCGGAAGGCAAAGCAGCAGGCCCTCGTAGGGCCGGGTGATGGCCAGAGTCGCGATGCCCGCGGCCAGCAAAAGCCCGTAGCGCAGGCGCGGCGTTCGCATGAGGCGGGGCAGCGCGCCGAGGATCAGCGCTCCTCCCAGGGCAGCCACCGAGCCTCCGGCGTTGTAGGTATTGATCCAGTAGCTGAACAATCCGAGGCGCAGGATTGCGAGGATTCCCCCCAGCAGCGCCCAGCCGGGCGGCAGCCAGCCTTGCAGCATCCAGCAGATGGCGGCGCACATCAGCGCGCTCACACACAACACGCCAAACCACGGGTTCCCGAACAGCAGCTTGCCGGCGGCAAGCACCAGGCCCACGGA
>JBEKFD010000367.1:0-3184 GCA_050013495.1 Occallatibacter sp. | reverse complement strand
AGCCGGCTCATGCTGCTCTGGGAGATGCGCCAGAACGGCGCGCCCATGCCTGTAACTTTCGGTACATTTCAAGGTCTCTCGCAGCGCACGCATTCTTTTGACGCTTTGGCTGTCTTCAAGCCATGGCAACCCGCCGCCACTGCCACCAGCCAGGCCGATCGTCCCGAGCGCATCACAGGCCAGCGTGTAAGCTCCGACTACTTTCGCGTGCTCGGCATCGCCCCGATCCTCGGCCGAAATTTCCAGGCCGCGGACGACCGCTTCAGAGGCCTCAACGTGGTTATCCTCAGCGACAGCTTGTGGCGCCGCCGCTTTGCTGCCGACAAGTCCATCGTCGGCAAGCAGGTCCGGCTCGACGACGCGCTCTTTACTGTTATCGGCGTCATGCCCCGCACCTACGAAAACGCAGCGGACCCCTCGGCCGAAATCTGGGCTCCGCTGCAATACGATACCTCTCTTCCCTTTGACGGACGCGAGTGGGGCCATCATCTCCGCTTGATCGCGCGCATCAAGGCCGGCGTCAGCGCCCAGGATGCCGGCAATGAACTGACCGCGGCTCTGCAATCGCTCGCGCAGACCTACGCCAAGGGGTATAACAGCTCCGGCGGCGCGCCTGACTCCATCGTCGTCCACCCGCTGCAGCACGACCTCACCCAGGGCGTTCGGCCCGCTCTGCTCGCTGTTCTCGGCGCTGTCATGCTGGTTCTGCTCATCGCCTGCGTGAACGTAGCCAATCTCCTGCTTGCACGCGGCTCTCAGCGCCGCGCTGAATTTGCCATGCGTGCTGCTCTCGGCGCACCGCAGGGCCGTCTTGCGCGCCAGCTCCTTACTGAATCGCTGCTGCTGGCCACATGCGGCGGCGCGCTGGGCATCGTGGTTGCCGAAGCCGGAGCGCGCGCCCTGCTTCTTCTCAGCCCTCCCGGCCTTCCCCGGCTCAACGCAATTTCAATTGACGCCTCAGTCTTCCTTTTCGCCCTCACCCTCACCACTTTCATCGGCATCGTGGTTGGCCTGGTCTCCAATCTGCAAGCCTCGCGCACCGATCTGCGCACCGCCACCTGGCAAGGCTCCGCCAGCACTACCGGAACCCACCATTGGACGCGCCGTGCCCTGGTCGTCACTGAGGTTTCGCTCGCCGTTGTGCTGCTGGTCAACGCCGGCCTGTTGCTGCGCAGCATGCAGCATCTTTTCGCAGTCGATCCCGGCTTCGAACCATCGCATCTCATCACCATGCAGGTGCAATCCTCCGCACATCGCTATGACAACAACGCCGCACGTCTGCAGTTCTATCGACAAACTCTCGACGAAATCCGCAACATCCCCGGGGTCGTCTCCGCCGGCATCACCAGCCAGCTCCCGCTCAGCGGCGATCAGGACATCTACGGCATTCAGTTTGAAATCTCCAACAACCCGCTCGGCGAAGCTGCCTTCCGCTACGCAGTAAGCCCCGGCTACCTTGAAACCATGCACATCCCGCTGCGCCGCGGCCGCATGCTCAATGACAACGACACAGCCGGCGCACGCGTAGCCGTGCTCATTACGCAGTCATTCGCCATCCGGAAATTTGCCGGCACGGACCCCATCGGCCAGCACGTGCGCATCGGGCCTGACATCGGCCGGGTCGACCGCCCCTGGGCCACCATCGTCGGCGTTGTTGGCAACGTCAAGCAGGAGTCGCTCGCCGTCAGCGATCAGGATGCGTTTTACATCACCACCGCGCAGTGGGCCTGGGGAGACGACGCGCAGTCGATCGTTGTGCGCACCCCCGGCGCGCCCGGCCTCCTTGCGAGCTCCATCCAGCAAGCAATCTGGTCTGTCGATAAGGACTGCCCCATCACGCGCGTCGACACCATGGACGCTCTTGTCGCCGCCACGGCCGTCGAGCGCCGCCTCGTGCTCATACTCTTTGAAGCCTTCGGTCTGGTTGCGCTGCTGCTCGCTGCCATCGGCATCTACGGCATCCTTGCCGGCAGCGTCACGGAACGCACTCGCGAAATCGGTGTGCGCGCGGCTCTCGGCGCCACCCGCGCCGACATTCTCACTCTTGTTCTGCGCCAGGGCATGACCATGACCTGCGTCGGCTTGGTTATCGGTCTCAGCGCCGCCCTCGCTGCCGCCCGCGCACTCGACGCAATGCTTTTTGGCGTCACCTGGCTCGACTGCCTCACCTATCTCGGCGCAACGCTGCTGCTGCTCGCTGTATCCGGTATCGCCTGCTTCATTCCCGCGCGCCGCGCCGCTTCCATCGATCCCATGGAGGCGTTGCGCAGCGAGTGACAACCCATTGCACCACGCACCAATGCGGGTGCCCCAGGTCTTCCGCCGTGGTGGACCGCGGCGGAAGACCTCGAAGAGCAACTATCTGACTACGCGCCCTCCGCCTTTAGGATGGAGGCATGAAGGCAAGCGCACTCTTGTTTCGTTTTCGCATGTGGATCAATCTGTCTATCGTCATCCTCGGCTTCTGGGCGCCCTGGGTTCAGTTCGGGAACATCGGCAGCCGCATCCCTCTGCTTGAATGGCTGCCGCTTGAGCTAAGCCGTCTCGGCCTGCTCAGTTTCGCGGCGGCCACGCCGGTCGTCATCGTCTGTGCAGCACTCGTTGCCGCGATCGGCGCGTTTCTCCGCATCTGGGGTTCGGCCTGGCTGGGCTACGGCATTGTGCTTCATGGCCAGATGCAATCTGCGTCTCTCATGGCCCATGGCCCCTATCGCTACGTACGCAACCCGCTCTATTTGGGCATTCTCTGCGTGTTTGCGGCGCTTTCTCTTCTCATGCCGCCCACCGGCGCGCTGTTCACCGTTCTGGCCGCCACAGCCTTTGAGTTGTCCCTTATTTTCGGAGAAGAATCATTCCTCACTGCGCAGATCGGCGAGCCGTATCTAGCCTATGTGCGCGCCGTCCCGCGCCTCATCCCGCGCTTCCGCACCACCCTCACTCCCACTGACGATAAGCCGCACTGGCTGCAGGCTGTGCTATCTGAGATCGCTCCCATCGGAGTCTTCGTGGCCATCGCGTTTTTGTCATGGACTTACGACGTCACGCTCATGGGCCGCGCCGTTCTTGTCTCGTTCGGATTGTCGCTGGTCGTCCGCGCTTTAATGCCGGGAATCAAGCAGGGGTCTGCGTCGCCTGAATAGCGGCCGCTCTTTTCCCGCCCAGCTTTCCCAAATGCGTCCACACG
>JBEKFD010000366.1:0-3190 GCA_050013495.1 Occallatibacter sp. | reverse complement strand
TGGCGCATCTTTGCTTCCTTCGCCCGGACTGTGATGGCGCGCGCGAACCCTCGTGAAGTTGAACTTCGGATGGCAGTAGAATAACGCAGTCCTTGCCGTAGGCAATGGTCATTCCTATCGTTTCCTGCGCCAGGAATGAAGTATTCAGATATTGCTGATGACGGTTGCCTCGCGTATGCCCCGCCAACAATTCCGAGCATGCGCTGCCGAAGACCAGTGTGACTGCTTCTCGGATACTTCGATCGACGGTCACGAATTTATCGATATTGCTTGTCGAGGCAACCATATGGACTTGATCAACCTACCAACAACGTCGAACGAAATAATAGACTGCTGGAAGACGCAGGGTAGATTGGGAATGGAGTGAGAAGGAGTGGCACATGGTGGGCCAACACATTGATCGAGATAAGCTACGGGCCGCGGTTCGTCGGGAAGGCAACGAATGCATTTTCGGTATGCTGGATGTTGCCATAGATATTCTTCCCCAAGCCAAACTGCGCAAACTGATAGCCGGATACTTGAATCCGGCTGAACTCTGCGCGGATGGAGAAGGAAAACAGGAACTGCCGGCGGCATTCCAGGCATTCCACAGAGCGAGTTTGGCAGGAACGTACTATCAGGCCTTTGAGGTCAACTCCAAGAATTCCACGGAAACCTCCAGCGCAACGCTGGCTTGGATGGCCGATTGCCGCCGCCTACATGACCAGTGCGGAATTCTAGCGAAGAAAGAAGATCCGGCCACTGCGCGCCAGGCATTCGAGCTAATTTTTGACTTGCTTGACCGGATCGACGCTGGCAATGACGACATTCTCTTCTTCGCCGACGAAGGCGGCTCATGGGCGCTGGGAATCGACTGGGAAAAAGTGCTGCCAGTCTGGTTCAGAGTTCTTTCCGCAACGGCCGATCCAGGCGAGTACGCGCAGCGGATCGATGCAGTTCTGAAACAACATTACGACCACGGACGGACCAAGATGTTGACCGTGGCAATGAGAGTCGCGACTCCGGCACAAAGCCGGTTGCTACACAAGTCGTGACAAGCGATGAAGGAATCAGGAACCGGAACTTCCTTTCAACCTTGCGGCGGGCCGGAGATCAGGAAGTCTTCCCAACTGATGCTTGCAACGCCGTGGCGCCGGGCAATCTCTTCATCGCCGGGCGCGCAAATGACCAGTGGCGTAAACGCCGGATTGCGCCGGCAGAATTCAAGTACGCCGCGAAGCGCTAGGACATCGAATCTTCCAGTCTTGACCTCCACGGCCCACTTACCCCAACTCCCATTCATGACGGCATCGATCTCCAACGGTTCCTCGCGCCAGTACGTTACCTGCTGGCCCTGGTTGATCGCAAAGGCCAAGCAGGCGTTTTCTACCCAGAAGCCGAAGCGTCCCGGCTCACGACCCTGGTCAGGAGCGCCATCGGGGTGCATCGCCGACAAGAGAGCGTTGTTGAGCGTTATGAGTTTCGGCGGAGATGCACGGCGTCTGTGAGCCTGCGTCGAATACTTCTCCAGCGGCGCAATCAAATAGGCGTCTCCGAGCAGGGCCAGATAATTGGCAACTGTTTCGATGGCTCCGCTGTCCTGAAGTTGCCCCTGCAGCTTTTGCAAGGAGACAATTTGCGCGGGCGAGCCGGCAGCAATCGCAAAGACTTGGCGAAGCAGGGCGGGGCGCCGCACTGAGCCTTGCGCCAGCACGTCGCGGCCGATGGCAGGCTCGATAATGGCATCGCGCACATAGGCGCGCCATCGTTCGGGAGATTTTTGAAATTCCACTGCGCCTGGATAGGAACCAAAGAGGACGAGATTGATAGCGGCTTCCTGCGGAGAGAGATGAAAAGCATTAGCCAGCGAAGCGGCGGGCCAGTGACTCAGCGTTAAACGCTCGAAGCGTCCAGCCAGGCTCTCCCGTGAGGCTTGGGCGACGCGAAGGGCGGAAGACCCGGTAGCCACCACATGAATGGGTAGGCGGCGCCGACGGGCCCGGTCCCAGTGCCCCTTGAGCCGCCCTGCCCAATCGGATAGATGATGCACTTCGTCCAACAACAGAACTGCCGTCCCCTGCTTGGCGCGCGTTTCGGCCTCGGCCCAGCGGCGCTCCCAAAAACCAGGCAGTGCAGCGTCAGGATCATCGCCGGCGGCGTAGATGGCTTGGTCGCCGAACTTTGCGGCAATGTCCAAAAGCAGCGTTGTCTTACCTACCTGCCGGGGACCGGTGAGAAGCTGAATGCGACCGGGAGCGGCTTCACCGAGCCGTTCGAGCAGCACTTCACGACAATGCAAGTATGCGTTCTGAATCTCATCCATAGTCTAATAATTATTCGACTATGGATGAGATTATGTCAAATCGAGTGCCAAAACACGCTGTGTCGTGCAAATCGCAATGAGACTGGCGGGGTCTGAGGTTTGATTCTCGCCGAGCGCCTATGTGGCACCGCTTCGCCTCGCTCATGACCTCACGGACCGCCAGCGCCAGATTCTTCAAGCCGTTGCTGGGGGGCGTGAACGCCAATTTGCCAATATCCGCGCTCAGATCGATCCCGCGGTGGCAGATCGTACATTGCACGACGATCTTCTTAATTTGAAAAGACCTGGGCTTATCAATTCTCGCGGACACGGGCGAGGAGCGGTATGGTTTTTAGCTGCGGAACCTACTCCAGACCAGAATCCGAATAAGGCGGAATAAGGCGGAATAAGGCGGTCGAATAAGGCGGAATAGGGCAATCTGAGCAGACAGTGAACAGGTGTTGTATCCCGCTCGGAAGGCGGGAGGTGGTGCGCCAGAGAAAATCATGTTCAAGCTCCTCGGCGCTTGGCTGCTTGAAGCTGAAGACCTCGCAACCTTCTGGATTGACCCCGGACATGACATGACGTATGGCTCCGTCTTTTCCGGCAGCATCCATGCCTTGGAAAATCAAGAGCAACGCTTGGCGATGTGATGCGTAGTGAAACTGCTGCAGCGAACTCAACTTCTCCATGTGGTGAAGCAGAATTTCCCTAGTTTGTCGTAAAGTTCAGGACCGTGCCGTTTGTTGTCCCCACTGCATTCGAGGCTACAACCTTGTAGTAGTAGACCGTCTTCGTTGTCAGGCCGGTCACAACCGCCGCCACCATCAGCGTTGCCGCAGAAACGATGAAGTTCACCCTGAGCGGAGCCGCCACAGCGTGGGCTTCAGTGCCGCATTGACTGGCTTG
>JBEKFD010000365.1:0-3192 GCA_050013495.1 Occallatibacter sp. | reverse complement strand
GTAATTACTTCAGCGAGGCTCACACGATTACCTCGTTCCTGATTCAATACGGTGCGACTGGAAATTCGGTATCGGATGCTTGCACGTTGTACAACAAACATGGAGTGAGCGGCACATCTTACGCTATTAGCACAATCACAATGGGCACCACCGCGCCAGCAAATGAGCCACTGATTAACACTGGTATCGGCTCAAGTGTGGCCGCGGGGGATTCGCTCTATGTAACGTGCCTTGTGGGCGCTTCCGATACCCTTGGCTGGATCTCGGCGACAGTGGCTTTCCAGTAATGTCGTTGAATAGGCACTACAGTGCCTAAACTTCGAAGAAAAGTTAAGCAAAGTCCATTATCTGGACAGGGGACAAGATGCCCGAAATTCCTCTGACGAATGTATGCGTAGATTGTGGCGAAGAGAAGCCTCTTTCCGAATACTATTTGTACAAGAATGGAAGACCTCCCTGTCCACGATGCAAGGATTGCTATCGCACGCCGGAGTTCGCTCCTCATGAACAAAACTGATTGAGACTCGGGCCTTCTTCGCCTTTTCGCCAAAACCCGCGAGGACTGGTAACCATTTAGCAAGTTAGCCACCGCTTCGCGGTGATGGCGAGTTCGCAAGTTAGCGGGTGTATTGCTGGCGCAACTTGCAGCAGCGAGTCGGGTTGCTCCCGATGAACAAAGCTGGTTGAGGTTCGAGGTTTCCCACCCTTTCGCCAAATGAAGGCGAAAGGATGGGGCACGGAGCTATTATGGCTTGTTCATTTCTGGCCGTTAGAAGCAAGTGCGTTTTGGGTTGCGGGATGAGAGATTTGTAGAGTGAGTTCCTATCGGGCCGGATCCATCGTTTTGCTCATCCGGATGAAATGGGGGATTCGTGGCGGATAGAACGGAAGGATGCGCGGCTGCCGCGGAGGATTGGAATTTGTACCCGGAGGCGCTGAACAGGGAGGAACTGGAGCGGTATGGGAAGATTCTGGATCAGCGTCCGGCGATCCTGCATGGAAAGAGCGTGGGGATGGTGCTGGCCGCGCAGCTTCTGAAGGTGAGGATGCGCGAGGGCAAAACAGCGCTGCTGAAGGCGAATGCGGCGCAACGAGCCTTCGAGCGTCGGCGGGGTGAGCGGAACATTGTGCTGAAGGCGCGGCAGATGGGGCTGACGACCTGGGCTGCGGCGCGATTTTTTCTGAAGACGATTACCCAGCCGGGAACACTGACGCTGGAGGTTGCGCATACGCAGGAGTCGGCCGAGGAGATTTTCAGGATCGTACACCGGTTTCTGGACTGGCTGCCTGAGAATCTGCGCGAGGGGACCTTGCGGACTTCGCGGGCGAATGTGCGGCAGATTGTCTTTCCGGAGATCGATGCGCAGTACCGGGTGGTCTCGGCGGGCGACCGGAATGCGGGGCGGGGATTGACGGTGCAGAATCTGCACTGCTCGGAGCTGGCGCGATGGCCGGGAGACCCGGCGGAGACGCTGGCGGGGCTGCGGGCATCGCTGGCTCCGGGGGCGGAGCTTATTCTGGAGTCGACGCCGAACGGAGTGGGCGGATGCTTCCACGAGGAGTGGCGGAAGGCCGGCGAGACGGGGATGGTGCGGCATTTTTTCCCCTGGTGGATGGAGCGGCGGTATCGGGCGAAGGCGGTGGATGCAGGCAGCCTGAGCGACGAAGAGCGCGATCTGATGGCGCGGAAGCGCCTGAATCTAGAACAAATTGGCTATCGGCGGCAGATTCGGGCGGATTTTCGCGGGCTGGCGCGGCAGGAGTACGCCGAGGACGAAGAGAGCTGCTTTCTGGCCAGTGGGGATTCGGTCTTTGAACTCGAGGCGATTGAGGCGCGATTGGCGACGATGGCGCCTCCGGCGGAACTGCGGCGGAATGGGGAGCTGGAGGTTTGGCTGCCGCCGCTGAAGGGCAAGGAGTACCTGGTGGCGGTGGACCCGGCCGGGGGCGGAAGCGAGGGCGACTACTCGGCGGCGCAGGTGCTGGAGCTGGAGACGGGGTTGCAGTGCGCGGAGTTTGCCGGGCATGTGGGCGGGTTGGAGCTGGCGCGTCTGGTGACGGCGTTGGCCATTGAGTACAACCGGGCCTGGCTGGTGGTGGAGAGGAACAACCACGGCAGCGGAGTGCTGGCGCTGATCGAGACGGTGTGCGGCTACGGGAAGGTCTATTACCAAGGGGAGCAGGCGGGCTGGCTGACGACAACGATGAGCCGTCCGGCGGCGCTGGGACGGCTGGATGCGGGGATGGTGGAGCAGCCGGAGCGCTTCCAGAGCCGGCGGCTGCTGGCCGAGTGCCGGAGCTTTGTGCGGTTACCGAATGGCGGATGCGGGACGCGGCCGGGAACGCATGACGACCGGGTGATGGCGATGGCGATCGGGCTGGGGGCGCGGGCGGAGTTGCTGGGAAGGGCTAGCCGCTAGCTTCTAGCCTCTAGCTATAGCAGCTGATGAACGAGAGGCCGGTTGAGGTTGGTGGTTTCCCACCCTTTTCGCAACGAACGCGAAAAGGATGGGGCACGGAACATTTGTGGTAGATCCGGAGAATGGTTCATTGCGGAAGGAGCAGAATACGCGGGCTAGGAGCTAGAAGCTAGGAGCTAAAAGCTGCTTTTCGGGGTCTGGGCGCTTAGAATTCGATAGAGGTTGGGTGCGGACGGGGGAACGGGCTTGGCGGTTCTGGCGGTGCAGCATATCCGGCGGATGCGAGGCGGCGCGCAGGGCCAGTTGATGCTGGGCGCCGACGGCCACGTATACGTGGTGAAGTTTCAGAACAACCCGCAGCACGTGCGGGTGCTGGCCAACGAGTTTCTGGCTTCAAGGATTGCGGCGGCGGTGGGGTTGACGGCGCCGGAGACGGAGCTGGTGGAGGTATCAAGCTGGCTAGTGGAGAATACGCCGGAGCTGGAGATCGACCTGGGCAGGACGCGGGTGCGCTGCACGGCGGGTTTGCAGTTTGGATCACGATTTGTGGGCGGACTGATGCCGGGACAGGTGGTGGATTACCTGCCCGAGGAACAGATGGCCGAGGTGAGAAACCGGGGCGAGTTTGCCGGCATCCTGGCGCTGGATAAGTGGACGGGCAATGCGAATGGCAGGCAGGCGGTCTTCGCGCGCAAGCAGCGGGAGCGGCGCTACCGGGCGGTCTTCATCGACTACGGGTACTGCTTTCACGCCGGGGAATGGAAGTTCGAGG
>JBEKFD010000364.1:0-3198 GCA_050013495.1 Occallatibacter sp. | reverse complement strand
TTGACAGGTACCATCGATACCTATGAGGGAGAGACATTCGCCTTGCACCAGACGGGGAGCGCAAGCAGCGGAATTCACGGAGAGAACCTCTCGCCGAATATCCATTACAAATGCAACCAGTTCGGGAGCTGCACGCTCATCGCCGGCCAATTCGTTCTGGATGCGAATCGGACAAGATAGGGTCGAAATGGTCCCTGCGTTCGTGTGGGAGTATTTCACTCTACCGAGGCCGGACCTCGATGAAGAGACCTTTACCGCGCGCCAGCGTGGTTCCTTCCGCGTTCAGGATTTTCGCTTCCGCCCAGTGTTTGCGGCCCTCGTTGTGGGTTAGGCGGCCTTCCAGGCGCAGTTGAACGCGGGAGGGTACGGGTTGAAGGTATTCGACCTCCATGTGGCGGGTCATGGCGGTGAAGCCGCGCACTCGAATCGATTTGCTCATTGTTTCGTCAAGCAGCGTAGCGATGATGCCGCCATGCAGGTACCCGGTGGGCCCTTCAAACGTGCCTGGAATTGACGGAAGACTGACGACGGAGTGGTCCTCAGCCAGAAGGAACTCCAGGCGCAGGCCGGTGGGATTGGCATGGCCGCAGCCGAAGCAGCAGTTTTGAGCGGTGTGCGCCAGCGGGGTCAGATTCTCTTCGGGTTTTCTCATGCTCTCCTTGCTAAGCTCCACCGGCCAGCACTTCCGCGTAGGCGGCGCGGTCCACATTGCCACCGGTCAGGACAACGCCGATTCGCTTTCCGCCGATACGATGTTTCTCTTTGAGAGCCCCGGCCAGCCCTGCCGCTCCGGCGCCTTCGGCCAGATTGTGGGTGTCCTCGTAAAGCGCCCGCATGGCGGCAGCGATTTCCGCATCGCTGACCTCGACGATGCGGGCAACGTTGGCCCAGATGAGTTCCATGGCCTGGGCGTTGGGAGTGCGGCAGGCCAGGCCATCGGCGATGTCGGTGCGCGATGGGGCTTCAACGACCTTGCGCTGGCTGAAGCTGAGCGAGTAAGACGGTGATCCTTCCGCGACCACGCCCACAATCTCCGTCTTGAGCCCGAGCGCGTTGCGCGCCGCGGAGACCCCGCAGATGGACGATCCAAGGCCGATGGGCACGTAGACCGTGTTGAGCCGCGGGGCTGATTCAAACAGCTCCAGCGCATAGGTGGCTGTGCCCATCACCAGCCGCTCGTGGAAGCTGTCGACCATGGTGAAGCCCATATCCGCGGCCAGGCGGCGAGCGAATTCAAGCGACTCCTGAAAATCCTCGCCGTGCTCCACCAGGTCGACGCCCTGGGCAACCATGGCGCGATTCTTCTCTTTGCTGTTGCCGTGCGGAACGACAATGACGGCGCGAAGGCCGGCGAGACGCGCGGCCATGCCCACACCCTGGCCGTGGTTACCCCGCGTTGCCGCCACCACACCTTCCGGTGCGGGCTGCGACTGCTTCAGCCAGTCCATATAGACCAGCGCGCCGCGCAGCTTGAAGGCTCCCACGGGCGTGTGGTTCTCGTGCTTGATCCAGGCCTCCACTTCCGCTTTCGCGGCGGCTGAAAGGCGCCGGTCGATCAGTGGCCAGCTATATTGTGGGGTGGGCGGCATGTGGCAATAGACCACCGCCTGGGCCTCGCGAATCTGGGAAAGGGAAGGAAGCTGCATGCTTCCAGCATAGCGAATGCAATCGATGCGCGTTTGGTTCAACGACAACACAATCGTGGTAGATTGAGGCACATGGAAGTCAAGATTCGTCGGGCCGTCCTCGATGATGCTGAGTCGATTGGGCTGGTCCAAGTGGAAAGCTGGCGGAAGACGTATGCCGGAATTGTCCCCGACGCTTACCTGGAATCGCTCAACATGGAGAAACACGCCTTCATGTGGAGGCAGGAGCTTCGGGCTGGCCGCATTTTCGTGTTTGTGGCCGAAGACCCCTGGGGCATCTTCGGGTTTATTGCGGGCGGCGCAATCCGGGAGCCGATCAAGGGTTATGACGCCGAGCTGTATGCGATTTATCTCATGCCCGCCCGGCAACGGCGCGGCGAGGGCCAGGAGCTGGTGCTCACTCTGAGAGAAGCGCTGCTGATGGAAAGCTACAGCAGCATGATTGTCTGGGTGTTGGAGCGGAATCTTCCCGCGGTTTCCTTCTACAAGCGCCTTGGCGGGCTGCCGATTGCGCAGAAAACGATCGATATTGGTGGAACCGCGTTGTCCGATCTGGCGTTTGGGTGGCCGGTTCTTTAAATCCTGCGCAGACAAACCATTGCGGCCTCATCTTGACGGCTCCCGGTCTAGCCGCGCAGACTCTAGCTAACCTGGGCATTGAACACAATGGAGGTATTTCGATCATGATGGACCGGCGAACTGCAATCAAGCATCTTGGCGGCGTGGCGAGCGCCGTGCTTTTGACCGAAACGCTGCGCGGCGAAGGAACCCTGAATGGGCAGGCTGCAGCCGCTGCCCCGCCCGCTCCCCCAACCGGACCGTTCAAACTGCCAGCGTTGCCTTATGCCTATGACGCTCTCGAACCCAGCTTCGACGCCGAGACCATGCATCTGCACCACGACAAGCATCACCAGGCGTATGTGAACAACCTCAATGTGGCCGTGGCTGCCCATCCGGAGCTGGCCAGCAAGACGGTATGGGAACTGGTTGCGGATCTGAACGCCGTGCCCGAGGCCGTCCGCACGGCGGTGCGCAACAATGGAGGTGGCCACGCCAACCACTCCTTCTGGTGGCCGACGCTGGGTAAAGGGGGTGCTGCGCCGACGGGCGAACTGGCCAAGGCCATCGATGCCAAGTTCGGCTCGCTCTCCGGGTTTCAGGACAAGCTGACCGACGCGGCGATGCATGTTTTTGGCAGCGGTTGGGCTTGGCTGGTGAAGCTGCCGGACGGGACCGTGGCCATCGAGAGCACGCCCAACCAGGACAGCCCACTCGCCACGGGGCATAAGCCGGTACTGGGCGTTGACGTCTGGGAGCACGCTTATTACCTTAAGTATCAGAACAAAAGAGCCGATTACGTGAAGGCTTACTTTAATGTTTTGAACTGGGACTTTGTGAGCGGGCAGTTTGCGCAGAAGGCGTAGCGCC
Source organism: Occallatibacter sp. (assembly GCA_050013495.1). Classification (GTDB taxonomy): domain Bacteria; phylum Acidobacteriota; class Terriglobia; order Terriglobales; family Acidobacteriaceae; genus Telmatobacter. The sequence continues at coordinate 124 of JBEKFD010000364.1, read as the reverse complement.
GGGGTGAACATGCTTCAGCGCGGAGCCCGTTTGGCGGTTTGCGGCGGGATGGTAGGGTTGCTGTTGAGCAGCATCCTAGGTTGCGGCCCGGAACCTCTGACCAAGCAACAGATGCAGGGGTTGG
>JBEKFD010000363.1:0-3226 GCA_050013495.1 Occallatibacter sp. | reverse complement strand
GCATTCCGCCTTCGGCTTTGATTGCCTGGAGTATTGCGACAACGTCGTGGGCCGTAGTGCCGATAGCATGCAGCCCGCTGACCAGCTCATCCACATTGGCTCCCTCGTCCAGCTTCATTGATTCGGCGGGCCCGTCGCTCACATCCACGTTCGTCTGCGGCACCAGCACCGGCGGCGGCAAACCCGGCTGCGTCAAACCAGACTGGGGTAAACCCTGCTGCGGCGTTCCGTTCGGATAAGCGGGCGCGCCGGCCGGCCCATTGGGCGCAAACCCCGGCGGGGCAAGCGGCAACAGCCCCGGCTGCGCCGCCTTATACGTCGTGACCACCTGTATGGAAAGAGAGCCGTGAATCACCGAGACAGGCGAGAGCTTGACGTTGCCGCCCATGACAATGGTGCCGGTGCGCTCATTGATAACGATCTTGGCCGGAGAATGAACATTGAGCATGAGACCTTGCACCCGCGCGATCAGCAGGGGTACCGATTGCGGGGACGTATCGGCCACGCTGATGTCGACGCGACTGCTGTCCAACGCAGTGGCAACCGACTTGCCGAACTCGGTGTTCACGGCAGTCGCAATGTCGGTCGCGGTGGTGAAATCAGGATTGTTCAAAAGCAGCGAAACCGTTTTAAATCCGCTCAGGTCGACCGCGGTGTCGCGCTCGATGATGGCGCCGTTGGGAATGGTGGCCGTATTAGCTGCATTCACTTCCTTACGATTTGCGCCGCTGCCGGCCGAGTACCCGCCCAGCAACAGCGGCCCCTGCGCTTCGGCATAGACTTGCCCGTCTGCGCCGTGCAGCGCGCTCATCAGCAGCACGCCGCCCTCCAGGCTGCGCGCATCGCCAACTGAACCGACCGTCACATCGAGCTTTGCACCAGGCCGCGCAAACGGCGGAAGCGATGCGGTAACAAAAACGGCTGCCACATTCTTCACGACCACGGTGCTGGGATTGATGAGCACACCCATCTTCTGCATGGCGTTGGCCAGCGTCTGCACGGTAAAGATGGTCTGCTGCGTGTCTCCCGTTCCGTGCAACCCGACCACCAGTCCGTACCCCACAAGCGGGTTGTCTCTCACTCCTTGAACGGTGGTTATATCCCGCACCATCGCCTGGCGGTTGGTGTCGACCGCGTGAACAAACGGCGCAATGCACAGCGCTATTCCAATGAAGTCGAGCGACCTGCGTGCGGCTTTCGCGATTGTCGATGCGAGCTTCATGGTTGTCAGAATCCTATGAGCCACAACAGTGCCTTGGTGATCGGGTTGAGCGGACGGGTGCTGTCCGCAATGATTCCCTTGCCCTTCATTTCGATTTCCAGATTGCTCAGCGACGCGGAGGCAACGGTGTTGTTGGGGCCAATGTCTCCGGGGCGCACCACTCCGCGCACCGTTACATCTTCATGCTGATTGTTCATGAAGATTTTGCGCTGCGCTTCGACTACGAGGTTGCCGCTGGGGAGCACGGCGATTACCCGCCCCGTCAAAGTGGTTTGAAAAGTCGTGTTCGAATCCGTTGCTCCCTTACCCTGCAATTTGGTGTCGGAATTGGCATTGAACAGCGGGTTCAATCCAGTGGTCTTCAAATCTCCGGCGAGGCCGGTGATGCCGGAGGTGGTCGTCATGGTGCGCTGATAGTTGGAGTCGCCGCTCTGCGCCGCCGTGGTTTGAACCGCGGCCACAATGACAATGGTGTCATTCAGCTTCTGCGCTTTGTAGTCGGTTGACAGATCGCCCAGCACACTGCCCGTCGGCGACCAGAGGCTGCCAACCGTCTTCCCGGCGCCCGCTTGCCCATCCTGCTCCTTGAGCTTGGAGAGGTAGTCCGCCCGCAGTTGAAGCGCGCTGTCGTTTTTTTTGCTTTTCTTGCCGAAGCCCATCGCGCCAAGATGCGAAACCGCAAGTACGAGCAGGATTGCAATCGGCAATCGCCGCCAGGCACGGGATTTCAATATTGGCCTCTTCACAGGCTGGCCCTCAACACTGCTTCGCCGATCACTTTGGCCATGTAGGTCTGCCGGTGGTCCTTGCTGGTTACACGAATTGTTTGCCCCGGCGCTCCATTCTCAAGACAAACCACGGCGACGCGAATATGCACATGAGCGCCTTCGAGCAGCAGGGTGGCCGGCGCTCCCGCGCGCACCACAAACGATTTCGGATCGATTCTTCCGCGCATCGTCTCGGTCGAGGAACGCTCGGCATCGGCCGCGGCCGCAGGCGATGCGTCGTCCTGATTGAGACGGACAGCCACAAAGAATGGCAGGCACTGCTCGCTGTCCTCGCAGTCCAGGCGCACCCTCATGCGATGGTCGCCCCACGGCTCCATGGATTCGACCTTGAGCCTGGGCGAAGCGGTTGTGGCCACCACATCGCTCAGCAGCGCCACCTGGTCAGCGGATATGCGCATCCCCGCGGCGCCGATGGCAGCGGCAATCTGCGCAGGCGTAATGGCTGAATGGCCCGGCGCGGGCGCGGCGGCCGAAGCCACAGCGGCAGAAAAAATGAGAGCCGAAATCAACCGGTGTTTCGTCATTGCGGCACGCTCTATTGCGTCAGCTGGTTCAACCCTTGCAGCATTTCATCGGCTGCTTTTACAACGCGCGAGTTCGACTCGTACGAGCGCTGAGCCAGAATCATGCTCACGAACTCATCGACGATGTTCACGTTCGCCTGTTCGAGCATTCCCTGCTGAATGGTGCCCAGTCCGTCGGGGCCTCCGGGTACGCCAACGATCGGATTGCCGGAAGCGGTAGTTTGCAGGTAGATGTTGTTGCCGATCGCGTTCAGGCCGCCGGGATTCTGGAAACTCGCAAGTTGAATGACTCCCACCTGCTGGGCGTTCGTCTGCCCAGGCAGATTAACACTGACTGTTCCATCACTGCCGACCGTTACATTGGTCGCATTGGCCGGAATGGTAATGGCTGGCTGTAGCGCATTGCCGTTCGCGGTAACCAGAACGCCCTGCGCATCCGGCTGGAACGAACCGGCGCGTGTGTACCCTATCTGATTGTTGGGCATCAGCACCTGGAAGAAGCCAGTGCCCTGGACGGCGAAGTCCATGGGATTGCCGGTGCTGCTCAAATCGCCCTGAAGCTGAATAATCTCGGTGTTTCCCGGCCTGGTGCCGAGCCCGATCTGCAATCCGGAGGCGACCGTTGTCTGCTGCGTGGCCGCGGCGCCGGGCATCACTTCATCCTGGTAGAGAAGATCGGAAAACTGCACCCG
>JBEKFD010000362.1:0-3228 GCA_050013495.1 Occallatibacter sp. | reverse complement strand
AACACGATCCACTAATCGGGAATGGGGCGGCCCGAAGGCCGCCCCAATGCAGTGAAGAAACCACCCATTACTTCCCTACCACGCAGGCTTGGGTGGCATAAGCCTCAGAAGCCGTGGCCGCCGCCAATCTCGATGAAGATGCCTTTAGCTTCGGCCAGCATGTGGCCTCTTGCATCGAGAATCCGGGCTTCGGTCCAGTGCTTGCGGCCCTCGCTACGCAGCAGGCGGCCCTCCAGGCGAATCGGCGCCGCAGAGCGGACCGGGCGGCGGTAGTCGATCTCCATCCTGGCGGTTACTGCCTTCAGCCCCCGCACCCGCACCGTTTTGCTCATCGCTTCGTCCAGCAGCGTTGCGATGATGCCGCCATGCAGGTAACCGGGCGGACCCTCATAGCGCTCAGGAATCGTTGGCAGGCAAACCACCGCGCCATCCTCGGCGAGCAGGAACTCCAGATGCAAGCCAATCTCACTGGCCGGCCCGCAGCCGAAGCAGCGATTCTGGGCGATGTACGCCATAGGCGTCAGTTTTTCGGCGGGTTCTGTCATCCTTCTACCCTATAGCCTTCCGGCCAGCACATCCTCGAAGATCTCCCGGTCCACATTCCCGCCGGTGAGGATGATGCCAATGCGTTTGCCTTCCAGAACATTCTTTTCCTTGAGCGCCCCGGCTAGCGCGGCCGCTCCGGCGCCCTCGGCCAGATTGTGAGTGTCCTGGTAGTAAGTGCGCATGGCGTGGGCAATCTCGGCTTCAGTGACCTCGACGATGCGGGCGACCTGCTCCCAAATGACCTCCATGGCCTGGGCGTTGGGCGTGCGGCAGGCCAGTCCATCGGCAATGGCGGTGCGCGACGGGGCCTCCACCACCCGGCGTTCCCTGAAACTGAGCGCGTAAGAAGGAGAAGCGGCGGCCACCACGCCGACAATCTCTGTGTTCAGCCCCAGAGCATTGCGCGCCGCGGCCATGCCGCAGATGGACGAGCCGAGGCCGATGGGCACAACCACAGTATCGAGCGGTGGCGCGGCCTCAAAGAGTTCGAGCGCGTAGGTGGCCGTGCCCATCAGCAGACGCTCATGAAAGGAGTCGACTATGGCGAAGCCGCGCTCGGCGGCAAGGGTACGAGCGAACTCCAGCGACTCCTGAAAATCGTCCCCGTGCTCGATCAGTTCGGCGCCTTGAGCGATCATGGCGTGATTCTTCTCACGGCTGTTGCCGTGCGGAACAACGATGACCGCCTTCAAGCCCGCGAGCCGTGCGGCCATGGCCACGCCCTGACCGTGATTGCCGCGCGTGGCCGCTGCGACACCTGCCAGGCTGGGCTGTGTCTCTTTGAGCCAATCGATATAGACCAGCGCGCCGCGCAGCTTGAAGGCTCCGACTGGCGTGTGGTTTTCGTGTTTGATCCAGGCCTCGGTTCCCAGCCGCTCGTTGAGCAGCGGCCACGTGTACTGCGGCGTCGGCGGCATGGAGCGGTAGACCACGGTCTGCGCCTCGCGGATCTGGGCTAAGGAAGGAAGCTGCATGACTCCAGCATAGCGAAGACGGCTTCTGGCATGGCATCTTCATGGAATCTTCCGATTTCTTCGCCTCTTTCCCCGCATCCATGCATCGAACCCAATGGAGGGTTCCCCATCATGGACCGCAGAACCGCAATCAAGCACCTGGGCGGCGTGGCCAGCGCGCTGCTGTTGACCGAAGCCCTGCACGCACAGGCGCTCCCCGCCTCGCCCGCTGCCGCAGCCCCGCCCGCGCCCCCAACCGGCCCTTTCACTCTGCCACCGCTGCCCTACGCATACGACGCGCTGGAGCCGTACTTCGACGCCGCGACGATGCACCTGCACCACGACAAGCACCACCAGGCTTATGTGAACAATCTGAACCTCGCCGTGGCCGCGCATCCCGAGCTGGCAGGCAAGACGGTGGACGAGCTGGTGGCCAACCTGAGCACCTGGCCGGAGTCGGCCCAAACCGCCGTGCGTAACCAGGGCGGAGGCCACGCCAACCACTCCTTCTTCTGGCCGACGCTGGGCAAAGGCGGCGCAGCGCCCACAGGCGAACTGGCCAAGGCCATCGACCTGAGATTCGGCTCACTCGCCAGCTTCCAGGACAAGCTGACCGCCGCGGCCATGGGCGTCTTCGGCAGCGGCTGGGCCTGGCTGGTCAAGCTGCCCGACGGCTCGGTGGCCATCCAGAGCACCGCCAACCAGGACAGTCCGCTTACCGTGGGCCTCAAGCCGTTGCTGACCGTGGATGTGTGGGAGCACGCCTACTATCTGAAGTACCAGAACCGGCGCGCCGAGTACGTTAAGGCATTCTTCCAGGTGATCAACTGGGATAACGTGAGCGGAAAGTTTGCCCAGAAGGCATAGGGCTTCCTCACTTCGCCGGCAGCGTCTCCCGGTCCCGCGAATTCATGAAAGCGCGGCCTCCGCCCTGTGAGCGCAGGTTGGGATCATGGATCGGCGGACGGCTCTCGTCGGCAGTGAATCCGCGCGCCAGTTTGGGGTTGGGCTTGAACTTGGGCGGCCCGCCGTAGAACTGCCGCGAATGGCTTACCTCCATCCCGGCCCGCCCATGCATCGGCCGCACAATCCCGCGAACCTGCACGTCCATGTCGCGGTACTTGCGCAGCTCGCCCACATCCTCGCGATCCTCCCACAGGCTCACGATCGTAAAGCGGCATTGCTCGTCCGGCGTCTGCGGCGTGCATACGTCGAGGAAGCGCGTCCCATCCGGCAACTCGACCACATCATAAATGTGCGCCGTGATGCAGACGTCTTTGTTGACCAGCTTGGTAGCCTCATCGGCGGTCACGCAGGGCTTCGGCTTGCCCGCTAAAACCAGCGCGGGCGAGAGCGCGGCCAAAAGCGCGATCGATCCTATCCAGCGCAGAGTCACAAGAATCCTCCAAGACAGATTGCACAAATCGTAACGTAAATCGGGAATAAGGGGAAAGGTCGTGCAGCAAAGCAAAAAATGAGTCTGGCAAATCAGTTAATTGTAATGGCAATCGAGATGGGAATCCATCGTAACCAAAACAGTTGTCTCCGCTTCAACCGCTCTGCCGTTCAACAGATAGGGTTTGTATTTATATTTACGAACCGCGTCCAGGACCGGCTTCTTGAGCATTGCCGGGCCTGAGATAACCTTGGGATGAAGAACATCCCCATTCCTATCGATCAAAATTGCCACTACGACTGTACCGGTAACCCAAGCAGCCATTGGAATACG
>JBEKFD010000361.1:0-3288 GCA_050013495.1 Occallatibacter sp. | reverse complement strand
TGCTTTGCTATAATCGAGCGCAAACGCACTCGACGCCGTACTTGGCCTGCCGATCCTGTTCGCATGAGACCGGTGCGATTAAGACCAGTTCGAACGAGACCGGAATGGCGCCATGACCCCACTTTCCCTTCGTGTCAGGTCTGGCCGACAGATGCGGTGAAAACGATGGGCTGAGGCGATTCCTGCATTGCCGTGGCCGCGACAAGGACGGAGATAACTGTCTCCTGGAGCTGGCCGGTTGACAGATGCGGGTTCTGAGGGTCGGGCCAGTTTTGCCCATCGCCGGGCTATCTGAAATTACTTGAAATGAGGCTCAATGAAGAAGGTGCGAGGAATCCCAAGCATGACCGGGATCCGCGGCATCGCTGCGGTGTGGGTGATGCTCCTTCACGCACAGCAACACTCCGGCAGTGTCTTCAACCTGCCATTTCTAGGCAAAATCCCATTTCTCGGCAACGGCTGGCGCGGCGTCGACCTGTTCTTCATGCTTTCCGGATTCGTTCTTATGTATGCCCACGGCCGGGACTTTATCCAGATTCGCAAAGACCCCCTCATCCGCTTTGCACGGCTGCGCTTTACGCGCGTCTACCCGCTGAACGCTGTTGTCGCATTGCTGATCGGAGTTCTGGTGTTGCTCCAGCCTGGCTTTGTCGCCTGGGCGCGAACCACGCATCAACCGTCCGATTATTCCACTGGATCTTTCGTACGCACCATGCTGCTGGCAACCCGTTGGTTTCTTCCCGGCAGTGGCGATTGGAATGGGCCGGTATGGTCTCTAAGCCTGGAGGTTTTGGGCTACATGCTGTTTCCGTTCCTGGCATTTTTCGCCCTGCGTGTCGCGCAAAAATGGAGACTGATCGGGATTTCTTCGTTACTCCTGGTCGGTGCCTATGCAGTCCTGGAACTGTGCCACGCCCCGCAATGGACCATCGGGCAGCTTGCCACAGTCAGGATGATCTCCTGCTTTGTAACCGGAATCGCGATTTTTCGGCTTTGGGCTCTGGCTGCCGAATCGGCGGCGAAGTCGGCGGGATGGATCGCCGCCATCTCCGCAGCGGGAATCCTCATTATGTGTTCTCTATCCCACGGCGGCATCTTGGTCGACTTTCTCTTCGCCACGCTCTTGTATGGTCTTGCTTTTCAGAGAGGGATCGTCAATCAAATGCTTGCCAGCAGTGTCGCGGTGTTCCTGGGCGAGATCTCTTTTCCGCTGTATCTGACCCACGTAGTGCCTCTACTCTGGCTGTGGTATTTCATACCCACTTACCTGGCCTCGTACTCGACTCTCCAAAAGTCAGCGATCCTGGTAGGCTGGTTCGCCGGATGCATTTTGGTAGCCACGCTGCTCCATTATTATGTTGAAAAGCCATTCCATGCCATGGGCCGTCGCTGGGCCGGAGAGCGGATTCCGCAATAGAAGCAACACGCCCTGGGTTCGCTTTGGCGAACCACGGGGCCGCAGGATGTTTGAAACTGCTGTCTGGAAGCGGCGGAACAGCATGGCTGCTATATTTGGGGGACTATGGAAAGTCCGGCTGTCGACGCAACCGTGCAAAACAAGATCGGTACAGACGGCGTCGGCAATGGCCGCGTCCTCACCTTGCTTTTCATTGCAGCAACAGCCCTTCTTGCGCTCTCCTCGCTGGCTCTGGTTTATACAGGTTGGCGCACCGGCCTTAGCCTGACACCGACCAGCGGTACCTGGACCGCGCTCGCTGTCGACTTGAAAGACGGTGTGTTTTACCGCCCAATGTTCGGCGATGTGGGCTATGGAGGCACCCGTTATCTCCCCCTCCATTTTGTCTTGCACGCTGCATTGATGAAGGTCGGCCTGGGGCCGGAGGCGGCGGGCCATGCCCTCGAGGCGATTGCTGGCCTGGCGTTGTTGTTCGGCATTTATCGAGTTCTTCGCCAGTTGCGGATAGCTCCCCTGACTGCGGCCTGTCTCTCGGTAGTGGTGCTTGCTCCCAAGGCTGTGCAGATTGCGATCCTCTCCATTCGTGGCGACCTGCTGCCGGCTGCTCTCCTGGTCCTGGGACTGGCAACCTGCATGGCGGCTAAAGTTGAGCGGCGTCACCTCTTGGCAGCGTCGATCCTGTTCATCCTCGCCTTTTCCGCAAAACCCACCAGCCTCTATGGCGTCGTGGCGGTCGCGCTTTCCTTTTTGTTATCCCGCCAGTTTCGAAACGCGGCGTACCTTCTGGTGGCCACCGGCATTGGGTGCGCCGGTGTACTCGCTCTGGTGGCGCTGGCCTCGGGAGGCCGCTTCATCGCTGTGTTCCGTGCGTGTGCGGTATCCGCCGGATTCAGCCTTCCCGTGGGACTATGGCATCTTGCCGTTATCCCGGCGACGGTGTTACCCATTGAACTCGTCTTCCTGATCCTGGGCTTTGCGGGTTTCTTCGCGCTTATACGCAACCGGACATCCAGCATGCCGGCAATCTTCTTCGCGTGCACGGCGGCCTCGACCGCGGTTGTACTGGGAGCGATCGGAACCAACATCAATCACTTCCTCGATATCGACATTGCTTGCCTCATCGTATTCTCGGCATGGCTATTCGATCCCGCGACAAAAGAAAGAACATTTGGAATGGTCACATTGTTGTTTTTGGCCCTGTTTGCCGTATGCCCGATTCTCTACGGCATCCATCGCCCAGACAGTGGCGGCTATTTCGATTTTGCCTATTCGCGCACGTTCGATCAGACGCTCAATTTCCTTGGCAGGCAGGACAAGCCAATACTTGCCGCCAACCCGTTGTTGCCGGTGCTGGCGGGCCAGCGGCCTTACATTTTGGATCTTTGGATGTTTACCAGGGTCACTGAGAAGAATCGCTCATTTGCAGCTTCCATGGCGGATGGGATTCGCCAGCACAAATTTGCCGCCATTGTCCTCGAAGATCAGCTTGGATCGAAGACTGACCCCTATGTTTTCCCCGACTCGATGACCGAGGAGATTCGGCAGAACTATCAACTTGCGGCAACGTTCCAACGAGCCTTCATCTATTTGCCGCGAGAGCCGCAAATTGAAGCTTCGCCGGCGGAATCCAAGACCATCGGCACGCAATAGGCCACGCTTGCAGGCTGGGAGTATGCGCTCTAGACTGCCCTTCCACGGGCAAACGATCGCAGAAACAAAACCAGCGTCGGGCCGTCAGTCTTGATGAAGACGCCAACGTAAACAACGGCTGCCGTCAGCACGGCTGCCGTCGGGTTCCAGCGCGCCACAACCAGCCAAGTCGCGCTCGCCAGCGCGAGAGCGGAGAGAGGGCCAAACAACTGGCGATGCAC
>JBEKFD010000360.1:0-3318 GCA_050013495.1 Occallatibacter sp. | reverse complement strand
GTGGGCAGGATATATGCGATACATCGAGGGCCGTTTTGCGCTAGTGTGGTCCGCCATGTGCCCCAGGCCTCGAAGTTGAGACCTGGGAGAACACGATCGCGTACCTGTCTTCACGCCCACAGCTTGGCCTGCAGCCATGCCTCAAACTCACCGAGACGGCACAGGCGGGTTCCGACGGGGCTTCGCGCTTGATCGAGGATGAATCGGGCTGAATTTGCAAGTTCTGTCAGGAAGAAACTCCACCTTGAGTTTTCCTCCTGATGGAAGTCCGCAATGCTCCAACATGTCCTTCGGAAATGTGACTTGCATGCGCTTGTTCGTGTTAAGGATGAATCGTTTGCCCATATCGCCTCTATCGGCAGAGTCGCTCTTGTGAATTAGGCCCTCATGTCCAGCAGAAGCCCTTGGTTTAGTATGGAACGTGAGAAGACCCTATGAAAGTTTTTCTCACAGGCGCGACGGGATTTATAGGCCATCATGTGGCGCAAGCATTGGCTGCTGACGGCGCGAAGCTGCGCCTTCTGGTTCGCAAGACCAGCAACCTGGCCAACCTGGAAGGCATTGCGGGCGAGACGCACGTCGGCGACCTCGCCGATCCCGAATCGCTCAAGCCCGCGCTCGCCGGTTGCGATGCTGTCGTCCACGTGGCTGCCGATTACCGGCTCTGGATTCCCGACCCGGCAGCGATGTACAAGGCCAACGTGGACGGCACGCGCGAGCTGCTGCGGCTGGCGCGCGAGGCCAAGGTCAACCGCTTCGTCTACACCTCCAGCGTGGCCACCATGCACTTCCGCCGCGACGGGCTGGTCATCAACGAGGAGACGCCGGTCTGTTTGAAAGACATGGTCGGCCACTACAAGCGCTCCAAGTTTCTGGCCGAGCAGGAAGCGATCAAGGCCGCGCAGGGCGGTCAGCGCGTCATCATTCTGAATCCCACCAGCCCGATCGGCCCCAATGACTCGAAGCCCACGCCGACGGGCCAGATTTTTCTGGATTTTTTGAACGGAAAATTTCCCGCCTACATGGACACCGGGCTGAATCTGGTGGATGTCGCCGAGGTCGCCCGCGCACACGTGACCGCGTTGACGAAAGGCCAGTCGGGCCGGCGCTATATTCTGGGCGGCGAAAACCTCACCCTCAAGCAGATTCTCGACAAGATGGCGGCGATTACCGGCCTCAAGTCGCCGACGATGGAGATTCCTTTCATCGTGGCCGCGACCTACGCCTTTTTTGAGGAGTGGATCACCGGGCGCATCCGCAAGCGCGAGCCGCGCGCCACGCTCGAAGAGGTGCGCATGGGTCGCAAAAAGATGTATGCTTCCAGTGCCCACGCGCAGCAGGAGCTGGGCTTCCGCCTCCTGCCCGTCAACCCGGCGATGAAGGCCGCGATAGACTGGTTCCGGGCGCATGGGTATGTGTCGTGACCCGGTGAAAGGAGTCGAGTTGAACTACTTCCTTCGAAGATTACGACGACCGGTGGGACGAGGCGGGTTTACTTTTGCGGCTATTTGTTCACTGTATCCAGTGATAGCAAGCGCGGGGCACAGCTCATCGGATCCGTATGCGCACTATGCTGTTTGTGTTTTGGCTATCCTATGGGCGCCTCTTTGGTCAATTACAGCAGTTGGACGGCTCGCTGATGTCGGCTGGAGCCGGTGGATCGCGCTGGCTTATATATTGCCGTGGAGTGCATTTATTTGGGCACTTGTGCAGAAGAATTTGTGGGCGTTTTTTGTTGCGCTGGTGACCCTGATCGCCTTTCAAATACCGCTCATGCTAATACCAGGGCGCTCCCGGGTTATGGATGGCAAACAAGCAAAACACATGGAACCATGAGCCGCACAGCCATCATCGCCGCCATGCCCGCCGAGCTGAAGCCGCTGACGCGCCGCTGGCGGCACGAACGCCACAACGGCGTAGATCTCTGGCGCTGGAGCTTCGACGGCGGCGAGTGGATTGCCGCCTCTGCCGGGGCCGGTGTGGAGCGGGCGGCCCGTGCCTTTGCCGAAGTGGAGAAGAGCGGAGAGTTTGATTCGGTGATTTCCACCGGCTGGGCGGGAGCCTTGCGCGAGGAGCTTATCTCCGGCCAGACCTACGACGTTTCCACCGTCATCGACGCCCGTACAGGGGAGCGCTTTCGGACACCGTATGCTGATGGTTCAATGAATGGGACTCCCAGGTCTCAAAATCGAGACCTGGGCCACCCGGATTTGTGGCTGGTCACAAACGCAAAGGTCGCCGACGGCGCCGAGAAGCAGCGCCTCGCCTCCACCTACCAAGCCGCTCTGGTTGACATGGAGGCCGCCGCCATCGCGCGCCTCGCCCGGATACGCGGCATTCCTTTTTATTGCATTAAGGGAATCAGCGATGGATACAGCGACCAACTTCCTGACTTCAATCGCTTTATCTCGACCGACGGACAGTTTCAATTGCTGAGCTTCGTATTTTTCGCGCTCTTCAGGCCGTGGCACTGGCGGGCGCTCATCCGGATGGGCGAAAATAGCAGGAAGGCTGCGCGAAGCATCGCAGCCTCCGTGCTCGATTTGCTGGATGAACGAAGTAACATTAGAAAGCTCAATGGCTACCCAAAACGCTGAACCCCGGATCGATACGAATATTCCTGCCACCATGCGGGCCGTCGTTTACCACGGCGTCAACGATCTGCGCCTGGAGACGGTGCCGGTGCCCCTGATTGGCCCCGGCGAGTTGCTGGTCAGGATTGCCACCTGCGGCGTTTGCGGCACGGATCTCAAGAAGATTCACCTCGGCTCGCACTCCGCGCCGCGCATCTTCGGCCATGAGATGGCCGGAACCATTGTTGCTACCGGCGAGGGCGTGACCAATTTCGCCGCCGGCGAGCGGGTGATGGTCTTCCATCACATTCCCTGCGGCTACTGCTACTACTGTCGCAAGCAGACCTTCGCACAATGCTCTACTTATAAAAAAGTCGGCGCAACGGCCGGCTTCGAGCCTTCCGGCGGCGGCTTCTCCGAGTACATCCGGGTGATGGATTGGATCGTCCGGATGGGCGGCGTGGTGCGGATACCCGATGGAGTTCCTTTTGAGCAGGCGGCCTTCATCGAGCCGGTGAACACAGTACTGAAGGCCGTAAAGCTGCTCCATCTGGCCGCCGACGAAACGGTGCTGGTGATCGGGCAGGGGCCGATCGGCATCATGCTGGCCGCGCTCTCGCGGCGCACCGAAGCGCGCGTGCTGACCTCGGATTTGTATCCCGAGCGCCATGCGATTGCCGCCAAATTCGGCTTGCATGAACCCATCCACGCTGGTAGCGAGAACGTCATCGAGCGCGTGATGGCC
>JBEKFD010000359.1:0-4332 GCA_050013495.1 Occallatibacter sp. | reverse complement strand
CTTCGCGGTCGCTGTCATAGCGCGGGCTGTCCAGGTGGGCGTGAGAATCGATGAGCACTGCGTGGGCCTCAGTTTGGCGTGGCGTTGAGTTGTTTTGCGATAGTCGGAGTTTAGTGTACGGCTCTATTGCATCTCCCAGACATAGTCCGCCTTGTCCGGGCTGGAGGGGTAGTAGTCCACATGAAGCTTCTGGCCTTCCTTCATTTTAAAGTACCATGAAAACTTTCTGGGCTGCGGGGATCCCGGCACGGCCAGCAGAAACCAAGGGTATAATACGTGCTTATCCACCGTGCTGCTTTGAACAATTCCCTCCACGCTATCGGAGCGCTCCAACAGCGTTCGATCGATTTTATCCAAGTCTTTTTCGCTGGGAGTGTACGGCGCGATAGTGGCATTCCAATGTGAATTTGCGTTTACCCATGCGATTTTGGCATCGGCGCCAAGGGCATAATTCTCGCCGCTCTTCGCGTCGATCACGATCTCCTGCGCCTGCACGGAATGAACCGATCCATTGCTAAAGCTTACCCATATCACATGTCTGCCTGGAAGCACTTCAACGGCATGCACCATGAACATTCCCGGTACACCTGATCCTCCGCTTGGCCTGATCCGATGGCCGTCAATTTGAACAATCACGGCGTCGTTTTTGATCCAAATCCATGCAACGTCAGTGCGTGGCCTGGCTTCGCCGTCATAGAACTGTCCTACATAGTGGCGGAATGCAAAGGCAGTTTGCGCGCAAAGGAGTACCAGAAAGATCAGCGTAAGGCATCGTTTCATCGTGCAACTCCTGAACAGATTTCAGATTGTTTGGAGAAAGTCTGGAAAATTTCTACTAATTGTAGAAATGCCCGCTGCATCTTGCAAGCTAAAACTGACTGCAGACCAAATAAACGCGAGGGCCGCCCAAGATGCGCGGCACTCGCGTTCGAAGTAAATTCAGAGCTTTCTGTTGCGTGGTCAAACTTTACTTCAGCCGCGCGCCCAACGGAACCTCTTCGAGGAATCCGGCCAGCACCGGCGCGCCATCGGGCAACGAGGCCGCCAGCAGCATTCCATTCGACTCCAGCCCCCGCATCTTGCGCGGAGCAAGGTTGGCGACGATGATGATCTTCCGCCCAACCAGCTTTTCCGGCTCGTAGTATTGCGCGATACCGGCCAGAATCTGCCGCTTCTCGTAGCCGAGATCGACCTCCAGGCGCAGCAGCTTGTCGGCCTTGAGCACTCGCTCGGCGACGAGGATTTGCGCCACGCGCAGATCGACCTTGGTTACATCGTCAATCGAGATCTTCTGCGGTTCCTGGATTTCGGCCAACTGCGGCTCCGGCGCAACCGGTGCAGCAGGAGCTGCCGCATCCTTGGCAGCCTGCGCAACCGTTTCGTATGCCAGGGCTTCATCCTCGGCCTGAACGCCAATTGAATCAACTGGAACTTTGTCCCAGGACTTTTGCTTTTCGGATTCTTCGCTCATGATTTCCTCTTGTTTATTGGTCTTTGCATCCGGGGCTAAAGCCCCTGTCATTTCGATTGGCTTTACACGGGGGTTGAAACCCCCGTCTCCCTCCGTTTTGCTTTTTTCGACAGCCGAAGATGGAGGGGCTGCTTTTTCGGCAGCAGTAGAATTCGACGGAGCCGAAGGCTCCGAGTTGGCCGCTGGCTCATCTTGGGAAACGGCCTTGCCGCCCGCGGCCTCAATTACGCTCAGGCTGTTCTGCTCTTCGATCTTCTGCATCCGTTCCACCGCATCCTTCTCCGCGCGAGGAAAGAGCGGTGCAGGTTCGCCAAACTTTGTTCCGGCCCGCAACCCGCCCCACGCAATCTCGTTCAAAAAAGCCTGCTTGGCCGCCTCGGTAATCTCGCCCTGGCCAAGTTGCAGCCACACCTTCGCCGCCGACTCCGGCAAGATCGGATAGACCAGCGCGGTAATAATCCGAATCGCCTCGCCAGCCGTAGCCATCACGCGGGCCTGAAGAGCCACGTGCTCCGCCTCAGGACGGTCCGTAGGCCGCTTCCAGGGCGCGTTGGCCGTCAGGTAGCCGTCCGTCTCCGCCACCAAAACCCACAGGCTTTTGAGTGCCTCGGAGAAGTTCATTTCGTCGAACTCCCGCCCGAACGCTGCAATCGTTCTCACCGCGCTCTCGCGCAGCGCAGCCTCGGCACCGGTCTCTGCGCCCGGCTCCGGCAAAACCCCGCCGAAGTACTTGTGAACCATGTTCACCACGCGGCTGACCAGGTTGCCGTAGCCGTTGGCCAGGTCGGCGTTGTAACGCTGCACCAGGGCATCGAAGCTGAAGCCGCCGTCCTGCCCAAAGGGAATCTCGCGCAGCAGGAAGTAGCGCAGCGCGTCCGCGCCGAGCACCTCCAGGACCGTCTCGGCCCTCACGACGTTGCCGCGCGACTTGGACATCTTGCCCTGGTCGAAGAGCAGCCAGCCGTTGGCCCGGACCGTACGCGGCAGCGGAATGCCCGCGGCCATCAGGAAGGCCGGCCAGTAGACGCAATGGAAGCGGCTGATCTCCTTGCCGATCAGGTGCATGTCGGCCGGCCAGAACCTCTCGAAGCGCGCCTGCTCCTCCGCGTCTTCGGAGCCGTAGCCCAGCGCGGTAATGTAGTTGGCCAGCGCGTCCAGCCAGACGTAGATCACGTGCTTCTCGTCGCCGGGGACTGGAATGCCCCAGAAAAAACTCGTCCGGCTGACCGACAGATCCCTCAGGCCCCCGCGCACAAACGAGATCACCTCGCGGCGCGTGGACTCAGGCCCCATGAAGCCGGGGTTGGCCTCGTAGAACTCCAGCAACTTGCGCTCGAAGGCCGAGAGCTTGAAAAAGTAATTCTCCTCGCTCACCGTCTCCGTCACGCGCCCGCAATCCGGGCAGACCGTCCCCGGAGGCCCGTCAACGTACAGCTCGTCGCTCACGCAATACTGGCCCGTGTAAGAGCCTTTGTAGATGAAGCCGCGGTCGCGCAGCGTGGCGAACAGGTGCTGCACGCCGCGCTTGTGGCGCTCCTCGGTGGTGCGGATGAAGTCGTCGTAGGTGAGGCCCAGCAGATCCCACAGGCCACGCCACTCACTTGCAATAGCAGTGGCGAACTCCATGGGCGTGCGCCCGGCCTGCGCGGCGGAGCGCTCGATCTTCTGCCCGTGCTCGTCGGTGCCAGTGAGGAACCAGGTCTCGATGCCAGAGGATGGTCGAGTAGGCGTGGCCCAAGTGAGGCCGCGCATTCACGTAGTAGATCGGCGTGGTCAGGTAATAACGCGCTGAACTGGATGCGGGATTTGTCATAGGCTGGGTCATGGCTTCGCATTCGCCCCTTGACTGTGGGCAAAAGATAGAATGCAATCCAATCACCATCTTACGGCATTTCCAGAAAGAACGGTGCAGCGTCCGCGCCGATGCCTCTCGCCAACCCCGCCTGCTTTCTGATACACTCCCGTCGTTCCCCTTTTTTAGGAGTTCCTATGGCTCTACTGAATCTCCGCCGCGTCCGGCCATTCGGAATGCGGCATTCCGCCTTCGTTTTGCTCTGTTCTTGCCTCTGCGCACTGCTCACCCCCGCCCTCGCGCAAACCTCCTCCGACTCGCAAACCCCCTCCGACTCGCAATCCTCCGCAGCAGCGAAGTTTGGTCGACTGGCCGGCAAGCTGGCCTATCGTAAAGTCGAGGTCCCCGCAGACGTCATGGCCGGTATGTTGCTGCAGAAGACCGATCCCGTCTATCCGCCCGTCGCCAGGGCCGCGCGCATACAAGGAATAGTGGTCCTTCAAGCCGCCATCTCGAAGTCCGGAAGCGTCGAAGACCTGCATGTCGTTACTGGGCAGGCCCTCTTGCAGGACGCCGCCCTCAGTGCCGTCAGAACCTGGCGCTACCGGCCCTACCTGGTCAACGGCGAGCCGGTGAAAGTTCAAACCACGATCAACGTCGTCTTTACGCTGAGCGTTCTGAGCGCCGCCCCGGCCGCTCCTGCACCGGCCGCGCCTGCACCTGCGGAGACAGCACCTGCCGAGCCAGCTCCTGCCATGCCAGCACCTGCCGCGCTCGCACCCGCTGCTCCCGCACCCGCCGCGCCCGCACCTGTAGTCTCAGCCCCGATTGTCCCCGCTCCCGCCGCGCCCGCACCTGCCGCGCCCGCACCCATCGCACCCGCACCCATCGCACCCGCACCCGCTGCACCCGCGCCCGCCGCACCCGCACCTGCCGCGCAACCCGTAAAAGTCGCCGAAGTGGAGCTGCCCACTCCAGTCATCGATGCTGCAGCCCAGTCGGACACCTACGAGTTTGCCGCGTGGGAGGCTACCCTCAAGGCCGGTAACCCCAGAGCCTACCAGACGTT
>JBEKFD010000358.1:0-3350 GCA_050013495.1 Occallatibacter sp. | reverse complement strand
ACGACTATGTCGAAATGGGAGACGTGGCGGCGGTTGTGAATGTGACCAGCTTGCTGAACGGGCGTCAACGGAGTTTCGATCTTCGCATGGGACCGGACCTGGCGTTCGAAGACCTGCACGGTGCTCCGACGATTCTGGTAGGCAGCTACGCGAACTTCTGGACCTTGAATCTCAACCTCGATCAGCACTTTTATTTCGATCGCGCCTTGAATATCAGGGAGCGCGGCGGCGAGGGCCGGGTTTGGTCTATTTCGCATGGGCCGGAGCGCGCCAGAGCCAGTTCGATCACGGAAGACTATGCCATCATTTGCAGGCTCTTCGATTCCAAGACCGGTGGCCCGGTCATCACCCTGGCGGGAACCACAACCTGCGGCACCCGGGCTGCGGGTCAATTCGTGACCGACCCTGCAAGGCTGAAGAAACTGGAGAGCATCATCCCGAGGAGTGCATGGGAGCGGAAGAATCTTGAGCTGGTTCTCCATACCACCCTCATCGACTGCAATCCGACTTCGGTGGATATCGTAGCCAATCATTCCTGGTAGGGCGCTTCGCCGGCGACAGGCGATCAAATGACAACCGACTCGAATCAAGCAGAGCGGCGTCTGTGCGCTGCGTCCTCGACATGCAGGCTTCGCCTGGGCAACGATACAGGCGATCGTCCAGGCGAAGGAAGCAGTAAGAACGCTGAATTGAAGCTATGCGGGGTCTAAGTCATACGGCCCAAAGCCCAGCTCAAAAGGGCTTCGATAATCGGGATGGTTATCCCGGGAAGAGAAAACTTCGCGAACCGCTTTCAAGTGACCGAAGCCTGCGCCCTGATGCGGCGAGATAAAGTGGCCCTCGCCAAACTCGTTCCAGTTATCGAGCAGAATCGTCTTCCGGTAGGGATGCTTCGCCGGAAGGCTTGCATTGAGTTGCTTCAAGGATCGCAGCAGCGATCCGTACTGCTCGGGGGAGAGCCGCCACCGATTCATGCCGTGGGGGGTGAGGTAATCCGCGCCCTGCGGCTGCTCCCACGGTTTGGGATCCCAACCTACGGATGCAGTGGTAATCATCGGAAACGCGGCCTGACGCTTGCGAGACTCGAAATAATTCAGTTGCCATTCCAGCACTTGCTGCGGAGAGGGATATAGATCTGCAAGAGCGACGAGGTCTTTGCCTGTGGCAGCAGTTGCAGCCTCGTTCATGTCGACGCAGTATGCAAACTGAGCGTCAAAACCGGCCCCTGCGATTGCGGCAAAGACCGAAGGATCCAGTCCGCGGTATTCGCAAAAGATCAACAGGCCCGGAAAGCCGCTTTGGCGAACGCTTTGTCGAACACGATCGAGCGCACTCTTGGTCTTCTCGACGCCGCCCAGTTGCTTGATCGCACCGCGGGGTTCGTATACATAGAGAACGGGGACGCCGTTGAGCTTGTAGTAACTCGGATGCTTGAAGTAGTTTGCGATCCAGAATGGGAGGAGATTGTCGAGCAGATCGCTTTCCGAAGCGACGCCGCCCGCATTCTGGTTCTCCCACATGATGGCAAAGCGAAACAGGTCACGGTACTTTGCGTGAAAGAAGCCGCGATGGATTGCGTTCTGCAGGAAGAGATCGTTCACCGTCACCGGCTTGCCGACATTATCATTCTTGCGATACCAGCAGTGGACAGCGTACGAGATGCCGCATTCCAGCATCCATTTGATCTCCCAGTCGAGTACCTCCGGAAGGGAGCTGTCGTAGTAGCCAAGAACCGGGCGGCGGTCGGGGTACGAGCGAACCGGCTTCCAGGGTGAATCTTTCTGCCAATGCTCCCAGCCGTCAAATCGAATGACACCGACTTCGAAGTCGGTGTGGACGGGCGAAGGCGGCGGAACGGTGCGTGGGTGGCGGGCGGCGGCTTCAGGACTTTGGGGGCTGCCTGCCGGCACCTCGGAGAGCGAAGAAAGCGGCTCGGAAAGCAAGGCTCCGCCAGCCGCGGAAGCGCCCAAAAGAAACTCGCGTCGATTCAGTGAAGACAAGTCATTTTCGTTTGTCAATTGCACACCCCTTGGCGACTTCTCTTGCGCAGATTCCGATTCGAGAATCCGTTCGCATTTGTGCCGCCCCAATCATAATCGGTGCCGCTGCCGGGCTACTGGTGTTTAGCTACTCCAAACACGCTTTTGATTGCGTTGAGATACTCCATTTTGTACATGGTTTCCGGCTCCAGAAAGCCGCCTTCGGTCCATTCGTTCCAGGCGTAAATCGTTATCACGCGCTGGCCCGCGGGGAGCGTCAAAGCCCGCTCGCGGGCTTGCTCCAGCGATGCCTTGAACCTTTTCGGCGAGTTGTCCCACAGAACCGGCGTGTTGGGATACTTCTTGCCGTCGTAAGGCTCCGTGGCGGGTACGCGGGGAGTCGGATCCCAGCCCTTGGTCACATTGGGAAAATAAGGAACCCCGTAATCGTCTTTGTGGTCGTCCCAATACTTGAAGTATGCATCGGCTTCTTGCGTGTAGTCGGTTTTGGGAAAGTCTTTCAGATCGATTTTGTGCACCCACACATAGCTGGTCACGCTATCGACGCCAAGCGTTCTAAGAACCTCCTTGGCGTTGGGGATGGGAAGCTGCCAATCGACGATGTTGAGATAGATGCCTTTTCTGCCCGCCGCTACCGTCTTTGCCCGCAAGGAATCCAGAGCTTCCTTGGCCTGCTGCACGCTGCCCATTCCGTCGATGAATGTTTGCAGTTGATAGATCGAGAAGTAGCATCGGCCATCGATGGTCCAATAAGAATCGCTGGTGAAGTAGTCGTTCACGATATGGTCGGTGAACCTATCAAAGACTTCTCTTGGGATGGCACCCGGGTTGTCGGGGCCAAGGTTGTGATTGGCCCACATGAGAGCGAACTTGACCCGTTTGCGGTTCGGCGCCTTCAGGTATCCGTCGTCCAGCGCTTTCTCGAGAGACGGACCTTTCGCCTCTCCGCCGCTCCGCCAGTACCAGTCGAAAATAAAGGCATCTACGCCATGGTCGGCCGCCGCGTCAATTTTCTGAGCCATCACCGCGGGGTCTGCTTCGTCCTGGTAGCCCCACAGTGGAACTACCGGCTGCGGCTGGCCAGGGAAGCGGGGTTTAGCATTCTTCAACCCCTCCCACTCGCCGTGATGCACGACGGGCTGCGTCTCCTCGTGCCAGTTGGGAAAGTAGTATGCCGCCACCTGCACCCTCTGCTCGCCTGACGATTTCTCGCCGCCGTTGGCTGGCGTGGCTCGCAGACCCAGCAGCATGACGCCGCAGATACCGGGCAGAACGATTCCCTTAAGAAGAGTCTTGTTGGAAAAGCGCATTCTCATCTCCTATGATGTTGCGTGTACTTTATATCTAGTC
>JBEKFD010000357.1:0-3354 GCA_050013495.1 Occallatibacter sp. | reverse complement strand
GCTTTCCACTTCCTCCACTACGATCTGGGCTGCCTGTTCCGCGAAGGCGCGGTCGCGATCGCCGTAACGCGCCAGCATCTCTTCCACTGTCAGCCGGATGGGGGTGAGCGAATTCTTCACCTCATGCGCCATCTTGCGCGCTAGGGTTCGCCAGCTTGCCAACTGCGTCAGGTATACAAGGCGCTCGGTGGAACTCTGCAGCCGTTCCGCCATGTCGTTGAACGCGCTTATGGCGCGGCCGGTTTCGTCGTCACTGCGGACCTCCACGCGTGTGGCCAGATCGCCCGCCGCGAGTTTCGAAAGCCCAGCCGTGAGCTGTTGGATGGGCCGGCTGATGCGATGCGCCAGGTACACCAGCAGCACCATGGAGACGATCCAAACGGACGCGGCCAGCAGCGCCCAGGTGTAGGTAAGTCCGCGGAGCAGATCGCGCGAGCGGCGCTTCTCCACGATCTCCCGGGCGGTGCGGATCTCACGCGAAAGCTCGTCCATACCCACGCCGCCCAGGCTGGTGGACCATTGCCACACATCGCCGCCGCGGCGCGCCAGATAGTCGATGCGGTCGCCATCCTGGCCGTCGCGGAGGAAGCTTTCAGCGTCGCCGCTATCGAAGAACGTCTTCACGGGAGCGGGCCAATTGGGTTGCTGGGCCGCGGCATAACGCAGAGGCGCCATGCGACCGGCCAGCGCATCGGCCTTCAATGTTTCGCAGGCGCGCTGGTAGAGCTCACGGCCGGTTTTTTGCAGGGAACGGGAAAGGCGGTCCAACTCGCCGGTTGAGGCGTAGCTTAAGCTGCGGTCCAAAAGCGAGGTTGTAATCCAGAGGGTGGCCGCCAGCGGAACCAGCGTGGCCGCCAGAAAGATCCCGATCAGCCTGTTGCGCAGCCGGTTCACAGCGTTCGCGCGGCGCGGCCCACAAGTTTCTTCAAATCGCCCAGGCGCAACGGGCCCGCGTCGGCCGACCATTGCGGCTGTTGGTCGCGCGGGCGGCGGCTGAAGATCTCGATCAAGCGCGTGAGGTTCAAGCCGGACTCGCCCATCACCGCGGCTTCGTCCCTGGCTTCGGCCACCCGCATTTCGAAGCGCAGCCAGAACGGGCGGTCCTGGGGCAAGCCGCTGGAACTGATGGCGACGTTGTCCAGGCACCAGGCTTCCGCCGCCGCCGCGGACAGGTGCGAAACCGTCCGTTGCCCTTCGCCCAGCTTCGTGATTGAGAATTTCTCTTCCCACAGGTCGTAGCTGAAAACGAAGCGCTCGGGAATGCGGCGCAAACTGGTGGCAAAATTATCGGTAGTCAGGGTCAACTGGGTCAGGAAGACCACCGCGCTGCCGTCTTTGAGGCGGTCCAGCGGCTTCCCTGCCAGGAAATGCAGTTGCGGCGCTGCCACATGCAGGTCGTCGCCATCCCAGGTAACGCTCAGGCGCTCGGCCGCCCAAAGGCGGGACAGAGGTATAGCCACACCGGCCAGAAGCCAGCGCCTGCGGCTTATCTTTACCGCTCCCTTACGGTCGCGGCTCAGGGTCAACTCATCGCTCCCTCAATAATTCATGCCCACCATGAAAACAGGTTCAATATGGCCTTCTCTGACAGGAAACGCCAGTGCCGCATAAGTATTGCCCTGCCGCACACCCACGCCTAACGAGTGCCGCAAAACCGGCGCCTGGCCCTGATCCCATATTGCCCCACTATCATAGAAAACGTCGAGAAGCCGGTACCGGTACTCCAGCGTGTTATGCACCACGCGATTCCCGCCCAGCGGATCCAGCTCAAAGCGGTTCCAACCGCGGAGCATAGTGCTGTTACCTAGTATAAAGCGTTCGAACAGCGGCGCTTGCCCGGTGATCGCGCCGGCCGTCAGGTCGTCGAGGATTTGGCTGCGGCCCCAGGAGTAGACGTATTGCGCATCTCCCTGGTGACGGGCGTAAGCGAAATCGCTGCCCAAAACATTGGTGGCCGCGCGCAGGCTGTAACCTGCGTCCCATTCCTGCTGGTTGGCGCCGGAGCCTTCGACGCGGCGATGATAGCGCAGAGTAGTCACCATCGCGTTTGCCGACTCCGTTCGCGCGGCCGGAAGCTGCATCTGCAGCCGTTCAAAACTGGTACCGACAGTGAGATTCATCACCCCAGGAGCGCCCCGCAGCAGTTGGAAAGTTACCAGCGGCTCGATATTCTGGCGAGTCCGGTAAATTCCGGAAGTATCGCTGGCTGCGCCGGGCTGTTCCAGTGCGGTGGTCGTCGCCGGACTCCATTGGTCGCGGTAGCTCTCGAAATCCAGGCGGAACCGGATGCGATCGGTGGCCAAGCGCTTGTCTTCGTAGCGGGCGATGATGCCGGTGTAGCGCTCCGCCAGGTTGTCGCCGTCGCTGACGCCTCCAAAGGTGAAGGCATGTGCCCCCACCGTGGCTGTCCCTTCCACCAGACCGCTGAAGCCCGCATCGGTACGGTAAAGCAGCTTCGGCACGGAGGCCTCGAATTTGGCGGGAGTCCCTCGCACATCGAACACCACGCGCACATGTTCGGGCGACTGCCCGCGCAACAAGCGATGGGTAACCGCCCGCACATGCAACTCACGGCGGATGCGGGTGGCCAGCTCGTCGAGCGCGGCCGGATTCAGCTTGGCGCCCACCAGCCGGGTCAGCTCGCCGCGCAGCCCGGTGCTGATGCCGGGATTGTCGCCGGCAAGTTCCACGCTTTCCACCGTGTAGCGCGTGTTCACGTTCATGTCCTGTTCCGGAGTTCCGGCCAGGAGCAGGCTGCTCCCCAAAATCGAGGCTAGCCAGAAGAATCTCATGGACGCGACGGATGCAGATGGTTGGCCAAACGGAAGTCGCTGCAATAGAACAACTTAATGGAACGGGGGCTGTGATTGTGCTTCACAGGTGTGGGGGAGAGCACGTTTAAAAGGCCCGATTCTTTCGTGGGGGCCGCTGTTTATAATGCTTTGGCCAGCTCTGCGCCAAAAGCGGTCTTGGGAGCTGCATCCTTGCCGCGGCGCGGCTTGCGGACGCCGACGCCATTGCGTTGCTGCATCTGCTGCTGGGGACGTTGCTCGATAGTCGCCGGTTTGCCGTCTTTACCCTTGGAGGGCTGAGCCGGATTGGCCCGCAACAGCCGGTCTTCCAGAGGGGCGCGATCGAAACGGCGGATGATCGCCTGCATTTCGTCGGCGGTAGGAGCTTCCACGAATGCGAAGCCCTTGGATTCTTGTGTTTCGTGGTTGCGGATTACTTTAACCGAATCCGCCACCAGATTCTCGGCGGTTAGCCACGCTTTAATATCATCGGCAGTGACCCAGGTGGGCAGGTTGCCTAGAAAAACAGTGAAATTCATTCAGTGATTCGTTATCTCCGTTG
>JBEKFD010000356.1:0-3456 GCA_050013495.1 Occallatibacter sp. | reverse complement strand
GCGGGTAGTCTTGTCGTTGACGGAGCGCATCAGCTGCGCGTGCGCACATCGCGTGATCTGCGTCAGTCCCAGCTTGCGACAACGCGCACTTGAACTCGAGCTGGTTCGTAGTGAGAAAGCCATTGTCTTGGCTTCGGGCAGCAGCAATGGAGTGGATCCTGCTCGTTTTGCGCTCACTCCGGAACGACTCTCCGCCGCTGCAAGAATTCGCCAGCAGCATGGGATTGGGGCCACTGTTCCGGTGATCGGATACGTAGGCCGCCTCACCCGCGACAAGGGCATTTCTGAGTTGCTCGCCGCCTTCTCCCAAGTAAGAGAACGCATTCCGAATGTCGTCTTGATGCTAATCGGTGGTTATGAACCCGGCGACCCAGTTTCACCCGAGAGCCGTACGGCTATTGAGACCGGGGACGGCGTGATACATGTAGAATTTGTCCCTGACACGGCGCCTTATTATCTGCTGATGGATGTTCTGGCGCTGCCAACGTATCGGGAAGGGTTTCCCAATACTGTATTGGAAGCCCAGGCAGCTGGGCGTCCGGTTGTGACGACCGATGCAACTGGCGCAGTCGATTCAATTTCTCCGGACGCGACGGGCTTATTGGTGCGCGTAGGCGATGTGAACGCCCTGGCGGACGCGTTAGTGGGGCTGCTATCTGATCGAGAACTCGCGCAGAGGATGGGCAGTGCCGGGCGCGAGCGCGTTTTTCAGCGGTTCCGGCAGGAGATAATCTGGAAGTCGCTGAGCAATTTATATTATGAACTGCTGCGAGAGCGAGGACTGCCAGTACCTCCAGCTTTCTTCGCCGAGGCGGCACCGATATGCAGCGACACCCAGTAAACGCTTTTTGCAAGCGCGCTTTGGATTTCGTAGTAGCGGCTATGGGCCTGATTTTGTGGTCCCCGTTGCTGCTTGCCATCGCGCTCGCAATTCGCGTGACCATGGGGGCCCCGATCTTTTTCCGGCAGGTGCGTCCGGGATACCACGGCCGTTCGTTTACGGTGGTGAAGTTCCGGACGATGAGCGGAGACGGGTCCGCGATCGTCGATACCAGCCAGGATGCCGAACGGCTCACGAAGCTCGGCAGATTTCTTCGAGCTCTTAGTCTTGATGAACTGCCGCAGCTCTGGAACGTTCTCACGGGCGAGATGAGCCTGGTTGGGCCGCGCCCTTTGCTCCTGGAATATCTAGACCATTACTCACCCGAGCAAGCACGGCGGCACGATGCCAAGCCGGGTGTGACCGGTTGGGCGCAGGTGAACGGGCGCAATGCCCTCACCTGGGAACGAAAACTGGCGCTGGATGTCTGGTATGTCGATCACCAAAGTTTTTGGCTGGATATCCGAATCATCGCCATGACAATCTGGAAAGTGGTCAATCGCGAAGGCATCAGCCAGAAGGGGCATGTGACTACGGAAAAATTCGGAGCACCCCGCGATTGACCCAGATTCCGCCAAATTGCCGCGTCTTTGTGTACGGTGCCAGTGGGCATGGGAAGGTCGTCGCCGACATCCTGCTCGCAAGCGGCGTAATCGTTGCAGGATTCATCGATGACGGTTCTGCGCGTGAATCCGGCGAGACTCTGGGTCTGAAAGTTGTCGGCAACGGTGATTGGCTGGCCACGCAAGCCAAGGCAGAACCAGTCATGGTGGTTCTCGGCATAGGCGACAACACTTCCCGGCAGAGGGTTGCGGACCGTTGCGTCCAGTTGGGCATCAGGCTCGTCTCCGCCCTGCATCCTTCGTCGGTAGTGGCGCCTTCCGCGCGGATTGGTGTGGGGACGGTGGTCATGGCAGGATCGGTCATCAACCCCGATGCGGAAGTCGGCACTGGAGCCATCGTCAACACCGGTGCCATCATCGAGCATGACTGCCGCGTGGGAGATTTCGCCCATCTTTCGCCGAATGCTGCTATGGGAGGATGTGCACAGCTGGGAAACTTGTCATGGCTGGGCATAGGGGCCACGATCATTCACGGCGTGAAAGTCGGCTCAAGTGCGATTGTTGGCGCGGGAGCGGTTGTCGTCCGCGATCTTCCGAATGAAGTGGTTGCGACGGGTGTTCCGGCCCGCATTCGCCGCCACTTGAGCGGCGTTGTCTCCCGCTAGCCAGCTGTCCGCCGGGTTGGTTTCACCAGTCTGCCACCTGCAACTGGTTTTGACCGGCAAAAATCGTCACCACGTATGGGAAACACCAAGAAGGGTGATCGACTGCGCCATTGATATTGCTTGCGCGGCTGCGATCTTACCTTTGCTGGTTGGCACCATCAGGATGTCATCCGCGATCAGCTCAGTATCGGGCGCCTTATCCTGGGCGATCTTGTCAAGCGGCACCGGAATCTCCTGTACGCCTTTTGGCGTCTGGCGAATGATTCTTGCCGACGACAACTTGGCCAACCGCGTGGCGCCGTGCGCCATCGCCAGTGCCTTCAAAGCGGTATAGCCAGAACGGTTCTCCATAATAAACGCGCTCGGCTGAACCACCTCACCAATCACAAAAATCGTGCCGGCCTTCGAAACCATGATGGTATCCCCTTGCGCAATAGGGACGTTGGCTTCCATCGCCTTGGTGGGATCGTGAGACAGGAACACGACCTGCTGCTGATCATTTCCTTGATGCGTAATGGTCACCATCTGGCCCGCGCTCTGGGTCGTACCACCGGCTTCCGTCAGCAGGTCTAGCAACTTGCTGGTGGCCGCCGTTACCGGGTAGATTCCCGGCCTGTTTACCTCACCCATGAGCACCACGCCGCTTGCATACTCGGCAACCGCAATTGTCACGTGGGGAGTCACCATGAAATTGCCTTTTTTAAGGGCGCTCTCAATACTTGTTTGAGCTTCCTGGAGGTCCTGACCGCCGACGTGAACATAGTTCACCAGGGGCAGGTAAATCTCGCCTTTGCTGGTAACACGCACCTTCTGCGAAAGATCAGATGCTCCAAAGACGGTTATATCCAGCGTATCGCCGGGCGATACTCTGTAAAACGGACTCGGCTCCGTGGTAATGTCGCTATGCCCGGACGTACCAGTTGGCGCGGACTTTTCGGTATCCTGATTCTGAGAGCTGGAACCCGATGTCGATGTGGTCTGTGCCCGGCCCGTTGCGCACAGCAAAATCAACCCTGAAAAGAGAACGATCGTCGAAATTTGATGTTTACTGCACCTTGCCATCGGGAATTCCTCGCTGGCAGCCAGAGTCGGAGTCCTGCCGTGGTTTCGTAGTGTACCATGTTGTGCATGAGGCCGATATCTTTCGGATAGACTTTGCCGGTGTCGCTGGCAGTTGTTTACTTGCGCTAAACTTGGACAAATCATGTCACCGGAGCCGGATCTGCCAACCGCGAACAGTCCCGCTGTACAGGAGCCATTCGAGGAGTGGCCGCAGGGTGGCCACAGGCGAAAACGACGCCGCTTCAGCCGACGCAAGGTTAAGAAGATGGTACGCCTTACGTTGATT
>JBEKFD010000355.1:0-3483 GCA_050013495.1 Occallatibacter sp. | reverse complement strand
TCCGCGCTACCGCAAGACGCCGGAATTCCTCCGTGTAACTCCTGTTCCTTCGCATTTGCAGCCCCCCATTCGCTGCAAACTGTGACTTCCTAAAATGTCTCACTTTGGGGGTTCACTCCAGGCCAGCCTCATGTCAACTGGCATGCGCTTAGATACTTGTTGCAACGAATATCCCATTCGCGCATCGAATAAGGGTAAGCTCCCTGGAGGTTCAACCATGTCGCTTCGCGCAGTCAAACAGATCATTGAAACCACGCCCACCATCGAAGGGGCAGGCGTTAAATTGCAACGTGCCTTCGGCTTCGGCAAGACCAAGGAGTTCGATCCATTCCTCTTGCTGGACGATTTCCGCAACGAGAATCCCGCCGACTACCTTGCCGGATTTCCGTGGCATCCCCATCGCGGCATTGAGACCATCACGTACGTCCTCGCCGGCGAAGTGGAGCACGGCGACAGCCTGGGCAACAAGGGTAAAATGACCGCAGGCGACGTGCAGTGGATGACCGCCGGCAGCGGCATTCTGCACCAGGAAATGCCGCGCGGCGACGCCCGCGGCCGCATGCACGGTTTTCAGCTCTGGGCCAACCTGCCCGCAGCGCTGAAGATGACCGATCCGCGCTACCAGGACATTCCGTCAGCCGCCATCCCCGAGGTAACCGAGGATGACGGCACCAAGGCGCGGATTATCTGCGGCGAGTTCTGGGGCAAGCAGGGCCCGGTGGAGGGCGTAGCCACCGAATCGAGTGCGGCCGCGCGCTACGTGGACATTTCCGTGCCGCCCTTCAAGCGGAAGCGGATCAAGGTCGAGACCACCCGAAACGCCTTCGCCTACGTCTTCGCCGGCGCAGGAACCTTCCGTGACGCGAGCGATCCGCAGGCTGTGCTGACCGAGTCAGGCGTTGATCCGAACGCGCCGGCGGTCTACGACGCGAAAAACCATTCGCTGGTACTCTTCGACCGCGGCGATGAGATCGTCGTCCAGGCCGGGCCGGAAGGCATTCGCTTCCTGCTCGTCAGTGGCAAGCCGCTCGAAGAGCCGGTCGCGTGGTACGGGCCCATCGTGATGAACACCCAGGCCCAAATCCGGCAGGCGATGGACGAGTTGCATACGGGCAAGTTCATCCGCCACCAGTAAGGGCGGGCCTGCGATCAATTTGTGCCGGTTAATTTGCGGAATTTGCTATACTTTGCTTAGTCCCGAAAGGGTGTGGGCCCTCCCGGGAGTTTGGCTACTTCATCAGCAGCGCCAGGATTAGGATAACGAGTGCCATTACGAACCGCCAATCAATGGCGATAGTAATGGCCACCCGCATCCAGGACGATTTCTCATCCAATCATCCTCACCTCCCTTGCGTTGGCACGGCCCGCAGGTCGTTACGCGGCCTGCGGACCGACGGCCCAATCTTCCGGGCCGACCTTTCACCGCTGCCGCTTCCACACGCGCAAGGAAAGCGCATTCAGTCTACATCTGTGTTTGGATTTTGATCTGTTCCGAAATCTACACTTCCACCGGCAGCTCCGCCGAGAGAATATTCATCGGCGTCAGGCCCCGCTGGCGCAGCGCCCGCAGGCTCAGCGAGTCATGCCGCTTGGCCAGCCGCCGGCCGTTGTGATCCACCACCAGGCGGCAATGGAACCACAACGGATCGCGATACCCCAGCGCCCGATTCAGCAGCATCTGCCGCGCCGTCGACTTCAGCAGGTCCGCCCCGCGCACCACTTCTGTAATCCCCATGGCCGCATCGTCGGCCACACAGGCGAGCTGGTAGCTCGGCACGCCATCGCGGCGCCATACCACGAAGTCGCCGAAATCCTCGCCGGCCACAAACCGCTGTGGCCCCAGGTTGCGATCCACAAACTCAATCGCCTCTCCATCCGGCACGCGGAAGCGCCAGTTGTACCCCTCCGGCAGTTCCATCCCGCTCGCCGTGGGACCCGGCAATTGCGACGCATTGCCCAAGAACCGCCGGCAGGTCCCCGGATAGACCGGATCGTCGTCTTCCATATCCAGCTTTCCGCCTCCCAATGAGCCTTGGGCCACCACCCGCTCATGCGGCGCCCCCAGCGCGGTCTCCAGATCTTTGCGTGAACACCGGCAAGGGTAGAGGTGGCCGAGCTTCAGCAGCCTGCGCCAAGCCGCCAGATAAATCGCTCGCCGCCGGCTCTGCACGTAGGGCGCAAACGGGCCGCCCCTGTCTGGACCCTCCTGCCAGCGAATCCCCAGCCAGCGCATGTCCTCATAGGCAGCCTCGGCGAACGCAGATTTGCTGCGCTCCGGGTCCAGGTCTTCCATGCGCATCACCAGCGCGCCGCACGCATCGCGGGCCCGCTGCCATGCCGTCCAAAACGTGCGCGCATGACCCACATGCAAATAGCCCGTGGGCGAAGGCGCAACGCGGCCGCGATAATTCGATGTCGGCGTAGGTGCAATGCTGGCCATACTACGATCAAGTCTAGGCAGCCTTGGACTCGCCGCATATGGAGAGCTTGATTCCGTGCCTAACTTGGTTCCAACCTGCGCAGATGCAGACGACAAGCGGGGAACGACGAGGCTCCCCGCTGACTCACTGAATCCCGCATCCGCGGGAGCTAACTCGCCTCATCCAACCCCAAACCCAAGCTCAACCGCCTAATCAGATTGCCTGTCCTCATCGCCGTCCTTGTCGCTGTTCTTATCCGCATCGTGATGGTGATGGCTGTAGCGCCCCATGTCGTCATCAAGGTGCTTCGGATCAACCGACACCTGCACCACGTCCATCTCATTCCCATTGAGGTCGACAACAAACATGCCCATCTTGTCACCTTCAGGATGAATGAAGATCAGCGTCTGCTCGTGGCCCTTCCTGCTGGTCTCGCGCACCATCCGCTCCCAGCCCGCGCCAAGCTTTTCTTCCACCATGCGGTCCAGCTCGTTCCCATCCACCTCTTCTGTGAATGAGTCGAACTCCGCAACATGGATTCCGCCTACTCCGCCATGCGTAGCCTTGCGCGACAACAGGCTGATCAGGCCCATGAACGGAATGCGCGTCGCGTGCACGTGATAGCGGCTCTCTATCGAGCGCACCACGCCGTCGAACCCGCCCTCGCCGCCGCCCGCCAGCACGGCCGCAGGAACCGCCAGAACCACAAACGCAATGGGAATCAACCATAACCGCCTCATTGGTCTCCGCCTTTCTTGTCCTTGACCTTGTCCTTGTCTTTGCTCTTTTCCTTATCTTTGTCGGCATCCCTGGCCACATCGCCCAGCACACTCAGCCCGCCCACGCCCTTCAACCTGCCCAGGTCATCCATCTTGATGGGCCCCAGAATCAGCACGATCGTCAACTCCTTGGGCTCAACCGACAGGATGAAGATTCCATGCGACTCGCCGTTCACCAGCTTAACCATCACGTCGGTGCTCTCGCTGTTCTTGCGTTCGCGCTCTTTCACAATCGGCGACCACTCGCTGGTTTCGAAGTATTTGCGCAGTTGGTCAACATCGTC
>JBEKFD010000354.1:0-3548 GCA_050013495.1 Occallatibacter sp. | reverse complement strand
GACAGCGACACAACCGCTCAGGAACTGCTCGATCGTTTTAATGTGAAGATCGACGAAATACCTATCGTAATTTGCAGCGGAAAGGCCGTGCAGCGCAACCCCACGACGCAACAGTTGGCTCAATGCCTGGGACTCTCGGGCAAAGTCGATGAATCGCACATTCTCGATGTCGCGATCGTGGGCGCTGGTCCGGCCGGGTTGGCGGCGGCGGTTTACGCAGCTTCTGAAGGCTTAGACACTGTCGTGATCGAAGCTGACTTTCCTGGTGGGCAGGCGGGCTCGAGTTCGAAGATTGAGAACTACCTTGGTTTCCCCACTGGCGTCTCCGGTCTGGAACTCACGCGCCGCGGCGTTGTTCAGGCGGAAAAATTCGGCGCACAGATGATGGTGGGACAGCGAGTGGTCAAGTTCCAATGCGATCAGAGGCCATATCGGCTCTCGCTGGAGAACGGCAATATTCTGCAGGCTCGCAGCATCATCATCGCTGCAGGAGCACAATACAATACGCCGAACGTCGCCAACCTAAAGAAGTTCGAAGGAAATGGAATCTATTACGCGGCCACATTCATGGAATCACAGATCTGCGGGGGGGATGAGGTCGTCGTCATTGGCGGAGGAAACTCGGCCGGCCAGGCAGCCATTTTCCTGGCGGAAACTGCCCAGAAAGTCTATATGCTGGTTCGCGGAAAAACGCTTTCGGAGACGATGTCGCGCTATCTGACCCAGAGGATTACAACGCATCCGGCGATCGAGTTGCATCTGGAAACTGAGCTCGTGTCATTAGAGGGCGAATCGCACTTGGAACGGGTCATCTGGCTCGACCGGTCGTCGGGGGAGAGGATGACGCGGGAAATCCGGCACGTTTTCGTGATGGCGGGTGCGTCACCTCGTAGCGGCTGGTTGCGTGGCTGCGTCGTGCTTGATCAGCGGGGCTTCATTCTTACAGGACGGGACCTGGATCCAGTTCTGGCAAGCGCTCCACAAAAATGGACTCTTGGCCGGCCGCCGCAGATGCTTGAGACGAGCTTGCCAGCAGTTTTTGCAGTTGGCGACATCCGCTCTGGAAACGTGAAGCGCGTTGCGTCAGCTGTTGGCGAGGGTGCGATCTCGATCCATCTTGTGCATCGCGCACTCGCGGAGGTATAGAGTCCATAATCCCGCATTTTGATGGACGCCACAGACCGCCTGAACAGCGGGCAAGAAGGCTTCCCTGGCGGGGGCCACGCATCATCCGAAATCCCGCCAAAACAGGATCGTAACCAATCGTCCGCAGTCTACTGACTGATGCTGGCCTGATCGTCGGCAATTGGAAAACCTGCAAGTTGAATCGTTATCCGCGACAGTCCCCAGGGGAACTACAAGCTTCGCTGTGCAGATCGGGCCTACTGCGGAGCCTCGATCTCAAGGACGATCTTGCCGGGCTTGTGTGGTGCGCCCGCAAGCATGGCCTGCGCCTGGCGCGCCTCCGAAAGCGGCAGGACTGAGCCCACACGCGCTGCGATTCTGCCCGCGTCAAACAATGTTGTGAGCGTCTGCAGGCGCGCGGTGGTCACCTCAGCATAGAAGAAGATGGCCCCGGCCGGCAGCCGCTCGGCGGAAACCGAGGTAACGAGTTTGCCACCGGGTTTCAACGCAGCCAGGCAGCGCTGGATCGTACTGCCCCCGACCGTGTCGAGGATTGCATCCACCTGAGGGAGGTCCTTCTCAAATGCGGGCTTGCTTGAGTCGATGATGGATTTCGCGCCCAATGAGCGGAGCTGGCCTTCGTCGTCGAGGTGGGCGATGGCAACAACGTGAATCCCGGCGTCTACGGCCATTTGTACGGCGTAGGCTCCGACGTTCCCGGCGGCTCCCACGACCATTATTGTGTGTCCGCGCATCGCCTGTGCATACTGAAAGAGCATTTGCCAGGCGGTCACGGCAATGACGGGAGCTGACGCTGCTTCCACGTGATTCAAGGATTGCGGTTTGCGGGCGACCATATCGGCAGTGGCCACGGCGAACTCAGCCTGGGCGCCACAAAACTGCGGGTTGGTGACGCCATAGACTTCGTCGGCCGGCGCGAAGTCCGTAACGCCGGGGCCGACCTTGTCGACGACACCGGAGAAATCCGAACCGAGGGTGAGCGGAGGTTGCGGGCTGACCTTGCTCTTGCCCTCGCGGATGATCGCGTCCCAGGGCGCGACGCCCGCGGCCATCACGCGCACCAGGACTTCACCGGGGCCCGGAGACGGCATGGGCACATCCTCGACCACTACGACATCGGGCGGCCCGAAGCTATGAATTCTGGCCGCTTTCACGGCCAATTCCTCCTCATTTTCAGGATTCTAGTTCAGCAGCGATTCCCAGTTGGCCGGCACTCTTCCCGCCGGTCCCGGTACGGACTGATTCTTGGGATGCGAATGCGGCGGAAGCAACCTCACACCCTCGATCATCGCCCGCTTCTTGTAATCGTAGAACCAATTCTCACCCGGTTCGAAGCTGGCAATGATCGGATGCCCCGTTGCCGCGGCATGCTCGGATGCATGCTGGCTCGGGGAACTGTCGCAGCATCCGATGTGCCCACACTCCGCGCACCGGCGGAGATGAAACCACCAACCTTCCGGCGACGCCAGGCATTCCATGCATCCATTGCCGCTCGGCTTCGCCGCGGGGTTGATTCCGCGCTGATCCATCTTCATTTCGATTTGTCCTCACCCTTGACGTGATGCCTTCCGTCTCCCAACCGCCTGGCCACTGGATCGTGAACTCTGCGCCAGGGGGTTCCCGCCCCACACGCCTCGCTGAAGAATTCTCTCAAGCGGCAGCCCGACTCTGCAATTGGACGATGGTATTGGCGATGCCGCGGTTTTGCAGGCACATGGAATAGCGTACGCACCGCTTTCTTGGCGATGTGCCAAATCCGCACTTTGGTATTGGTCGATACCTTCGTCCAATAGACCCGTCGTCCTGCTTCTGGTTTCATGAAGTTGCCGTCGAGGGAGGCAGTTGTGAGCGCTGCAACCGCCGCACCTCGCCTCCGGCGGACACGGTATCGAGATTGGAGTCATCAATGAGCAGCGTAGAAATCGAACAGAAGGCCTATGAGATGCCCCCACGAGAGGGAATCAGCATCGCGTTTTTTCTCACCGTCGCCGACCTCGACCGGTCGGCCCACTACTACGAAAGGGTCTTCGGCGCTCGCATTTTGAGCATGGGTGACGGCAACGCGCCTCCGTACCTTCAGCTTGCGAACATCTGGATGATTCTGAACGTTGGGGGCGGGCCGACCCCGGATAAGCCGACGGTAACGCTCAGTGTCCCCGACCCGAATCACATCAACAGCTTTATGAATTTCCGCGTGGCGGATATACAAGCGTGCTATGAATTGTGGAAAAGTCGAGGAGCGGAGTTCATCACGGCGCCGATCCCCAAGTACGGCGAGATCCGCTGCTACATCCGCGATCCTGACGGTTACATTATCGAAGTCGGACAAAGCACCGACCTCAAGTACGGTTAGCGCTCGGTTCGGATGGGAATCGGATTTGAACGGTTGCGGATGCTCTCCT
>JBEKFD010000353.1:0-4152 GCA_050013495.1 Occallatibacter sp. | reverse complement strand
GGCCGCAACATGGCTGCGAGCACCAGCACCAGCGGAAACTCAACCACTGTGGAGAAGAGGACGGGCGCGACCAGCGCGTTGAAGATGCCGCCGAGCACTCCGCCAAAGGAGATCCACAAGTAAAACTCGGTAAGGCGCGTAATTTTGGGACGGCTGCGGACGAGCTCGCCATGACAAACCAGCGCGATGGCAAACAACGTGAGCAGATAGAGCGCGATCAGAGCCAGCAGCGGGAGCTTGGTCTTGCATAGCGTAGGAACAAGCGCAATGAGGATGAGAAAGGGCAGCCGGCGAATGAGCCACTGGTGCGAGATGGGTGGGCGTTTGGCAAACACCAGCACAAAGCTCAAAAGATAGAACGCTAGCGGTAACACCCAGAACAGCGGGATGGCAGGAACGTCGGTAGTGAGCGCCGTGGTTACGCCCATCATCAAACTTGAGGGCACAAAGGCCAGGGCGATCCAGCGCAGGCGCTGACGCCAAATCTCGCGCGGGGCGGTGTCGTCCGGCTCCTCGGCTGCTGCGGCTT
The DNA here is from genome assembly GCA_050013495.1 of Occallatibacter sp. Lineage (GTDB taxonomy): Bacteria > Acidobacteriota > Terriglobia > Terriglobales > Acidobacteriaceae > Telmatobacter. Next base: position 3,623 of record JBEKFD010000353.1, on the reverse strand, counting down.
CCGCGGGCGCAGCTTCCGGGCGGTTACGCCACACAACTCCAGAAGATACTTTGCACGCTCAGGCGCAGCGTCGGTTCCAGCAGAAACGGGTATCCCAGCAAACCCACCAGGCTTCCCGCGTTGCTGGCTGCGTAAAGAAAGTATGGGTCGTTGGCGGATTTGTGTCCGGAGTGAGAAAACCATCGCTGCAGCATGGGCGTGGAGGCCGATAGCAAGAAGAAAGGCAGTCCCACGGCGACGGAAAGCATGGCCAGCACCCAAAAGACCGGCGTGCTGTCGGAGGGCGGCTCCCAGCCGGCGGGAATATGCAGCGGTAATACCGCAAGCGGCGTGAGCGCAAGAGAAACGTGGAGGATGATCTGTGAGCGCCGGCGCAGCCACTTGGTGGATGCGTAGGCGTAAAGGTAGCCGGCCAGCAGCATGGTCTGAAAGAAGACCAGGCAGGTGTTCCACACCGCCGGCGTGCCACCGAGCATGGGCAGCGCCATCTTTGCCATCATCGGCTCGACCAGGAAAAGCAGGCCGGCGCTGACGAACATGGATACTGTGAAGACGACGAGCACGAGCGGGCTTCCTGGGCCCCTATGTTGAGGCTCTGACGGGGGATGCGCGCGAGACGGTTCAATCGTCAAGGGCGGCGGCTCAGAAATCTCCGTGGCGTACATGGTTGAACTTTAGAAGGCTGCTGGATCGGAGTTCAATCCCACTTTAGACATGGAGACGCTACGGCGAAAGTGGCTGCATGGAACTGGTCGAAGGGCGGCAACTAAGTGCAATGGAAGAAAGCCCTGAACAGGCCATCTGCATTCCCTCAGAGGCTAAAGCCCACAATACTTAGCTACTGCCAGCGGCACGTCTGAAGCCGTGCCCTTTCAAAGAGGGGCAGAGCAACTCAAGTCCCGCTCTACACGCCGAGTTCGTGGCGGATGGCGTCGGCGATGGCCGTTGCGTGGTGATTCATGGCGGTCTCGGATTCGGCTTCAATCATCACCCGCGCAAGGGCTTCTGTGCCGCTATAGCGAATCACGACGCGGCCGGAGTCCTTGAGGTCAGCTTCGGCCGCGCGAATGGTGGCAGCAACGGCGGGGATGGATTCGAGGGGCCGCTTTTCACGCACCTTGACGTTGACGATGACCTGGGGAAAGACCTTCAGGTCGACGGTCAGCTCGTCAATTGATTTGCCGGTGCGGACGATGAGATCGAGCACCACCAGACCCGTCAGCAGGCCGTCGCCGGTGGTGGCCAGGTGCGGCATGAGGATGTGGCCGGACTGCTCGCCGCCCAGAGCGGCATTGTGCTTGAGCATCTGCTCCAGCACGTAGCGGTCGCCCACCGGAGCGCGCACCATGCGTATCTCTGACCGTTTGAGAGCCGCTTCAAGCCCCATGTTCGACATGGTGGTGGCCACGACCAGGTCGCCCAAGAGAATTCCGCGGGCCTTCATGTCGCGCGCGGCAGCCAGCAGAATGGCGTCGCCGTTGATGACATTGTTGTGAGAGCCGGCTAACATGCAGCGGTCGGCATCGCCGTCGAAGGTGAGTCCGAGGGGTGCTCCGCGCTTTTGAACTTCGGCGGCGACATACGAGGGATGAAGTGCGCCGCAGCCGTCGTTGATGTTGCGGCCGTTGGGCGTGGTGTTGAGCAAAGCGATTTGCGCGGATTTGTCGCCATTGAGGCGGCGAAAGAGTTCCGGCGCAATGGCTGCCGCCGCGCCGTTGGCGCAGTCGACAACCATGCTCATGCCGCGCAAGGCGAGCCCTGGAACTGAGTCGATGAGGAATTGAATGTAATCGGCCTGGTAGCTGGCATTGTCTTCGACGGGCGGCAGAGTGGCTGGGTCGGGAACGTGGTTCTTGGCGGCGTAGTGCAGGATTTCTTCTTCCATGGCCAGCTCGACTGCGTCGGGGAGCTTGAAGCCGTCTGCGCCGAACAGCTTGATGCCATTATCGCGCCAGGGATTGTGGGAGGCGGAGATGACCACGCCCGCGTTGAATCCGTGGGTGTGGGCGAGGAAGGCTACGGCCGGCGTGGGCACAATTCCCGCGCTCTCAACGCTCGCTCCAGCGGCGCGGAGGCCGGCGGCCAGGGTGGCGGCGATCCAGGGGCTTGACTCGCGAGTGTCGCGGCCGAGAATGACCTTCGGGTGCGATGTATCGCGCCGCAGCGTGTGGGCCAAGGCGAGGCCAACTGCGTAAATGGTGACGGGATCAAGAGGGGATTCACCGGCGACGGCGCGAATGCCGTCTGTGCCGAAGAGCTGGCGCGTTGCAGTTGCGGTCATAGTCTCAATTCTTGAAAAGATAAAAGAAACGACCCCAAATGTCTGAATCGCACACGGATGGGGGCTCTTTTCAAAGCATACCTTAAAGACACTTGGCCGCAGCCTTTGTTGCGCGGTTGCAGGTTGTGCATTCAGGTTCCGAAAGAATGGGGCGGGGGTTACTATTTCTCAGCCTTCCCGGCTGCGGTGGCGGCTTCAACGCGGCTCAAGAAGGAGCCGTCTGCCAAACGCGTTACCAGCGGGTCGCCGGGCGCCAACTGGCCAATGGAACGGACCACACTACCTTGCGCGTTGAGGACCAGCGCGTAGCCGCGGTCGAGCACCGCAAGCGGGGAAAGGGAATTCAGTCGGGCGTCGAGCGCGCTGAGAGTCCTGGCGTGCGCGTGGAGCATGTGCTCAAACCCGCGATCGAGGTGGTTGCGTCCGGCCTGAAGACGCTCGCGAGCCTGGGCGAGGGCCTGGCGCGGGTCGTGGCGAAGCACGGTGGCGCCGAGGGCTGCAACTCGATTCTGCTGGCTTCGAAGCTGACCGGTGACGGCCGACTCCAGCCGGCTGGCCAGGTCGTCGAGGCGTTGGGCTCGGCGGTGCAGCAGGGCGGAGATGCGCGCTTCAGCGCGGCTGATGGGCAAACGCGACAGGTGCTGGCGGGCCTGCAGCAGTTGGAAGCGCACGGCACGGTCGAGGCGGTGCGATTGATTGGCGAGATATTCGGCGATCTTGTGCTGCGCTTCGGTGATGAGTTCGGCGGCGGCGGAAGGCGTGGGGGCGCGCAGGTCGGCGACGAAGTCGGCAATGGTGAAGTCGGTTTCATGCCCAACCGCGGAAACGACAGGGAGGCTGCTCGATGCAATCGCGCGGGCCACGCGTTCGGAGTTGAAGGCGGCCAGGTCTTCGAGTGAGCCTCCGCCGCGGGCCAGAACGATGAGGTCGACCAGGCCGGACGCGTTGAGATGGGCGATCGCGGCTTCGATCTCCGCCGGGGCCTGATCGCCTTGGACGGAAACGGGAATGAGCAGCACATTGAGGCCGGAGTGGCGGCGGGCGACGATCGAGAGGAAGTCGCGAATCACGGCGCCGGTGGGCGAGGTGACGATACCCACTGTGCGCGGAAACGCAGGCAGCGGCTGCTTGCGCTCGGCGTCGAACAGGCCCTCAGTTTTGAGACGCTGCTTGAGCTGTTCGAAGGCCAGTTGCAGCGACCCTGCGCCTACCGGCTCCACGGTTTCGGCCACCAGTTGCATCTGCCCGCGCTGCTCGTAGACGCTGACCCGGCCGCGCACCAGGACGTGGAGCCCGTCCTCCGGGCGGAAGCGCAGAAGCATGGCCTGGCGGCGGAAAAGGA
>JBEKFD010000352.1:0-3821 GCA_050013495.1 Occallatibacter sp. | reverse complement strand
GAGAAAATCGAAGGCCCTGCGCCAAAGCCGCTTCCGTGGCTCAAGACCTGGGTCAGCGACGAAGGCGACCTGATGGTCGATCGCTCCACCGACATTCCACCGCTGCAGTATCTGAGGATATGAGCATGCCCTTGAGCGCCGACCAGATGATGGACAAAGTACGCGAGAGCAGGGTGTGGCGATCGGTCTTTCGCAGCGGTACCGGCTCGAGCACGCTGCACATGCTGTACTACCATCCATCGGTGCCACAGGCCTATGCCGACATGAAGGACCTGCAGTTCGTGGTGTCGTCGGGGCTTTTTTTACGCAATCTCCACCGCTGGTCGGCGCAGTTGATGGTCTTCCTGGTCTTCGCGCACATGTTCAAGGTTTTCTATCGCGGCGCGTATCGCACCCCGCGCGAATTCAACTGGGTCGTCGGCGTTATTCTCCTGCTAATTACGCTGCTGCTCAGTTACACCGGCTACCTGCTGCCGTGGGACCAGCTCGCATTCTGGGCAATCACCGTGGGCTCCAATCTTTCCTCTTCGGTTCCGCTGGTGGGGAGCAAAATCCACTTCCTCCTGCTGGGCGGCAATCAGGTAAACGCCAATGCGCTGCTGCGTTTTTATGTATTGCACTGCGTCGTACTGCCGCTGGCGGCCATTCTTTTCATCGCCGTCCATTTCTGGCGTATTCGCAAAGACGGCGGCCTCTACGTACAGCAGTCGGAGCCGAAAGCGCAAGCGGCAACCGACAGCGCGCTCACGGCGAAGGAGGTGAAATGAGCGATCCCAAGGATTTCGTCGCCGGCATCGACTCAGACCAGCGGCGTTCACCCACGCGCGTCGTCTTCGTTACGCGGCGCACGTCGGCGCAAGTGAAGGTCAACAGGGAAGACCAGGTGCAAACCTTCCCGGAAGTGCTCTTTCGCGCAGCCCTGGCCATTGAGCTGCTTGCGATCTCACTGGTTCTCTTTTCACTGAAATTCAATGCTCCCCTGGAAGGCATCGCCGATGGAACGCACACGCCGAACCCTGCCAAGGCGCCGTGGTACTTCCTCGGGTTGCAGGAACTGCTCCACTACTTTCCGCCGGTCGTGGCGGGAGTGCTGGTTCCCACTCTGCTCATCATAGCCCTGGTTGTGATTCCGTATTTCAACATCAACATCGAAGCAAACGGATTGTTTCTGAAAGATCGGACGAAGCGTCTGCGGTGGTTCTACCTGGTGGCCCTGGCAATGCTGATCTTTCTGCTGGCATTTCATGTGTACGTTGCCGTAGCGCCGACCGTACTTGTCGCGCTGGCAATGATGGTTGCCGCCTTCAGCTCGCCGGATTCGCCGTCACGGCTGCGCCGTTACCTGGCGTTAAAGCCGCTGGCCTACTGGGTCATGACGTGGTTTTTATTTGAACTGATTGTGCTCACTGCTGTCGGCACATGGTTTCGCGGCCCAGGCTGGTCCTGGGTTTTGCCATGGAGGAGTTAAGTGCGATCGATTGGAAGGTATTTCTCCACTGCGTGGCAAAAGCTCTTCGGCGATCCGGTGCGGGCATTCGGCGTTGTCAGTCTAATCCTGCTGCTGGCCCTCGCGATTGCACCGGCAAAGGAACACTTCAGCGAGTGGCATGGTTATCAGCGGCAATACCTGAAGCTGACTCGCGATCGCGGGGATGCAATCAGCTTGCGCCGCCGATTCCAGCCGGGGATTCATCAGATATGGCTCCCGGAACTGGGTGTGGTGGATCGCTGCACCACTTGCCACCTGGGATTGAATGAAGCCAGCCTGGACGACGTCGGTCAGCAGCCGTTCCGCAAGCATCCCGCGATTCCACACTCTCTCGACGGATTCGGTTGCACGATCTGCCATGGCGGGCAGGGGCAGGCCACTACCGCCGACGAGGCGCACCACAGCGAGCGGGCCGGTGAAGAACCGATCCTTCCCGCACGTTACATTGAGTCCGGCTGCGGCCAATGCCACCAGAATGCGCTGACTGGAACGCCGCAGCTCAATCTGGGCAGAACCATGCTGACGCGTTACGGCTGTGTCCACTGCCACGCCATCACGCGGCCCGACGGCACCAAGGTGCTGGCTACGGATCATCCTCCCTCGCTCGTGCATATCGCCGATAAGACGACTCGCGAATGGATATTCAGCTGGCTGAAAGATCCGCAGGCCTACGCGGCATCGACGACGATGCCCAATTACAAACTCAATGACGCGGAAGCAAGCGACATTTCGGCGTACCTGGTGAGCACCAGTACGCCGCATGCAGGAGACGCCGCTTCGGCCGATGCCAAGGCCGTTCCAACCGCCGATCCGGCCGCGGGACCGAGCTTGTATGGAGAATCGTTTTGTGCATCATGCCACGCCGTTCAGAATGCGGCGGGCAACCTGGTGGGCGGCGACGTAGGTCCCGAACTGACGCGCATCGGCAACAAGGCGAAGCCCGAGTGGCTCGCGGCATGGCTCCAGAATCCCCGCGTCTACGATGCAACAACGCCCATGCCGCACTACCGCTTCACGTCGCAGCAGATCGCAACTCTCACAGCGTATATGGAGAGTAAATCGGATTCGGATTATGGCTCGGGTGTTCATTTGGATGCCGCAAGTGCACAGCAGATTGCACACGGGCGGAAACTCATTGTTGAGCTGGGATGCGCGGCATGCCACGAAATTAATGGTGTGCAGAGGCCTGAAAACTTCGCGCCGGAGCTCAGCGCCATCGGAAGCAAGCCGATTGCCCAGATTGTTTTCCTGCCGGGAATGGAACACACGGTGGCAAGTTACATTGTTGCCAAGATCCGTCAGCCGCGAGCCTTCGGAGCCAGCGTAAAAATGCCGCAGTTTGCTCTGACCGCTTCACAAACCGATGCTTTGACCACCGCCTTGCTCGCGCTTACGAGCCGCGGCAAGTCCATGCCGGACAATTTGCGCGTCGCGGCAGTTCCGGACACCAACTACCAGCCCGCGGGACATGCGGGGAAGCTGATCGCAGAACTCGCCTGCTTCAGTTGTCACCGCTTCAACGGCAGGGGCGGCGATATGGCGCCCGACCTGACCTGGGAAGGAAGCTCAGTGCAGCGGCCGTGGCTCACCGACTTCCTGAAGAATCCGAATACGCTTCGCCCATCGCTCATCAGGCGCATGCCACGGTTCAACCTGAGCGACAGCGACAACAAGGAGCTGACCGACTACATTCTCGCCGTCTACCAGTCGCCGGTCATTGATGCGGACCTCGCGCCCGCGGCCACCAATCCAGCGGAAATGGTGGAGCACGGGCGGCAGTTGTTCTATTCAAAGTATGCCTGCCAATCGTGCCACATTGCCGACACCGAGAAGGACAAAGGCTACATTGGGCCGACGCTCACACAGGTTGGCTCACGGTTGACTCCGGGGTGGGTGTATGCGTGGCTTAAGAATCCGCAGGCGCTGCGGCCAGGCACGACTGAACCGAACCAGAACCTGAACGACGAAGACGCACGCGCGCTGACAGCCTTTCTGATGTCGCTGAAAAGCCCAGGCGGGCGGGGAGTCAAGCAATGAAGAGGAGATTCAATGCACGCAGGATGCTCCAGGCCTGCGCAGGGTGGGTGATGGTTGCGGTCGTCAGTCTAAGCGGCTGCAAGCATCCCGCCCCCCAGGCTGCGGATTTGAAAGCGACGGCTGCGGGAACGGCCCTGGTTGAGTCAAGTGGCGGGCACCAGATCGGTGTCACAGGCACGGCGCTGAAAGATCCGTTGGTGATCCAGGTGAATGACGAACAGGGAACCGCTGTGCCCGGCGCATTTGTCGAGTTTCACGGCCCCGCCGGCGTCAGCTTCGATCCGGCTGCGACGAT
>JBEKFD010000351.1:0-3657 GCA_050013495.1 Occallatibacter sp. | reverse complement strand
TATCTTCGGACAGAGACTTTGTCGGACAGGTTAGCGCGAAGGCTGCCCGCAAACTCCGCGCGCAGAAGAATGGTCAACAGACTGTCTGGTTCGGTCTCGGCATGACAGGACTGATCGGTTGGTCGGTCGCAGTGCCGACGGTCTTGGGCGCCATGATCGGCCTGTGGTGGGACAACCATCATCCCGGAGCCCATTCATGGACACTTATGTTGCTGACCATTGGGCTCTGCGTGGGTTGTGCAAATGCCTGGCATTGGGTGGATCAGCAGAACAAAGCAATGCAAGACGGGCAGGAGGACAAACATGAATGAGCCGCTGATTCTAGCTGCCGATCTTCTCGCCGGTGTTCTGCTTGGAGGTTTCTTCTTCGGCGGGCTGTGGTGGACCATTCAGATGCGTTCCCCATCGGAATGGTCTGGTTTGTTGTTCGCCGGGAGTCTTCTAATCCGAATGGCCGTAGCCGTTACCGGGTTCTATCTCGTGTCTCATGGCGACTGGCGGAAGCTGGTGGCCTGCCTGGCTGGCTTCTTACTGGCGCGCATTGCTATAACGCGGCTCATACGTCTCCCGCCCGCGAAGAGCACCCGCATCCTGCAAGAAGGTGGACAATGATCATTCCCAGCGTACATATCACGTCCGACCAGCAGATCTTCTGGCAATACGGCTTTGTCAAACTCAACGAAACCATCGTGACGACCTGGGCCATGATGATCGCGATGACATTGGGCTCATTCCTGATTACTCGAAAGTTTGCCACTGAGCGAACCATCTCACGCTGGCAAAGCGCGCTTGAGATGATTGTGACCGGCATCGAGGGACAAATCAAAGAAGTTGGTCTCAGCGAGCCAAGAAAGTATCTCGCATTCCTTGGCACGCTCTTTCTGTTCATCGGAACCTGCAGCGTGTGCATTGTCATTCCTGGTTTCACGCCGCCGACAGGTTCACTGTCGACCACGGCAGCCCTCGCGCTGTGCGTGTTCATTGCGGTTCCTCTGTTCGGCATCCGGGAACAAGGGATTGCCTGCTATCTCAAGACCTACATCAAGCCAACCCCGATCATGCTGCCGTTCAATATCATCAGTGAGCTCTCGCGCACACTTGCACTGGCAATCCGTCTTTTCGGCAACATGATGAGCGGAGTCATGATCGTCGGGATTCTTCTCACCATCACTCCCTTTATTTTCCCCATCGTCATGACGCTTCTTGGTCTGCTGACCGGTTCGGTGCAGGCCTATATCTTCAGTATTCTTGCTGCCGTCTACATTGCCGCAGCCACGAGTGTAACCAAACCCAAGCCTGCTGCCGAGGCCCAGCCGGAGCCGAGTCATGCGTAATGGCTCCCACAACAAGAAGGACTTCCAATGGATAGCGCCACCATCGTTGCAGTAGTATCCATCGCTACCGCCGGCATCACCACGGGCTTCGGCTGCATGGGGCCGGCGCTTGGAGAAGGCCGTTCCGTGGCCTCCGCCATGACCTCCCTGGCGCAACAACCCGACGCCGCGCCTACCATCACCCGCACACTGTTTGTAGGGCTCGCAATGATCGAGTCCACGGCGATCTATACCTTTGTCGTCTCCATGATTCTCATCTTCGCTAATCCGTTCTGGAATCATTTTCTATCGCAGGCCGGAGGGAAGTGAGCGATGCTTATCGACTGGTTCACTGTCGGGGCCCAGATTGTCAACTTCCTCATCCTGGTGTGGTTGTTGAAGCATTTTCTGTACAAACCCATCCTCAATGCCATCGACGCACGGGAGAAGCGAATCGCCGCTGAACTGGCGGACGCAGATGCCAAGAAGGCCGATGCTGAGAAGGAACGTACCGATTTTGAAGATAAAAACAAAGCATTCGATCAGCAACGGAGCGCCCTGCTCGGCAAAGCCACGGACGAAGCGAAAGCCGAGCGCGAGCGCCTCATCGATCAAGCCAAAAAGGATGCGGAAAGCTTGCGAGTAACCCAAGCGGATGCGCTGCACGGAGATCAAATTCGGCTGGGTAGTGAAATCACCCTTCTGGCCGAGAAAGAGGTCTTCGCAATCGCGCGAAAGGCACTCACGGACCTCGCCACCGTCAGCCTTGAAGAGCGGGTTGGGGAGGTATTCACACGCCGCCTTCGGGAATTGGACCCGAAGACAAAAGAATTGCTAGGCGCCGCTCTCAGGAACTCGTCACAACCGGCTCTCGTGCGCAGCGCATTCGATCTGCCCGCCGACCAGAAGGCTGCAATTCAAAACGCTTTCAACGAGACATTCTCAGCAGTGGTGAGGATCAAATTCGAAGATTCGAAGGACGTAATCTGCGGCATCGAATTAACTGCCAATGGCCAGAAAGTTGCGTGGAGCATCGCGGGCTATCTCACTGAGTTGAGCAGGAAAGTCAGTGACCTCGTAGACGCACAATCCCTCGCGGCCATCAAATCCACACCAAAGCCGGAGACTGCAAAAGCGCCCGAGCCGGAGGCTGCGAAAGTGGCCGAGCCGGAAGTTGCGAAAGCGCCTGAGCCGGAGGCTGCGAAAGCGGTCGAGCCGGAAGTTGCGAAAGCGCCTGAGCCCAAATCCGTTGCTCTCGTCGGGGCCAAATGACTACATCAGCCGGAATCTTGCAACCTGCAATCGAGCAGGCCTTCACGATGCTGCATCAAGGTCGCGAGGACTTCACGGTAAAGCTGACTCCCCATGAAGTGGGCATTGTCACAAAGGTCTCCACCGGAATCGCGACATTCTCAGGTCTTCCCAACGTTGGTTATGAGGAAATCGTGACGTTCCCCGGTGGTCTGCTTGGCATTGCATTCAACCTGGATGAAGGAGAGGTCGGCGTCATCCTGCTCGGGGACTACCAGAACCTGCACGCTGGCGACGAGGTCGAGCGGACCGGCCGCGTGATGGACGTGCCAGTGGGCGACGGTCTGCTGGGGCGCGTGATCGACCCATTGGGCAATCCGCTGGACGGCAAGGGTTCGATAACTGCGGAGAAACGGCTCCCCGTTGAACGTCCTGCTGCACTCATCATGGATCGGGCGGCGGTAAGCGTGCCTTTGCAGACCGGCCTGAAGGCGGTCGACGCACTTGTCCCCATCGGTCGTGGACAGCGCGAATTGATTCTCGGCGATCGCCAGACCGGCAAGACTGCCATCGCCATCGACACCATCCTCAACCAGCGCGGACAGAATGTGGTGTGCGTCTATTGTGCGATTGGCCAACGCGCGGCCGCCGTGGCTAAAGTGGTGGCTAACCTAGACAAGCAGGGTGCGATGGACTACACCGTTGTGGTCGTCGTAGAAGACAATAATGCGCCCGGCCTCGTCTACATCACACCCTATGCGGCAACCAGCATTGCAGAATACTTCATGGAAAAGGGACGCGATGTCCTGATTGTCTACGACGATCTCACTCATCATGCCCGTGCCTATCGTGAACTCTCACTTCTGCTCCGTCGTCCTCCGGGACGTGAAGCATTCCCCGGCGACATCTTTTATATTCATTCGCGAATGCTGGAGCGCTCGACCCACCTCAGCAAGGAACGGGGAGGTGGATCTCTCACGGCACTGCCCATCATCGAAACCGAGGCGCAGGATATATCCGCTTACATCCCGACGAACCTGATCTCCATCACTGACGGGCAGGTCTACCTTTCGCCCACTTTGTTTCAACTTGG
>JBEKFD010000350.1:0-3668 GCA_050013495.1 Occallatibacter sp. | reverse complement strand
AACACCGCGGTGGTCAATGTGAATACCACGATCATCCACACCACCTACATCAACCGCACGATTATCCAGACCAACACGATCGTCAACAACAACCACGTTGCGTATAGCGGCGGTCCCGGCGGAATCCAACACACGGCGACTCCGCAGGAACAGATTGCCGCGCATGAGACACATACGCCTCCCACCACGTTCCAGACGCAGCACATTCAAGCTGCGCAGACCAACAAGCAATCGTATGCCAAGGTCAACGGCGGACACCCCGCAACTCTGGCTGTAGCCAAGCCGCTACCGGTCGAGACGCATCCCGCGCCTCCGGTTTCTCACGCAGCCACGCCGGGAAGCGTCAGGCCCGCGCCCGCCGCAAATGCCAATCATATCCCCGCCGCCTCCACCAATAAGCCCGTAGTCATGGCACATGAAACTCGTCCGGCTCCGCAGGTGCACAACCCGCCTCCGCCAGTCGTGCACAACTCGCCTCCACCTGCTGTGCACACCGCACCTCCGCCCGCTCCAAAGCCGGCCGCGAAGCCCAAGCCTGAGACTCAGGAGAAGCATTAGCATTCGACCTATTTGTTTTCAACCCGCGAGGGCCCGCACTCAGTTGTGGGTCTCGCGGTTTTCGAGACTCTCTTCGCAGAGTCGAATGCCGGCAATCTCCACTTCCAGGCCCCCGTACTGGGGATGGTCGTTTTCCCGAATGCGGTAAGCCACGTCGACCAGGCTTCCCTGCGCCAGCCTGAGCGCAGCCACACGTCCGGCAAGGTCCCAGCCGACGGCGCGCATGGCCGCGCTCGAACCGGCCGGAGAGAGCGCCGAGTCCTGGGCCAGCTCCAGGCAGATGTGGCGCTCTTTCATCACTCGGGGAACAGTTACCAGTCGCACCTTGCGAGCGACGAAGATGGGTTCGGGATTACCGTGACCCAGCGGTTCCAACTTACGCATCCATCCTGCCAGAACCGGGGTGATGCGATCCAAAGGGAGCTCGGCATGAATGTGCAGAAGGTGCTCCGGTTCGCGCGCGGCAAGATGTTTCCTGGCGTAGGCGCGAAGCCGCTGCTTCAAGGCGGAAAGATTCTCAGCGGGCATGGCGAAGCCGATGGCGAATGCGTGGCCGCCGAAGCGCGTGAACAGCTCCGCGCAGCTCTCAATTGCGTTCAGAAGTTGGAATCCATCCACGCTGCGTCCCGAGCCGTGCGCCACGCCGTCTTCCACGCTGATGACAATCGCCGGCTTGGCGGTGCGTTCCACCACGCGTGAGGCGAGAATGCCGATAACGCCGCGGTGCCAGCCGTCGCCATCGATCACCAGCAGCCGATCTGAACTCAGTTCAGGAGCAGCCAGTTCGGCATCCGCTGCCAAACGCGCCTCAATGGCCTTCAGCGCCACAGCTTCGATGTCGCGGCGTTCGCGATTCAGCCGCTCCAGCTTGCCGGCCAACTCGGCGGCGCGGGCCGCGTCACGCGTTGAAAAAAGCTCGATCACTTCGGAGGCAACATCCATGCGGCCGGCAGCGTTGATGCGCGGCGCGATGCGAAAGGCTATGTCGAATGCGGTGAGCTGCTTTGTTGCGGGATCGAGCGCCGCGGCGGCAAAGAGCGCGCGCAGGCCCATGCCGGCGGGATTACGCAGCTCGCGCAATCCCAGTGTGGCGATGACGCGATTCTCGCCGCTGAGCGGAACTGCGTCTGCGATTGTTGCGATGGCGGCCATCTTGAGAAAGCTGGGCAGCGTCTTCTCGCGCGTGCGCACCGGGTCGCGCCGCTCCAGCACCGCCTGCGCCAGCTTGAGCGCGATGGCCGCACCGCATAGTGACTTTTCCGGATAACGGCAGCCGGGCTGATTGGGATTCAAAATGGCCAGTGCATGAGGAACGGCGTCTCCCGCTTCCAGCAGATGGTGATCGGTGATGATCAGGTCCAGGCCCAGCCTGCGCGCCGTCTCGGCCTCGGCAAAGGCGCGCATGCCGGTATCGACCGTGATTACCAGGCGCACGCCATCGGCATAGGCCGCTTCCAGAACGCTCGATTGCAGACCGTAGCCCTCGCGCAATCGGTGCGGCACATGAAAGCGGACACTTCCGCCGAGCATTTCTATAGCAGCCTTCAGCAGCACTACGGCCGTGGTTCCGTCCACGTCGTAGTCGCCGTAGAGAAGTACCGGCTCGCCGAGCGCAATCGCCCGCTCCAGCCGGGCTGCGGCTTCGGCCATGCCCAGCATGAGTTGCGGGTCGTGGAGGTGCGAGAGTTCAGGATTCAGGAAGGCGAAGGCCTCGTTCGCCTCGGTGATGCCGCGCGATACGAGCAACTCCGCCAGCACATGAGGCAGGCGTGCGGCTTTGGCCAGCGCTTCCGCTACCTCAGGATGCGGCTCCGCGAGCACCCATCTTTGATTGGGACGCGAGGGATTGGGACGCGAGGGATTCGGACGCCGGACACGATCGGCGTCCACTGCGCCCAGCCCCGCGGCGCTCACCGCGCTTACTCGTCCTCGTCGTGTTCGTGGTCGTCGATCACGATGTCCTGGAAGGCTTCAATATCTTCGAGCAGCGTCTGGAATCGCTCGTACCACTCGGTGGTGGTTTCATGCAGAAACACTAGCCCCTGGTAAACAAAGCCAAGCTGTATATAGCCCAGGTTGCCGGCGTACTTGCGCAGCCATTGCGCCTCCACCAGTTCGGTGGCTTCTTCATCGGGGAAATTCATCTCCCCGGCTTCCTCCACGAGCGCGTCCAGTTCCTCGCGCTCCAGTGTCATCTCGCTGAAGGTAACAAAGGGAGCGCCCACGTGCTTGGCCATCTCCACAAAGTCTTTCCAGGCGTCGGGGTTGTTTTGACCCTCCCACACAATCGAGGGAATATCTTCGGTGACATATCCGGGCAGGCGCTTGAGGCCGTGCCCTTCAATGAAGGCCACCATATCGTCTTTTAGTGAAAGCAGGTTTTCCGTGCTCATAGTCAAGTCTTATTTTCGCAGATGGAACCGGGCCGGGCGAGCCTGATTATAGAAACTTGGCACATCCGGCGCGCTCTCGGGACAGGGCATCAGCGGTTACTCTGGAGTTAGCCGCACTTATATGGGCGCTGATATTTCCCATCCAGGAGGAACACCGCTTGCCCCCGTTTGAACGCCACGTCTTTGTTTGCCACAATACCCGCCCTGCCGATGCTCCCCGGCCGTCCTGCACGGCAGATGGAAAAAGCGAACTCCATACGCAGTTGCAGCAACTGTCGAAGTCCGCCGGGCTGGGCGCGATAGTGCGCATTAATAAATCCATGTGCCTGGACCAGTGCGAACACGGGCCAACAGTGGTGGTTTACCCGGAGGCGGTGTGGTACGGCCATGTGCAGCCGTCTGACGCCGCGGAGATCGTGGAGCAGCACCTGGTGGGCGGGCGTCCGGTAGAGCGCCTGAGACTCGCTGAGGGGTGCATCAACACCAAGAGTTGCCCGCATCGGGGATAGGAGCTTTTCAAACGCTGGGGACCTATCCAGTGTGGTGGGTCCAAAGTTCATCCCCAAAAGCTGTAATTCTGATCGCGGTTGGGCGTGCTTTTTGCGTCCAACGGAGCAACTATCCTGGACCGCTCGCGTGTTGCTCATCCTCTCGACGACGGATGTGAATCGGCAGCTTCCCAAGTCTCATCCGCCGGGAGGACGAGACCTGGGGACC
>JBEKFD010000349.1:0-3684 GCA_050013495.1 Occallatibacter sp. | reverse complement strand
GGTGGGACGCGCGAAACCCCGCAGGGGTTTTGTGAGTACCAGCGCCTACCTCGCCGTATCTCATAACGATTTGTACGTCTGCAAGTATATTACATATATGACAGTTGCGGTGTATATTTCGTCTAATGCCAGTGTATGGAGAACGAGGCTTGTCGCAGGGTACAGGTGCTCTCGTCGCACAATGTGAGGAGCTTCGTGCGTTCCTGAATGAAGAGGCGAATGAAGCCGAGTTGTTGAGGGCTCGTTTGCTGACAGATTTCACGGATGCTATGGTCGGTGCGCTCGGCGAGTTCGTGCGTAATTCCAATGCAAGTCAACCAACGAGGTAAAGGGATGCCGAAAAAGATTCTGAGACTGCCAGTCGTATTGGATCGCACCGGCCTATCCCGCAGCACTGTCTATCTGCGCGTCACCGAAGGAAGGTTCCCAAGGCCAGTGTCGCTGGGGGCCAGGGCTGTTGGCTGGATCGAAACAGAGGAGAGGAGTGGATTGCCCGCCAGATAGAGGTCAGCCGCGAAATCAGAGGGCAACGCACGGTTGTGAGTCCGTTGTCGTCAAGATGACGCCGGAGCGGGATTCCGGCGTGGCAGCCTTCTGGGGTGGGATTGCTAGGCATGGCCTGATTCTCTGCTGACCGAGTTGACCGAATGGCTATGCTGCTGTTGCATGGAAGGGCAGTACCTTCCCGCATTTCAGTTGGTCAAGAAATTCGGCCCAAGTCTGCATCATTTCCCGGCGCTCCGGCAGGAACGCAGTCCGATTGTAAGCCCTCCCGTTGGGATCTTTCACCCGGTGGGCCAATTGGTGTTCTATTAAATCGGTCCTGACGCCGAGCACTTCATCGAGAATGGTCCTGGCCGTGGCACGAAAGCCATGGCCGGTCGTTACATCCTTGGCGATCTCCATTGTCCGCATCGCGACGAGAATCGCATTGTCGCTCATGGGCCGTGTGTTGCTCCTGGCGCTCGGAAATACAAAATGCCCATTGCCCGTCAAGGGATATAGTTCGTGCAGGATCGCCACGGCTTGCCGCGACAGGGGCACAATATGCTCAGTCTGGGTTTTGGTCACCATGTAGCGCCACTCGGCTGCATCCATGTCGATTTGTGACCATTCAGCCTTGCGCAGCTCACCGGGCCGCACAAATAACAAAGGCATGAGGCGCAGGGCACACCGCATAGCCCACGGCTCTTGGGGCAAACCGTCCTGTATAGCCAATCAAGAGCAACCGAGGATCGAAGAGCCGGAGTGTGCACGGCAACGCGACACGCCCAAATGGACTGTGTACCAAACTGTGTACCACGGATTGCGCGAATTGTGGCCAGGGAGCGCCAGAGCGATTTTCGGGCAAAGGAAAAGCCCGCTGATTTAGCGGGCTTTAGCGTATCTTAGCTGGTAGCGCTACCGGGAATCGAACCCGGGTTTTAAGATTGAGAATCTCACGTCCTAACCCCTGGACGATAGCGCCACACATTTGCGGCATGCAGCCGTCACCGGCCACTTCTTTTACTCTAACAAAAATCCGGGCCGCGGCAAAGAGCGACACAGCGGCATGGCCACACCCCGAATAGCCGGTCTTTCGACTCCTTCGCTACTCTCAGGCCGCTCAGGATGATGACCAGTTGGATACTATCGCTCAGATGCCCAGCTTGCGGACTTCGTCGTTGTAGTACTTGCGATAGAGGATCTCCCACTCCTGCGAGCCTTCCTGGATGATCTTGCGCTGGTTGGCGATCTTTGTCCGGGCGGCGGTGTCGATGCCGGCCTCCTGGTTGAGCAGCACGGTGAGCGCCTTGCGGGCCTCCTGGCGGATAGTGTTGCGATCCTCGAGGAAGCCGACCTCGTCGATCTCGGCCAGGGTGTCGGCCACGGTGTGGGCCAGCTTGTTTAGCTTGTCGGGGCTGATCCTCATAGCACCGCCTTGTATTTTTTGGTCAGCTCGGTTTTCACTTTTTTGAACATTTCGGCATACTGCGCGCCGGACTTGCGCATCTCCTCGGAGTAGGCGTCGAGAATCACGCGCACCTCCTCGTTGATGCGGTCTTCCAGGGACAGTTCCTCGACCAGCCCCTCATGGACGCGTGCCTCGCACCCCTTTAAGTCACTGGTAGTGATCATCTTGGCGTCGATGAGATGCTTGACGGTCCGGCGGGCAAGGTACCCGATGTAATCGCGGGAGAAGATCATGGATTAAGGTTCAGAATAGCGCATCGGGGCACACTCTGTACACCTTCGGGCGGCAGACTTGATTACGCGGTCATGCGGCTGGCGCTCGAAAACCGTTCGGCACAGGTTATCGGATTGTCGAAACTGTGAAGCTAAAGGCAGCCGGTTTACCCCCAAAATGAACATCTACAGGTTACTGGTTTCGGGCAAAGTGGTGATCCGCAGCTGCTTGGTTTTGCATGAATCGGTGATCTGAGACGCTACGGTTTTCTGTGAATCGACTGCAAATACGTCAGTTGTGAATGGGGAGAAGAACCGAAGAAAGGGCGAATTTAGCAGGTCAAGGTGATTTTTTTCGGGTTTTTTCTCACTATGGGGGTTGGGGAAAGCAGGGAATAGGGAATAGGTGTGACCTTTCATCAGCCGCGGTGCGGGCAGCTTTTGGTGTTGAGGCACTCGCCGGCTACACGCAGGCGTTCTACGGGACGGCCGGCGATGAGATGCTCGGAGACTATCTCAGCCGCATCCGCGGGTTGGACGTTGCCGTACCATACGGCTTCGGGATAGACCACGACCATGGGGCCGTGCTCGCACTGGTCCAGACAGCCGGATTTGTTGATGCGGACCCGGCTGCCCAGGCCGGCAGCTTTGGTGCGCTGCTGGAGTTCAGTGTGCAGATCGCTGGTTCCATTGGAGGTGCAGGAGGGACGGGGTGCGCCTTTGGGGCGCGTGTTGTGGCAGACAAAGACGTGGCGCTCAAAGGCGGCCATGGGCTTGCTCCTGTGGGTTCATGGTATCCCAGGTCTCAAAATCGAGACATGGGGCACCCGTTCCTCATGTGAGATTCGTGGATTCCCACCCTTTTCGCAAAATACGCGAAAAGGATGGGGCACGGTAGATTACTGAACGGTAGATTTGGCGTTCTAGCAACATCCAGGGCAGAATTCAATGCTGTACTCAGAGTAAAGCCCGATGCTCTGCCTTCGTCCCACAAAAACAAAGTTTCCACAAAGGTGCGGCGCCAGCCCGCCCTCATCTGCGAAAATAGAGCTTGACTATGAGCACAGATAACCTTCTCTCCCTGAAAGACGACATGGTGGCCTTCATCGAGGGCCACGGCCTTAAACGCCTGCCCGGCTACATCACCGAGGATATTCCCTCGATTGTGTGGGAGGGCGCCGACAACCCCGACGCGTGGAAAGACTTTGTGGAGATGGCCAAGCACGTTGGCGCTCCCTTTGTGACCTTCAGCGAGATGACGCTGGAGGCCGAGGAGCTGGACGCGCTGATCGAAGAAGCCGGGGAGATGAACTTCCCCGACGAAGAGGCCACGGAACTGGTGGAGGCGGAGTGGCTGCGCAAGTACGCCGGTAAGCTTGGCTACATTCAGCTGGGTTTTGTCTACCAGGGGCTGGTCTTCCTGCATGAGACCACCACGGAATGGTATGAGCGCTTCCAGGCGCTGCTGGAAGACGTGGAGACCTTTCAGGATCTCGTGATCGGCAACCACGAACACGA